>JBAVVA010000061.1:0-4459 GCA_049697055.1 Candidatus Aminicenantales bacterium
GTCTATACAAGCGCGGCCAAGGATTACATCACCTGGCAGAACGAATACCCGGCCGGGGAGAGCCTGCTCAACGCCGTTGCCGTCAAAAGATACAAGGTCCGCCGGCCGCGCGACATCCGGGCCTTCAATGCTTATTCCGATTGGATCTTCCACCACAGCCACAACCGCCAGGATGAGCTTCGCTGGATGGAGCGTCAGGGGCCGTTCAGCCCGGCGCTCATCGAGGCCCTGGGGCGGGAGGAGAAGGATCACGACCTGTTCATCTTCTTTACCTATCTTTATTACAACACCTATTGGGGATTGCCGGCCGTAGGCCACCGGCCCAAGGCCCTGGTCCCCACGGCCCATGACGAGCCCGCCCTCCGGCTGGAAATGATGCGGGAGGTTTTCGCCGCTCCCCAGGGGTTTGTCTTCAATACCGAGTCCGAGAAAAGGATGCTGGGCCGTATCTTCTCCTTCGAAGGACGCTACCAGGATACGGTGGGGGTGGGCGTGGACATCCCCGAGAAGTCTGACCCGGAGGGGTTTAAACGGCGATACGGCCTATTCTCGCCCTTCATCCTCTATGCCGGCCGGATTGAGCCCGGCAAGGGCTGCCAGGAGCTTTTTGACTATTTCCTGAGGTATGCCGGCCGGCGCTCCAATTTGACCCTGGTCCTGGTCGGAAAGCAGCTCATGCCCATTCCCAACCATCCGCAGATCCAGTACCTTGGTTTTGTGCCGCCCGGGGACAAAAATGCCGCCATGGCCGCGGCCGAAGTGACCATCCACCCCTCCCATCTGGAGAGCCTGTGTATGGCTGCCCTGGAGTCCCTGGCCGTCAGGACTCCCATCCTGGCCCAAGGCCGGACCGAGCCCTTGAAGGACCATTGCTTGAAGGGCCGCTGCGGCCTCTATTTTATGAATTATGAGGAATTTGCCGGATGCCTTGACCTCCTGCTCCGGGACGGCCGGCTCCGCCGAGCCCTGGGGTCAAACGGCCTGGATTATATCCGGCAATACTACACCTGGGAGAGGGTCATGGACAGATACGAGGCCCTGTTTGAGGCCCTGCTGCGGCCCTCCCGCTAAATTCAAATAGAACCCCCTCCCGGTTGACTAATAATTTGGAGTGTGCTAACTCTAAGGCGGCTGCTTCCTATGGCTTTCGTAAACTATTTAACTAATGACGTCGCGGTCAAGGTTGTTTATTATGGCCCCGGCCTGAGCGGAAAGACCACCAATCTTCGCTACATCGCTCAAAAGCTCGACTCCTCTTCCCGGGGAGACCTCATCTGCCTGGAGACCGACACGTCGCGGACCTATTTCTTCGATTTGCTGTTCATCAATGCCGGCCTGATCGGCGACTTCAAGGTTCATTTCCAGCTCATGACCTGTCCCGGCCAGGTCTTCTACGAAGCCTCCCGGCGGAGCGTGCTGTCCGGCGCGGACGGAATCGTCTTTGTGGCCGACTCCCAGGTCCCCCTGCTCGACGCCAACCTGGAGAGCTTCGAAAGCCTGCGCCGGTTCCTGGAGGAAACCCACCTGGATATCAACTCCATAGCCCTTGTGTTTCAGTACAACAAAAGGGACCTGGAGGACCTGACCTCTGTGGAGACCTTCAACAACCTGCTCAACCCCTACCTGAGGCCTTATTTCGAGGCGGCGGCCATCAACGGACGGGGCGTCTTCGAGACGCTGCGCGGGATCGCCGGCCTGACCATTCCCATTGCCCGTCAGCAGATCCTGCCCGAACAGACCGAGGAGGCCGAGGAACCCCCCGAGGAGACGGAAAAAAAGGTCGAGGAAGCCATCAAAAAAACCAGGGTTGAAATGCCGGAAGCCCCGGCTCCCGTCCTCCAAAAGATCAGCGGGGATATTAAGAAGATCAAGCTCAGGTCCGAGCGCGATATCGAGAAAGAGCTGGCCAAGCTCTCCCACGAATTCAGCAAAAAAGGCTGACCCTGGGCTCCTGGGCCGGCCGATGACAATCCATCACGAATAAAGCACCTTTTCTCCAAGTGAGTTTGATACAGCCGCCTTTTTCCCGCGTCTTTCTATGGGATGCTGTTCAAGATATCGAGCGCCGCGCTCCAGGGCATTGAGGCCTACCTGGTGGACGTGGAAGTGGACGTCGGCCTGGGCCTGCCCAATTTTGTCACGGTCGGCCTGCCCGACACGGCCGTCCGGGAGAGCAAGGAGAGGGTGCGGGCCTCGCTCAAGAACTGCGGCTATGAGCTTCCCGCCCGCAAGGTGACCGTCAACCTGGCGCCCGCCGACCGCCGCAAGGAAGGTTCGTCCTTCGACCTGCCCATCGCCCTCGGCCTCCTGGCCTACCTGGAGGTCATACCCTCGGCCAAGTTGAAGGACCATCTGTTCCTCGGCGAGCTGACTCTGGACGGCCGGCTCAAGCCGGTGAGGGGGGCTCTGTGTTCGGCGGCGCTGGCCGGCCGGTCGGGTTTCCAGGGCATCGTCCTGCCCAAGGCCAACGAGAGGGAAGCGTCTCTGGTCCGCGACCTTGACATTTTCGGGCTTGAGACTCTGGCCGATGTGATTCGTCTGCTCAGGGGGGAGGAGGCCGTGGCCCCCGGCCGAATTCCCCTGGAGGACCTCCTGCAAAAGTTGGAGGCCGAGGTGGACTTCAAGGATGTCCGCGGGCAGCATCATGTCAAGAGAGCTCTTGAGGTGGCCACGGCCGGCAACCACAACATCCTGATGGTCGGTCCGCCCGGAGCGGGCAAGACCATGTTGGCCAAGAGGATCCCGACCATCCTGCCGGAGATGACCTTCGAGGAGGTGGTCGAGGTCACTCAGGTTTACAGCGCCGCCGGCCTGGCGCCCGAGATGGGGGCGGTCAGCCTGCGGCCTTTCCGGGCGCCCCATCATAGCGTTACCGAGGCAGGACTCATCGGCGGCGGGCTTGTGCCCCGGCCGGGTGAGATCAGCCTGGCCCACCGGGGGGTTCTTTTCCTGGACGAGCTCCCCGAGTTCAAACGCAGCGTGCTGGAGGGCCTGCGGCAGCCCCTGGAAGAGGGAAGGGTCACCATCTGCCGGCTGTCAGGCAGTGTCGTTTTCCCCTGCGGCTTCATGCTGGTGGCGGCCATGAACCCCTGTGGTTGTGTTGCCCAGATGCCGCCAATTTAGAGGATGAGGGAAGGTATGTAAGATTTATAGTTACATCTTCGGTTCCGATAACTATCTTCTCTGTTATGTTGTCAATGATTTTTCGTTTTTCTTCAGAGGTAAGTTGAGGCCAGCGGGAGTAGAGGTCTTTGGCTTCATTGAAAATTTGGTCTGAGGAGATGTATTGAATTTTTAAGAAGTCTATTTCTCCCTGGATTTCTGGTATTTGGCTATCAATCTGCTTCAGCCTCTCTTCAAGAGGCCGGTAGTGTCGGCCAAAGCCCTCCATTGTGATTTCTTCATTGATATAAGCCCGATATATTTTCTCCATTTCCTGTTCTGTTTTTCTTCTTTCCCCTTCCAAGGTTTTCAAAAGCTCTTCTTTATTCTTGATAACCTGATCAGCCTGGTTTAGATAATTAGTAATCTCTGTTGGTGAGAAGAAGAAGTCTTTTAACTGGTGATGGAAGATTTCTTCTAAATCTGTGGTTCCAATCTTATTCCGGCATTTATAGCAAGTGTATTTTGGAGAATTCGATGGTACATACATTTTGTGGCCGCAATGACAGAAAACGAATCCAGCAAAGAGTTGGACAGTTTTCCTGGCTGGCCTTTTATTCTGCTTTTCTTGCTCATCGAGAATAGCGTTGCACTGATCCCAAAGTTCTTCTGAAACAATTGGATCTACCTTCTGGAAGACCCATTCTTCTTTTGGCTTAATTACTCTTTTTTGGTTTTTATCAGGCGGGCCTTTTGTCCAATTAGCCCGATGAAGCCCTTTTGCCGTAGTGTCCCTTAAAAGTCTTGCTATTGTGGTATCGGAGAATCTTGATCCTCTTCGAGTTCTGTAGCCTGCTTCATTAAGAAGACGGGCTACTGTCTTTTTTCTTTTGTGCTCCAGGAAAAGCTCAAAGATGTGCTTCCTAAGCGGCTCTTCATTTGGATTGAGCGCCATTTTTTTATCGATCCACTGATATCCAAAAGGAGCTTGCCCTCCTGTTGGTTTTCCTAACTTGGCCCGAATAGGCACCGAGGCTGCTACTCGTTCTGAGATTTCTTCTCTCTCCCATTGGGCCATGGCCGCAATCATGGTGTAAAAGAGCCTTCCAGCCGGGGAAGAGGTGTCGATTGCCTCTTGAAGAGAAATGAGGTCGGCATTGTACTGCCTGAAGATATCGGCGAATTCCAAAAGCTCTTTGGTGTTTCGGGCTAGTCGGGCGAGCTTTGAAAAAAGCAGGCCCGTGATATGGCCCGACTTGATATGAGAGAGCATTTTCTGGGTCTCGGGCAGACCCATGACCGATTTTCCGCTAACAGCCTCAAGATGATAGACTTCTTTGACCTCCCAGCCTTTGGA
>JBAVVA010000062.1:0-1756 GCA_049697055.1 Candidatus Aminicenantales bacterium
TATCCATCCTCATCCTGGTCAATAATTACTCTGAATTTCATTTTTCTCACCCTTTAAGATTTTAACACAAGAAAATAAATCTTCAATATAAAACTTTGATTAAAATCAAGCGTAACTCGTATCGTCTTAAAGAAAAGCTCAAGGCAAGGCTCATCCGAGAGCCCGAGACCGATCAAAACTAATATGGGGAGGGGGATGATTTTTCAAAGCCCGAAGAGGGGGAATTTTCCGCGCCCATTGACACCTCCCAGGCCACCGTGGCTAACTGGCATGAGAGGTTCTCCTCCCCCACCCTCTCCGACGCCATCATGGGCCACCGCGTCCACAACGCCTACCGGCCGGAGATCTAAGGGGAATCCATGAGAAAGCAAAAATCCTTGACTCATTCCGGCCACAAGGACATATAATGAAAAGCCAGCATCGCCTCGCTCCGACAAGTGGCCTGTTTAAACCAGAATCCGTGGCCGGATTGGCCAGAATACGCATCCAGATCGCATGTCATAAAAAATACTCCATCTGCTACTCGGTCGCCACAAGAGTGGCCTGTTCAAAGACATGTGAAGACGCTGGCTTCCCGGCCGCGAACAGTCACCTTCAACTGGTCGGTAAGAGGATTGATAGCTTAAGCGTCCGTAATAGAGGCGATGCCCTTCATCGTTTCCGCGCAGCTAAGGCAGATCGTCGAATCAACCTCGTAAACCTTTCTTATGTTCGTCGCTTTGCCCAAGGAATGCATCGGGGCGAGTCCTTAGCGGTGTGAATGATTTGTGAATATTCATCGGTCAAACAACGGCAAATAGCGACAAACAACGGAACACAAAAATAAGCCGATCTTATTGATTTTTAAAAGAAATCTGGCAAAAACAAGGGAAACGCTCAATCATCCTTTTTGGATTTTAAGTCCCTTGCGTCTGCCAATTCCGCCACCCCGGCGGCCTTCTAGATAGCATGATGATACCACGATCAGCGAGGACAGTCTTCTATCCGGCGGTCCTTCTGCCCCATGCCCCGACAGGTCAGATGTCCGGCTGCCAATCCGGCGGACATCCGGCGCACAGGTCGATTTTCAAGGTGAACGTGCCCCGCGCTCCCTCTTTGGAAAGCTCCCGCGTCATTTGATCCTTGATCCGTCGCCGGGTCTGATCCCAGCCGACGAACTCCATGGTGATCTCATGCTGGTAGCCCTCACGGCTGAGTGTCCGGCTCAGCTGCCATTCCGCATTCTGAAATTCGATCTCATAGGTCTTCACCTCGGGGACCGGAGAGGTGAAGGGGATGATGATGGTGGCGAAGGTCGCGGCCAGTCCGTTGAACCTGTCGACCTGGGCCTTCTTGAGTCTGATGTTAATCGTGCCGTCTCCTATCGATCCTTCCAGCCAGCAACAAAAAAAGGACAACGCCTGGAGGAGTCTATTGGGTTGGCTCGTCAGAAACTGACCAAAGGCCAAGGTCCGGGGATAGAGACTGGCCATCATATTCTTGGCCCGGAAGTTCTTGCCTTTGCCGTAGATGACCCCCCAGACGGGGACCGGCGCGGTCGTTTGGGGGATGGCACAGGTCAGGGTCACGTTGCCCTCCCAGTCGTTGTCCTGAGCCCAATAAGGAACGCCGGTCTCTCCCACGGCTTCGACATGAACATGACCCGACATTTTGCCGGAAAAAGTCAGACAATGGGTATTCATATAGTAATCCAGGCCCCAGTTCACACCCAGGTCGATCGCTTCGATGATGAGCTCCCACGGATCCCCTCGGCCGC
>JBAVVA010000063.1:0-2611 GCA_049697055.1 Candidatus Aminicenantales bacterium
ATAGGGGACTGAGGGCTTATTGCAGGTTCTTCTCGTTCTTAACCAGGTCCTTAGGTTTGATGGTAAAAAAGCCTTCCCGCTCGACGATCTTCTGACCTTCAGGGCCCATCTCGAACTTAAGGAAAGACGCTACGGCCGCTGAGGGCTTGCCGTTGGTGGCCTGAAAAAGGGAACGGGCCACGGGGTACTTGCCTTCATCTACGGCTGTTTTATCGGTGGGGAGGTAGGCGGGCGACTTGTCGTCCTTGGCCATGGGCACAATTTTCAAACCCTTACGGACCTGGCCCTGTTCATCGAAAAGGTAGCCCACGCCCACGTAGCCCACGCCGCCCTCGTCGTTGAGCACGCCTTCGATGATCTGAGCGTTGCCGTTCATCTCCTTCATGTCGGTGGAGTAGTTGCGGTTGCCCAGGACGTGCTCCTGCAGGAAGACGTAGGTTCCGGAATTGGACTGGCGGCCGTAGAGAGAAATTTTCCGGTCCGGCCCGCCCACCGCTTTCCAGTTTTTGACCTCGCCCCGGTAGATGGCGCCCAATTGGGCCATGGTCATCTTTTCCACCGGGTTTGAGGCATGGACGACGATGCTCAATCCGTCCACGGCCACCACGAAGAAGCGGGGCTGGACGCCCTTCTCCCAGGCTTGGTCGATCTCCTTCTGCTTCCACTCCCGGGAGTGGTCGGCGATGTCGCAGGTGCCGTTGATCAGGGCGGAGATGCCGGTCCCCGAGCCGCCGCCCATTACGGCCAGCAGGGCGCCGGGGTTGCGGTCCATATATTCCTCGGCCAGAATCTGGACGAGGTTGATCATGGTGTCCGACCCCTTGATCTGGACCATTTTTTTCTGGGCCAGAAGGGAGCCGGCGCCAAAGATCAGGAGCCCGACGAGCAGGCCCTTGGCCAGGATGAATAGAAATTTTCTGGTGCTCATGATGATTCTCCTTTTAGAATTCCATGAAAACGGTGAGGGCCAGGAAGACGTCGTTCTTCTTGGCCGAATCCTCGTAGTTGTACAGCCAGATGTTGGGCTGGATCCGGAAGGTGGTGCTGAAGGGCGCCCAGTCGAAACCGGCTATGACCAAGTTGGATTTATCGCCGGATATTTTAGTATTGGGCTCGTAGTGATCATAGCGGGCGAAAAGGGACAGCTTATCCGGGTCGACGATGTAGCGTCCGAAGAGGGACCAGCCGTCCACGTCGTAGCGCTCTCCCGTGGCTTTCACCACATTCAGGTCATTCCGGTAAGTGAACCACTCGAAGGCCACAGTCAGGTTGCGGACCATTTCGAAGGCGGAGTCGATTTTATAGGTCAGGGCTTTCTGGCTGCCGCTCTGCTTCTCGTAGTCCACATAGCCGACCAGGGAGAAACCGGCCAGGGGCACGAGCTGGGCCTGGAACATAAGCTTCTTGTACTTGTCATTCTCGGCATGAGAATAAGCGGCCCCGTTGGTGAGCTGGAGACCGTAGCGGAAGTATTTCGACAGCGAGCCGGCCAGGCTGACGCCCAAGTCGGCTGAGGTGGCGTCGATATCGACGCCGGTGACGTCCTTATAGCCGTCGGTCAGGGTCTTGGCCACGCTCCTGTAGCCCCAGCGGTCTTCGGCAAATTTGAAGGTGATGGTCTCTTCCATACCGACCCTAATCACCGAATTAGGCAGCAGGTTCGAATACTCGAGGTAGAGGTGTTTGATGAAGGGGCGGAGCTTGTCGTCCTTCTTGACTGAGCTTTTAGCAAAATCGACTGAGGTGAGGTTGGCCGTGTTGTCGGCGTCGTAGCGGAAGCGGAACTTGAGGTTGTCGTTGATCTTGTTCTCGTAGGTGAAGTAGGCCCGGCGGAAATTGAACTGATTGAAGAGCGAGGCTGTTTTAGCCCCGTCAGTCGTCAGGGGCGAAGAGAAGTCGAAGTAGATGGTCGTCTTGAATGTCTGCTGGGCGCTCAGTCGGGGAGCGAACAGCGCCAGGACGAGAGCAAAAATGACCGGCATGGCCAGTCTCGATTTGAGTGACATGGAATCCTCCTTTTTAATGTCACGCTTGCATATAAGTTTTTTCATTGTTCAGGCCAGATGATAGGGCGGGATGGTTAAGAAATGATTAAGACTCGGTGAATTTTTGGTTAATAAATACAGCCTGTTGACAGGCCCATGATTATTGCCTAGTATCGTAAGGAAAAACATCAAGCGGCAATTGGGCCGGATTCATCAGGGAGGCGGGAAATTGAGAAAGACGATCACCGGCCTGCTGGGATGCCTGTCCCTCCTGGCCCCATTGACCACGTCCGGCCTGGCTTCGCCGGACAAAGGCCTTTCCAGCTACGGCCCGCTTCTCGGCTTCAGCCTGTCCAAGCAATGCGAGAAGGATTTTTCGAACAGCTTCAAATTGGGGTTGGCTCTGGGAGGCTTTGTAGCCTATAAGTTCAACAGCCGTCTCAGCCTCGTGGGCCAGCTACTGTTTGTCCAGAAAGGGTATAGAGAGTAGAATACGGATATTTTTGGCCCCTACAGGTCCAAGCTGACTCTCGATTATATAGAGCTTGCCATTTTGGCCAGGTACACTTTCGGCTCAGGCACTTCTCGATGTTTTGCCTTCGCCGGCCCCGCCTTCGGTTTTAAGC
>JBAVVA010000064.1:0-2248 GCA_049697055.1 Candidatus Aminicenantales bacterium
GCCTGGCCGGGCCGACCGATTCCGCCCCGGTCAAGAGGGCCCTGGCCCTCAAGCACCTCCTGGCCCGCAAGAGCCTCTATCTCGGCCCGGGCGAGCTCATCGTCGGCGAAAGAGGGCCCGAACCCAAGGCCACTCCGACCTATCCCGAGCTCACCTGCCACAGCCTTCAGGACCTGGACATCCTGAACAGCCGGCCCAAGACACCTTTTTTCGTTTCCCCGGAAACCCGCGCACTCTACCGGGACACGATCATTCCTTTCTGGATGGGACACAGCCTTCGGGACAAGATTTTCGCCGAGATGAGCGCGCCGTGGACCGAAGCCTACCAGGCCGGCCTCTTCACTGAATTCATGGAGCAGCGGGCGCCGGGCCACACCGTTCTGGACGACAAGATCTACGGCCGCGGGTTCGAAGATTTCCGCCGGGACATCGTCCGGAACCTGGAGCGCCTCGACCCGCTCCGCGATCCGGAAGCCTTGCGGAAAAGGGAGCAATGGCGGGCCATGGATATAGCCGCCGAAGCCCTCGTCCTTTATGCCGAACGCTACGCCGGCCTGGCCCGCGATCTGGCCGCTGCCGAAAAAGACCCAAGGCGGAAGGACGAGCTTGGCCGGATCGCCGAGGTCTGCTCCCGGGTGCCCCGTCACGCCCCGCGAAACCTCTGGGAAGCCCTGCAGTACTACTGGTTCGTTCATCTGGGCGTTATCACCGAATTGAACACCTGGGATTCGTTCAACCCCGGCCGGCTGGACCAGCACCTTGATCCCTTCTACCAGAGGGGTCTGGCCGAGGGGTCCCTGGACGGGGACAAGGCCCGGGAGCTTCTCCAGGCCTTCTGGATCAAGTTCAACAACCAGCCGGCTCCGCCCAAGGTCGGAGTGACGGCCGAGGAGAGCGCCACCTATACCGATTTCTGCCTGATCAACCTGGGCGGCCTGGCCGAGGACGGAGCGGACGGGGTCAACGAGATGTCCTACCTCCTTCTGGATGTTGTCGAGGAGATGCGCCTCCTGCAGCCCAGCTCCATGGTCCAGATCAGCCGGAAGAACCCGGACAGCTTCCTGAAGCGGGCGCTCCGCATCGTCCGCACCGGATACGGCCAGCCTTCTATTTTTAACGCCGAGGCGATCCTCCAGGAAATGTTGGGCCAGGGCAAATCCTTGAAGGACGCCCGCAGCGGAGGGGCGAGCGGCTGTGTGGAGGCCGGAATCTTCGGCAAGGAGAACTACAACCTGACCGGATATTTCAACCTGCCCAAGGTCCTGGAGATCACCCTCCACGACGGGCTCGACCCGCACAGCGGAAAAAGGATCGGCCTGGCCACGGGCGGCCCGGAGAGTTTTGCTTCTTTCGACCAGCTGTTTGAGGCCTTCCGCCGGCAGGTCAGGCACTTGGTGGACGTCAAGGTCGCCGGCAACAACATCATCGAGCGCCTCTATGCGGAGCATATGCCGGCGCCCTTCCTGTCGCTGCTTATCGACGACTGCCTGGAGCGCGGCCGGGATTATCATGACGGCGGCGCCCGCTATAACACCTCCTACATCCAGGGCGTCGGGCTGGGAACGCTGAGCGACTCCCTGGCTTCTTTGAAATACCACGTATTCGAAAAGAAGACCCTGAGCTTGGGGGAAATGGTCAAAGTATTGCAATCTGATTTTCAAGGGCAGGAACCCTTGCGCCAACTCTTGTTGAATAAGACTCCCAAATACGGCAACGACGACGATTACGCCGACGACCTCATGAAAAGAGCCTTTGAGGCCTACTACGAGGCCGTGGAGGGACGGCCCAATACCAAGGGCGGCGCCTACCACATCAACCTGCTGCCCACCACCGTGCACATCTATTTCGGCCACGTCACCGGCGCCACGGCCGAGGGCCGGAAAGCGGGGGAGCCCCTGTCCGAGGGCATCTCGCCCGTCCAGGGCGCAGACCGTCAGGGTCCCACGGCGGTCATGAAGTCCGCGGCCAAGATGGACCACCTCCGCACCGGCGGAACGCTTCTCAATCAGAAATTCACCCCCCAGCTTTTGGCCGATGAGTCGGGCCTGGACAACCTGGTCCACCTGGTGCGGACTTATTTTCAGATGGACGGCCACCACGTCCAGTTCAATGTGGTCAGCGCCGAGACACTCCGCCAGGCCCAGAAAGATCCGCAGAAATATCGCGACTTGATTGTTCGGGTGGCCGGCTACAGCGACTATTTTGTGGACCTCGGAGAAACTCTCCAGAACGAGATCATCCGCCGCAC
>JBAVVA010000065.1:0-2477 GCA_049697055.1 Candidatus Aminicenantales bacterium
GGCTGGGACAGGAATGATATAGAAAATCCATCTAACGGAATAATCTTCAACTCAGGGGGAAACTATGACAGCCAAAAGATCTATCCTGACCGGCGTCGTCCTGGCGGCGGCGGGCCTGGCGCTCGTCGCATTTTCCGCGGCGTCTCTCCGGGCCGCGGACAACCCCAGCCGGCCGGCGGCCACGGTCAAGCTCGTCTTCATCCATCACTCCTGCGGGGAAAACTGGCTGACGGATGGAAACGGCGACCTGGGAATCGCCCTGCGGGACAACAACTATTTTGTATCGGACACAAACTACGGCTGGGGGCCGGATAGTATCGGCGATAAAACAGACATCGGCAACTTCTGGAACTGGTTCTGCGGCCCGAAGAGCGCCAAGTATCTGGCGGCCTTGTACAAAGAGAGCAGCCGGAGCGGCGAGTTTTACTCGCGGCTGGAGAAGGACCCGGGCGGAGAGAATCCCATCGTCATGTTCAAGTCCTGCTATCCGAACTCTTACCTGGGAGGAAACCCGAACGACCCGGCCGTGCAGGGAAAGAACCCGTTGCGCGGGCAGGACTGCGGTTCGGAGTATCACGCTGTGGGCAACGCCAAGGGCATCTATAATGACCTGCTGGCCTATTTCAAAACGAGGCAGGACAAGCTCTTTATTCTGGTCACCTCCCCCCCGCAGTCGAAGAACGAGACGGACGCCGAGCATGCGGCCTGCGCCCGGGCCCTCAGCGACTGGCTGGTGAACGACTGGCTTAAGGATTATCCCCATAAAAATGTGGCCATATATAATTTTTATAATGTCTTGACCAGCAACAGCGGGAGCGTCAAAAAAAACGACGCGGGCAAGGATGCTGGGAATCACCACCGCTTCTGGAACGGCCAGGTCCAGCAGCAGAAGACGGTCAACTCCAACTTCAGCGCTTACCCCTCCGCCTCCGACGACAGCCATCCTACGGCGGCCGGGAACAAAAAGGCCACAGAGGAATTCGTGAAGTGGCTGAACGTGATGGTTAACCGGTGGCGGGAGTCATAAATCGCTTGTGCCGCACGCTCTAAGATGTTTTTTGGAAGCGGAATAGGCTAAAGCTGTCTAGAGAATATGATATAATATTTGTAATAAATGATAAAGAACAGCAAAAAACTCTATTCTTTTGAGGATCAATTCATCAGGCGCCAGCCGCAAAATCTAATAAAAAATTGGAAGCTTCTGGAGGCCATGTATCGGGAAGCCGCGGCGTTGGGTGCCTTCCCTCCTCGAGATCCCCTGGACGGGCTTGACCTGGACATTAGAATTGCCAAGGCCATCAACAGTGTTCCAAAACCTGCTTGAACGGATCGGCCGAGCTTTCCGACAATCACAAATTCCTTATATGGTCATCGGCGGACAAGCCGTCCTGGTTTACGGAGAACCGAGACTGACCAAGGATATCGACATCACCCTCGGACTTGGCATCGAAGGCTTGGCAAAAATTATAAATCTTGTAAAAAAACTCAACCTCAAGCCGCTGGTGTCCAATATCGAAACGTTTGTCAAAGAAACAATGGTTCTGCCGGTCATCCATGAAAAAAGCGGGATTCGGGTCGATTTGATCTTTTCTCATTCTCCCTACGAGCGCCAGGCGATCATCAGGGCCAAGACCATAAAACTCGGCCGAACCGAAATTCAATTCGCCGCGCTGGAGGACGTCATCATCCACAAGATGATAGCCGGCCGAGCCCGGGATATTGAAGATATTCGGACGATCCTTCTCAAAAATTCAAAATATGATTCTCAATATATAAGTAAATGGCTGGCTGAATTCGATTCCGCTTTAGGCAAGGAGTTGGGCAAATCTTTTCGAGCGATAAAAAATGGCCTGAGCAAAAAAGCCGGGATTATGTTCAGATTTTAGGTCTGGAATTCCCGGGACCGGAATTCTAGTTTCCGGAATTCAAGGAAAAAGCTTCTTATATTTCTCCAGGCCGGCGCGGAAGACGCGGATGGCCTTGACCAGGTCTTCTTCCTTGAGGACGTAAGCCATCCGGACCTCATTCAGCCCCTTGCCCGGCGTGGAGTAGAAGCCCGGGCCCGGCGCGACCATGACCGTCTGGCCGTCCATCTCGAACTCGGTCAGCATCCAGGCGACGAAGTGGTCGGAGTCCTTGATGGGCAGCTTGGCCACCATGTAGAAAGCGCCCTGGGGCTTGCTGACGACGACCCCGGGAATAGAGGAGATACCCTCGTAGAGGACGTTGCGGCGGCGCTCGTATTCCTGGCGGATGGGCTCGAAGAAGCCGATGCCCATCCGGTAGGCGGCCAGGGCCGCCTTCTGCTCGATGGAGGGCGGACAGAGCCGGGCCTGGGCAAAGCGCAGCGCGGCGTCGAAGACCCGGCCGTTGCGGGTGATGAAGGCGCCTATCCGCGCCCCGCAGCAGCTGAACCGTTTGGAAATGCTGTCGGTGACGATCACGTTGTCTTCCAGGCCGGGAAGCTCCAGGACGCT
>JBAVVA010000066.1:0-12842 GCA_049697055.1 Candidatus Aminicenantales bacterium
AAAAAGAAGACCCGCACCGGCCGGGGCCTTTTCGGCAGGATGCTGGGCTGGATGTACGGCGGCGATATCGCCAAGGCTTCGCCCAGCAAATTTCGCTTCGGCGGCCTGGGCCGCTGGATGTTCAAGAAGATGATGAAGGCCAAGCGCCTCCCCTCCCTGGCCGAGCTGAGACAGGAGGCCATTGACCTGGGCGTCAAGTTCTACGGCTGCCAGACAAGCATGGAAGTCATGGAGATCCCCCGGGAGGCTTTGCTCGACGAGGTTCAGGCCTGCGTTGGGGTGGCCTTCTTCATCGAGCAGGCCCAGCAGTCGGATGTGTCGCTGTTCGTTTAAGCCCCGAGAAGCATTCCTTTTTTCATGATACGCCCGGATCCTCAGGAGATGGCGCGGCAGAAATAAAGAAACTTCATGGGGCAGGTCGCGGTTTGACATTTTCCTTTTTATTCCCTAGCATGGCGCTGTTTCGCTCGTACCTTTGGGGAAGCAAAATGAAAAACGGGCCTATGAATCGGCAAGGCGAATATTTCTCAGCAAGATTCCGTTTCGTTGTCTTTATCGTGCTGACGGCCTTGATATTTCCCTGGAAGGCTTTTACTGCCCAGGAAAAGCCCGCGGCCGAGACAGAGACGCGCTCGGCCAGCCTGGTCGTCCTGCCGGTCATCTACTATACTCCCGAAACCCACCTGGCCTTCGGCGCCGGCGGGATTTACACCTTCCGGCCCAAAGGAACAGCGCTTGACGGCCGGCCCTCCTACTTTCAAGCCATAGCGGTTTATACCCAGAACAGACAATTCAGCCTAAGCCTCGAACCCAACCTCTACCTCAGAGGCGAAACTCTCCTTCTCTCCGGCTTGCTCGAACTGAGAAAGTTCCCCGACAAGTTCTGGGGCCTCGGCTCTGATACCCCCGACTCCGCCGAGGAGGATTACACCCCCGTCCAGCAGACTTTGCAGGTCACCCTGCAGAAAAAAATCATTCCCCGGGCCAACTTCTATGTCGGCTTGGCCTACAACTTTGAGCACTACAAGTTCTTGGAATTCGAGCGGGCCGGGCAATTGGCCTTCGGAAACATCATCGGCGGACGGGGCGGCCTCGTTTCCGGTTTGGGCTTGGTCCTCAACCTGGACAGCCGGGACAATATATTTTCAGCATCGCGCGGCAATTATTTCCAGGTCTCCTCCACTCTGTTCCACCGCCTCCTGGCCAGCGATTATGATTTTCTCAAGTTCAAGGCCGACCTTAGGCGCTATTATCCTCTGTGGAGATCGCACGTTTTGGCCCTGCAGTGTCTCTTCCAGGCCACGCCGGGGACAACGCCTTTCATGTCCCTCTCACAGCTGGGCGGCGACAGCTTGATGCGCGGCTATTACATCGGCCGCTTTCGGGACAAGGTCCTGCTGGCCGCCCAGGCCGAATACCGCCTTCCCCTGTGGTGGAGGTTCGGCCTGGTCGGGTTTGCCGGGATGGGCGAAGTGGCGGACAGGATCGCCTGCCTGTCCGCCGCCAAGTTCAAATATTCTTACGGCTTTGGAATCCGGTTCAGGGTGAACCGGGAGGGCACTAGGCTGAGGCTCGATTTCGCCTATGGAAAAGGGACTTCGGGTGTCTATTTCACCGCTGGCGAAGCGTTTTAAAAGGCCACTTGCAATAAGGTTACGAATAATGTAACCTAATAGCACGATGCAAACCGTGACAGAATTGGTCTTCCGTCTCTCGCCCCCAGGGGGGGTCTTCGATGAAACCGTCATCCGAAACATTCTTAGCGACCGGTCGGAGGCAGCCCAAAAAGTGCTCGTGCATCGTGCTGTCGCCGCGGGCGAGATCATCCGGCTCAAGCCGGGATTATTCCTGCTGGCGCCGGAATTTCGGAAAACACATATCCATCCATTCGTCGTCGCCGCGATCCTGCACTTCCCCTCACACGTGAGCCTTGAGTCGGCCCTGGCCCATTACGGCCTCATCCCGGAAGCCGTTTTTCAAGTCAGCTGCGTGACCTCTTCGCGAAGCCGCAGGTTCAAAACCCCGGTGGGTATTTTCAGCTTTGTTCGGGTTCCCGCCGTAAATCCAAGAGCCGGAGTTCAAGCCCTCAAGATCGACGGCTGGAGCTGGGCCTTCGTCGCCACTCCCCTGCGGGCCGTCGCCGACCTGGTCTACACCAGAAAGGACGTGAGTTGGGAGAAGGACGGTTTGGCCTTCCTGACGGATTCCATGCGAATCGAGCGTGATGATTTGAAAAACATGGCCTGGGATGGCCTGAATGAGGTGTGCGGAAGCCTCCGCAACCGCCGGACAATGGATTATCTGCGGGGGCTCGCCCGGGAGGTTAAAAAATGATCCATCGGGTTCTAGAGGAAAAGATTAAGGAATATACAATCACGAGCGCCCTCGACCAGGAGAATGTCCTGCAGGAGATCGTCCAACACATAGTCCTGGCCAGTCTCTCCCGAGCCGGGCTCTTTTCCAAGGCTCAGGCGATTTTTCACGGCGGAACATGCCTCCGCATCGTCCACGGGATGGACCGCTTCTCCGAGGACCTGGACTTCTTCCTAAAGCGGCCGGATCCGGGTTTCTCCTGGCGGGGATCCGTGGAGCATGTCGTCCGAGACGGAAAAAGCGAAGGCCTCGACTTCAGCCATCAGTTCAAGGCTGAAGATAGGACGGCGGTCAAGAAGGCGTTTCTCCGGACAGGCGCTTTCGGCCTGGACCTCGCCCCCGTCCTGCGGTATCCCAGAGACCCTCGGAAGCTTATCAAAGTCAAGCTCGAGATCGACGTAAATCCTCCACGCGGGTCGACCTTTGAAACGCGCTATCTCGCCTTTCCCTTCATCACGGCCATCACAACGCAAAGCCTTGAATCCGGCTTTGCCATGAAGATAGGCGCCCTGCTCGGCCGAACGTACACCAAAGGCCGGGATTGGTACGATTTCATCTGGTATGTTGGCAAAAAGATCCTTCCGGACCTCGGACTCTTAAGCCGTTCAATCGACCAGCAAGGACCGTGGGCCGGCAAAAAAATCAAAGTGGATACCGGTTGGTTAAAGACGAGCCTGAAAAAAAGAATCGCTGAGGTCGACTGGAAATCCGCCCGCCGAGACGTCGAGCGGTTCGTCCCCCTCGGGGAACAGGAAGCCTTGAGCCTCTGGGGCCGGGAGTTCTTCCTTCATCACCTCTCCCTCCTCGCGCAACGCCTCTAGGCCTGTAAGCGTCGAGCGCAATCGCCCTGACGCCCAGCGCATCCCTTCCAAGGGCTGGGCCGAAATGATACGCAAGGTCTACGAGGTCGACCCCATGCGCTGTCCCCGCTGCAGCGGCGCGATGAAGGTCATCGCTTTCATCACGGAGCATCTCGTTGTGGACCGGATTATCGATCACCTGAAGCTTCGGTTTGCGGCCAAAAAGCCCCCGCCGCCCCAGACCGCCTTTCAGGAATATCTCCTGGCCGCCGACCTCCCGGTCGAATATTTTTCATGATCTTCTCAAAGAGCGGGGGGGAGCTCCGGGCGATCTCGGGCTCATCGAACGCCTTGGCCGGTTAGCCGGCCACTCCAACCCCACTTTCCCGCTATCCTGAAAGGTCCTGACGTTCGGTTTAGACTTCCGATCGGTGGAGAAATGGGGACTTCGAGCCAAAATTGCGCCCGCAGGCGGATAAATCCGAAAAGGAAACTCTTATCACCTATATCAGCAGAGCGATATCGATCACCACTCCCGCGATCATCATCAAATTCTTGAACAGCGGCTCGAAGGTCTTCATCGCCTCCTTCGACTCGGCCTTTTTGTCCGCATCGGAGATGGGATAGATCGTGTCCGAGGGGTAGACGCCGGGATAATCGTCCACTTTCCACCGCTGGATATTGTTGTATTCGAGGATGCAGGACATCGACAGGCAGTAGTTGTCCGTGGGCGTCGAATTCATATCGGTGATCCCGTACGTCGCGTAATTGATGATGTAATCCGCGGGGTCCTGGCTGGCCGAGTTTTTCCCCAGGGCGATCGTCTTGACCTGGGCCATCGTTCGCTCGAAGCCGGCCGGGTCGTTGGAGTCGATGCTTCCGATCGCCGCGTCCATCTTGCCTTTGATGATATTGAGCATCTGGACGATTTCGACCAGCAGGGTGTCGTTGTCGGCCATGCGCCCCAATAAATAAAGCCCCCCGGCCGCCGCCGCGCCCGAAGCCGTAACGCTTCCGAGCTGACGAGCCCACTCGCTGGCGGAGATCAGCGACTTGAAGAGATCGATCGTCTCGCCCAGGATGCTCGCTTGGAGCGTCAGACCCAGCTTCTTGATGGCTTGGTCCAGGGCTTGCGAGACATAGAACCCGACCCGCACTTCGATCGGCCCGGAGAGGCTGGTCGCGGTGGGCATGCCGAAGATGCCCATGGCCTCCGTGCCGTAATTGATGATGGGCTGGAGCGCCGCGGCCAACATGTTGTCCCATGTGTTTTGGTCGCGCAGGAATTGCCGCGCCGTGTCGCCGTAGGACAACGCCGACGTCTGCCCCTGCATCGGATAAAGAAGGACCGCGCCCTTGACCGCGCCGTCGTGCCCCTTCCAGTTCGACGGGAAGATCCAGACGAAGGACTCGCTCCAAGCATAGTCCGGCTTCATCGACCGGACCTTGAACCTGGTCGGCTTGGTGATCGCGGCGATATCGTATTCGACGCCCCATTCCGTTTTGGGGATGTGGGGCGCTGTGGCGACGCCTTGGCCGTGGGGGTACTGCCGGCCGACGATGATGTTGTTGAGATAGATCTCTAGAGTGTTCGCTTTGTCGAGCATCGTGAAATAGAACTTGCCCGACGCGGCGTTCAGAATGAAGGTGTGGTCGCAGGCCTGGGTCATGTCCCAGCATACTTGCGGCCCGCCGAACAGAACCCCGCGCGGATACGAGCTCCCGGACGGAGTGAAGCGGGCCATGACGTCTTTCAGCGGTTCTTTATTGAAGCCCAGCCAGGTGTTGGGCTCGAAGAACCATTCCTGGCCGGTCGCCTGGTTCTTGATCCGGATCGACTTGACGTTCCATTCCGGCTTGCCGCCGGAGTTGTCGTGGCGGAGCGTGATGAATACGATGTCGTCGAGGTTCGCGTAATCGGCGAGCCCGACCCCGTGCCCCTGGTGGGACTTGAAGACGTCGGTCTTGCCCCGTTCGAAGGGGTCGGAATTGGTTTCGTCGATCGCGCCGTAGAGACTGATCTCCCCCGTCCCGGTCCGCTCGCCGTCGGCGTTTTTGGGGCCGTAGAGGGCGATGTAGACGGCCGCGTTCGTCCCCGCGTCCTCGACGTCTCCCGTCGTCACCTCGATGTCGTAGCCGACGGTCTTGGCCGGCGCCACGACCGCGGGGACGGTGAATTCTTCATTATTGAAAGTCAGAATGCGCCCAACCAGGATCTTCTTCTTCATCTGGCCCGTGGCGCCCTTATCGTCCGTGACCGTCAGCGTCACGGTGTATTCTCCGGGCGAGCGATAGGTGTGGCGTCCGTAGGAGCCGGAGGCGGGCGTCCCGTCGCCGTAGTCCCAGAGGTAGGAAACGATATGGCCGTCGGGGTCCGAGGACGCCTCGCCCTCGAAAATGGCTTCCGTGAACCACATCTCGTTGACGGGCCGGTCGATCAGCACGAATTTGGCCGTGGGCGGCTGGTTGGCCGGCTTGCCAACGACGGTGACCGGAAATTCCTGCCGCACCGCGCCGAAGGAAACGGTGAAATAGGCCGTCCCCGGCTGGGAGAGCGTGTGCCATTTGGTTCCGTCGAGGGTCCCCAAATTGACGGCCAGCGAGGCCCAGGGCGGGCCATAGGAAACGTCGTAATCCCTTTCGACATAAGCCGGCCGGTTTACGTTGAGCCACGCATCGACCCAGCCATTGACGGTGCGCGGGATGGGTAAAACCAGATAGCCGCCCTTGACGCCGACCCCGCCCTCGAACGGCAGGAAAATGTGGCTGGCGTTGAAGACGTGCCGCCCCCGGTCATTGAGGTAAGTCATCAATTTCCAGCGCTCGCTGTCGAAGGGGTAGAAGGAGTTGACGGCGGCCGTCCGCGGGTTGACGCCGATGACCGCGGGAAACGTCATTTTCGCCCCCGGCGGGACCGGCGTTCCGTGCGGATATTTTCTGATCAAGTCCCAGATGATCAGGTCGGAGCCGCAGATGGCGGGTTTGTTGTTGACTTGGGGGCTGAAGGCGCACTCGGCATCGGTCCGGCCCAGCGCGGGCAGGAAATAGGTGGAGATGAGGTCCTTCGCTTTGGGCCGGTACTGGTTCAGGCAGACGAGAAGGTTATGGCTGCTGTCGATCCCCGTCCAGGCCACGGAATTGTCGTGGAGGTCGATCTGGGCCTGGGCCAGCTTGCGGCCGGAGTCATTAAAAGTGGCGATGAGCATTTTCTCGCCGTCCACCTTGCCCATATGCCGGGTGTTGATCCCGGCGACGAGAGTGCGCCCGCTCGCGGAAGGCACGGAATAAGCGAAATCTACGGTGGCGTAGGGCTGCGTTTCCTGCAGGCCGAAAAACGTCCGGTCGAGGATGGTCCCCTCGCCGTTGGACTTGAGAAGCAAAAATCGAAAAGGCCGGCTCGATTTCGTCCGCGGCTGCTCGGCCAGCAAGACGGGAAACCCGTCGAAATGCAGGGTTGACGGCCGGGTCAGGAGATTGTCGATGAACTCGACCACCTCGGGGGCCAGAGTTTGGCCGGCCCAGGCGTCAGTATTGGAGAAGGGAGAGTAGAGGACGGGCTTTCGTCCGCCGCCGGGCCGGTCGCGGACTATGGCCAGGATCCTGTCGCCAATCACCGCCCGGAATTCGAAACCCCGCTCCCGCGTCTCGCCGTAAACCACGGAGCCGTCCGTCATGTTCACGACCGAATCCCCACCGGCGATGAGAAAGCGGCCGATATGATCGACGAGCCCGATCCGCGCGTACGAGACGCGCGCGCCGTTCGCCACGTTGAAGATGTGCAGGCCCACCGAGGAGGACGTAGGTTCGGTCTCGGAGGCGACGAAAGCGATGCGGTCGCCGTCGAGGATGATCTTATCTTCGATGTGGATGAAGACTCTCTCCATCATCAACCGGAAGTCGGGCTCGGCAAGGACCCAGATCTCTTCGTGCTTGGGGCCGACCACGAGGTGGACCGCCAGATATTGATCGGTCGCGACCATGTTCTGGATCCGGCCGGACAGCATCATCCCGCCGTACGTGACAAACGGGTCGAACGGCGGGCCCGCCTGGGCGGCCGCGAAGCCGGACAGGGCGGCGACGAAGACCGGAATGAAAAAACTGCGTACGATTCCCCTTTTCATTTCTTCTCCCCTTGGAGGAAGAATAATGCCGCCCAAACGGGGAAGTCAAATCCCCGACCGCGGCCCCTGGCGGGCCTCGTCCGGTTGGAGGCGACAGAAACTGGTGGAGGAAACCGGTGAAATTTGCCCAGATCAATGACCGGAGGGTTTGCCCTGCCTATGAAGGTATCATCAAGAACGTATTGATACCACTCGACCCTTTGCACAAACCAGTGCTGGAGCTTTGCCTGAACAACCGGGGTTCTTTGATTTTCCTCGGGACTGGCAGCGTCGAGCCTTACCTGTGCCCATGGGTCCGTTGTCTGGCCCTGGCAGAGTGTTGGAAAAAGGAGAAACAATACACTTGTAAGTGGAAGCATCGGAAAAAGAACGGCACCCCCCCGACGCTTTAAAAAATCACTCGACACGCTTTTACTCATTCAACGCTCTGGTTCTGATTCCTTTTTCCGCGGTGTAATGAATAGCCGCTCCGTGCGATGGATTTCCCCTCCTGATTACGATAGAATACTATCGCCGGCCGCGGATTGTAGTCAAGCACGTGGCGATCCTCGAGCTCGGTCCGGACGACGATCAACATCCCGGGCAAGTCATCGGGGAGAATTTGGGAGAGCGGCGCCGGCGGCTGATTATTGATTTCAAGACGTGGTTTCGGAACATCCCAGGCAAGTCGGAGCGAGCGGAAAGACGATGGACTATCTGGAGTTCATCGCCCGGGTCACCTCGCATATTCCAGACAAGGGTCAGGTCATGGTGCGCTAATACGGCCTGTATGCCAACGCCCACCGGGGGAAGGTCCGGAAGGCGAGAGACGCCGATTTTCCCTTCCGTATTGACGAGGAGGAGCTCCGGCGCGTCCCTTCCAAGGGCTGGGCCGAAATGATACGCAAGGTCTGCGAGGTCGACCCCATGCGCTGTCCCCGCCGCAGCGGCGCGATGAAGGTCATCGCTTTCATCACGGAGCATCCCGTTGTGGACCGGATTATCGATCACCTGAAGCTTCGGTTTGCGGCCAAAAGGCCCCCGCCGCCTCAGGCCGCCTTCCAGGAATATCTCCTACTTTCTTTAGCGCCCGCGCGTTCCCAACTCAGCGCGCCGGGAGGCCTGGCCGTTATTACCTTGAATATTCTGTTGACAACACCGATTTTTCAATGTAATTTCAAACCATGATAGATCGCCGCCGTGAGCTGGAGGCCCTGCGGCGCCTCCAGGGCCAGCATCCTATCGTGGCCATCATCGGCGCCCGCCAGGTCGGAAAAACCACCCTGGCCAGGGTTTTTCTTTCTCAGACGAGAGGCCCGAGCTCTTATTTCGATTTGGAAAACCCGGAGGATCTCGCCAGGCTGGACGACCCCATGCTGGCTCTCAAGGATCTCCGGGGCACGGTCGTCATCGACGAGGTTCAGCGGGCACCTGGCCTCTTTCCCGTTCTGCGCGTCTTGGCTGACCGTCCGGGGCTCAAGACGCGCTTCTTGATACTGGGCAGCGCTTCTCCCGATCTCCTCAAACAGAGCTCCGAAAGCTTGGCAGGCCGTATCGTCTTTCACAAACTGGGTGGACTGGCCTTGGACGAGGTCGGCCCGAAATATCTATCGAGGCTCTGGCTGCGGGGCGGATTCCCCCGTTCCTACTTGGCGCCGTCGCTGCGGGCGAGCGCCGAGTGGCGAACGGCCTTCCTGCGGACCTTCCTGGAGAGGGACATTCCCCAGCTCGGCATCATGATCCGTTCGACGGCGCTCCGGCGATTCTGGACGATGCTGGCCCATTGCCATGGCCAGCTCTGGAACGCTTCGGAACTGGCCAGGGCTTTCGGAGTCGCCGACACGACGGTCCGCAACTACCTCGACCTGCTGACCTCGGCTTTGGTGGTCCGGCAGCTCCTCCCCTGGCACGAAAACATCTCCAAGCGGCAAGTTCGGGCGCCGAAGGTCTATATCGCCGACAGCGGGCTTCTTCACTCCTTGCTTCACCTTGTCGCGATGGACGATCTTGAAAGCCATCCCAAGGCCGGCGCCTCCTGGGAAGGGTTTATATTGGACCAGCTCATCCGCAGGCTCGGGGCCGCTGAGGAGGAATGCTATTTCTGGGCGACCCATAGCGGCGCCGAGCTCGACCTTCTCCTCGTCAGGGGAAGGCTGCGGCTCGGTTATGAGATTAAAAGGACGAGTTCGCCCCGCCTGACGCCCTCCATGCGGAGCGCGCTGGCGGACTTGAAACTGACGCGCCTCGACGTCATCCATGCCGGCGAACGCACCTTTCCCTTAGCCGAGCGCGTGCGGGCTGTTTCCGCTTACCGGCTCTTGAAGGACGTTGAGCCGCTCTCCTGACATTCCGTGTTCCCAGCGCTCCTGGGCCTGGCTAAAACCGGGATCGTTCGTGGCAACAAGCCCGAAAAGCGCGAATGCGCCGAAGCGTCCTGATCATCCAAACCGGATTTCCGGCCGGCCGACAGATTCAGGAGGATTGATCCCGGCTGCCGTGTTCTCAGCCAATCGTCTGCCGTTTGGCTAAAGACGAACCTGAAAAAAAGAATCGCTGAAGTCGACTGGAAATCCGCACGCCGAGACGTCGAGCGGTTCGTCCCCCTCCGGGAACAGGAATCCTTAAGCCTCTGGGGCCGGGAGTTCTTCCTCCATCACCTCGCCCTCCTTGTGCAATGCCTCTAGGCCCGACAGCGTCGAGCGCAATCGCCCTGGCATCAAGGATATCTGGACATTGAGTATCGGATCGACGGCTATATGCTCCTTCACTTCCCGGGCGCGGGGATTCTTCGTCGGCCTACACGCCTGGTTCTGAGGCTTGCCTGAATGCTTTTTAGAGTGCGTTGGCGAGGGTGTGAGCGCGCATCAGCCTGGCCATAAGCGCCAGCCGGGGCGCCTGGATGTTGACCTTTGGCGAAAAGCTAATAGGGCCGATTCGCTTTGCTTTTCCTCTAAGTAGAACAATGTATTTTCCGCTATCGCGCCAAGGTTTTATTGATCGTATTTGTCCATAGTGAGTAATTTGGCAAGTTGGGGAAGTTACATAAAGAGCTATATATTTCAATCGCGTTTTAACTTTTTTTGAAATTCTTATCGCGTACCACCTACTCCGTCCCAAGAATTCCTTTTTGAAACCATCTTGGTGAGCCGGACAAACAATGGTGTCATATTCTCCACGCTTGCGTCGAACGGCGCGATCGGTAGACACTCGTGGCAGCTCTCCAAGGGTTATATCGGCCAGCTCCCGCCTTTGAGATTCGACTATCCGTTGCCTGAATACCCGCAGAAGATCGCGGGAGCCTATCAATTTTCCCGTGAGCCTGTTGCCCTTTGGAGATGCGATTCGCAGGACCAACGATTCAAGCTCTTTGAGGTGTTCGTCACCTTGCGTCAAATAAACGTTAAAGCGATCCCACGCTTCGGCGTGCCGGTCCCGAAGATGGCCGTGGAGTCTCGACCGCAGATTTTTGGCGAGACCGACATAGTATAAATCATTACCTTTATAAAGCGCGTAGACACCGCTTCGCCCTCTGGCGAATTCCGTAATGATCTCTGGGTAGCGCTTTATAGCTGTTCGCTAAATACCTTCTACGTGTTCGACAACAAGTCCTGTTTTGGCCCGTCGAGCCACCTTCATTTTATCCCCCCTCAACGATCTTAATTTCTTCCTTAGTCAGGCCATACAATTCATATACTATTTGGTCAATCTCTTTGTCAGTAGTATCTATCTGGCGTTGGATGATCTCTTTTTGTGCAGCAGATTTAGCTTCGGCGAGCTGCTTGTGCAAGGTAAGCATAGATTCGACAAACTTGACCAGTTGATCATAACGGGCTTTATCTACAGGACTGGCAAAGTTTATTGTTCGTATGGGAAGCTCTCTTATATATTGTTCAAAAAATCTTAAATAGCCCCCTCTAAAAACCGCATAATTATTCTTGTAATAATAGGTCATTAGTTTTGAATTCAGGATGCCTAGTAAATAGAAATCCTTTGATGAAAAAAAATAAGTTGTATTTCCAGAAAAGTACTTAAAGTCTAAATCAATACAAAAATTGCCCCTATCAGATATATCTGGAAAAATAATTTTAGGTTTCTCAAATTCCGTATAATAATCGCATGCTCTTAGTTCCCACCAGTATTCCCCCTTATCAAAGCGCTTTTGCGCTTTTATTTTGAAGGATTCCATATAACTTGCTATCGCCATATATTTTTCTTGGAAGAAATCCCAAGGTTCCATTGTTTTGCGGTTTTTATTGGTCCACTCTTTCGGAATTAGGATAAGAAATCTTTTTTGTCTCGGCGCTATATATCGTTTGATATCGCGTCCGATCAAGAAAGGCTTGATTATCTCTGCGCTTTTTCGATCTTTTCGAATCAGCCGATCGCGTGTTTCTCTGTCGATTACGAAAGCTTCGTTTAAACCAGTCAATATTCCTCTATATATTTTCCCTTTAACATATTCTGAAAGAGGGCAGCCTGCTGAACTAATTTTTTCTAGTAATTTCCTGCCTGAACTGTCCGCTAGCAACCAGCCCTTTTCGTCAAGACTCGCCATTTTTAAAGGATACGAGTTGGCCCGAACATATTCCCCCAAATCCTGGAAATCCAATGATCGAACCAGTGCCACCTTTGTTGAATACGAGGCTGCCGCCTGGGCAGCCCCAGACTTTCGAATTCTTAAGATGCATGGATAGGTGGTTGCGCCCTTGAATACAGGCAAATCTCCGAAATCTGCAATCTCTTCCAGCTCCTGTTTTTTTAGCCACGCTCGAAGAGGCTGGCCATAATTTGCGCGCATCCATTTGTTGGCAACGATATATGAGAAAAGCCCACCCGGTTTCAGCAGCGATACGCCTCTTTCAATGAAATAGGTATAAAGATCTGCTACCCCGTTGAATACCTTGTAATGTTTCTGAAAATATTCCTTTTGGCTTCCCAACAATTCCTGCCGGACATACGGCGGATTGCCGATGACGCAATCGAAGCCGCCTGCTCTCATGGCCTCGGGAAAGGCCTGTTTCCAGTCGAACGGATTGACCCGCTTGAGCTCATCAGAATCGGGAATCAGCTTGCCGCTGAAATAGTCCGGCCCAATCAGCGAATTACCGCACTTGATATTCTCCGCCAGGTTGGGCAGTGCTCGCTCCTGAAAGATCTTCATTTGTTCGCCAAAGGTCTGGTCGGTTTCGCCCTCGAGCACCTTGAGCAGGAGAGACAGCTTTGAGACCTCGACAGCCTGTGGGTCGATGTCCACGCTGAAAATATGCGTGATCAAGATGCGTTTCTTTTCCTCGATCGTCAGCCGCCATATGCCTTTGCGCAGGTCCTTGAAAACGGCCTTCTTGTGCGTTTCCGGCCTGTTATCCAAGTACCAAGATAAGCTGTGGTCGAGCAGACACTGATAAGCGCCTAGGAGGAACGAGCCGCTTCCGCAGGCCATGTCGAGGACGCGGAATGGCGATTTGCTTTTTCCCCCGGCGAGTTGGGCCGGGCTCTTGCCCTTGACCTGTTTCCCGACCGTGTTCTTGACGATATAGTCCACGATGTATGACGGCGTGTAATAAACGCC
>JBAVVA010000067.1:0-2100 GCA_049697055.1 Candidatus Aminicenantales bacterium
ATCATCAGCCAGAAGGAGCTGGGGCTGCTGGAGATGCGGCCGATGACGCCGACCGTTGAAGACATTTACCTCAAAGCCATCTCCGGGGGGACCGTCCAATGAAAAACATGTGGTCGATCACCAAACGAGAGCTGCAAGCCTATTTCGTCTCCCCCATCGCCTATATCGTCGGAGCGATCTTTTTATGCTTTTCCGGCTTGTTCTTTTATATTCAGGTTTTGCAGTATGAATATTATTCCAACTACTCCCAGCAGATGATGAGCTACGGCTACGGACAGATGCCCAACGTCAACCAAGTCGTGTACATCGGTTTCTTTTTCTGGCTCCAGCTCATCCTTATTTTAGTCATTCCCCTTCTGACCATGCGGCTTTTCGCCGAGGAGAAAAGAACGGGAACCGAAGAACTGCTCCTGACCTCGCCCCTGTCCGTGGGCCAGATCGTCAGCGGCAAATTCCTGGCCTCCCTGCTCCTCTTTCTTATCCTCCTGCTGCTGTCCGGCCTGTCGGCCCTGTTCGGCTTCCTGTACGGCAACCCCGAGCTGCTGCCCATCCTCAGCGGCTACCTTGGGCTTCTGCTGATCGGCGCCGCTTTCATCTCCATGGGCATGCTCTTCTCGGCCGTGACCGAAAACCAGATCATCGCCGCCGTGCTGTCCTTCGGCACGCTGTTGATCCTCCAATTCTTGTACTATGTTTTTCTGTTCAGCAGCGGATTCTTCAAGGATATTCTCGGCTCCGTGTCCTTCACCTCACATTTCATAAACCTGATCCAGGGCAACCTGGACACGGCCGACCTGGTCTATTTCCTGAGCTTCACCTTTTTCGGGCTCTTCCTGACGCAGTCCGTCATCCAATCCCGGCGGTGGAGGTAAGACTATGGACTCGCTCAAGCGCTACGCTCACCTGGTCGGTCTGGGCCTGCTCATCCTGACCGTCCTGGCCCTTCTCCTGTGGCCCTGGCGGACAAGCCTGGCCCTTATCCCCGCCGGCCTCGGCCTCCTGTTTCTGGGTTTGTCGGCCTGGGCCAACCTAAAGGACCTGAAAGGTTTCCGCCGGAAGGCGTTCCTCTTCTCCTCCAACCTGGTATTCATCATCCTCCTGGTGCTGGCCATCCTGGTCCTGGTCAACGTGGTCTTCAGCCGCTACCACGCCCGCTTCGATTTCACCGAGGACAAGGTCCACAGCCTGTCGCCCGAGACCATCCAGATCCTGAGAAACTTAAACAAGGATGTCAGCCTGCGCTGTTTCTTCCTGGAGAAGAGCGATTCTCGCTTCCGCATGGAACGCCTTCTCGAGCGCTACACCGAATACACCAAGAGAATCAAGGTTGAGTTCATCGACCCGGACAAGAACCCGCAGGATGCCCAAAAAAATCAGGTCAGCGGCAACTTCACCACCACGATTTTCGAATGCGGCCACAAGACGGACCGGACGAGTTCGGTCAAGGAAGAGGACATCACCAACTCTATCATCAAAGTCTCGCGCTCCGGCCAGAAAGTCATCTATTTCCTGACCGGCCACGGGGAAAAGAAAATCGACGACTCTTCCGAGAAGGGCTGTTCCTGGGTCAAGACCAACCTGGAAAAATTCGCCTACCAGGTCAAGACGCTCGAGTACGCCCTGCCCGGCCGATTTCCCCAAGACTGCGCCCTGCTGGTCCTGGACGGCCCGGAAATCGAGCTCTCGGCCGACGAGTGGACCACCGTTCGCGATTATCTCCGGAAGGGCGGACGCGCTTTATTCCTGATCGACCCCGGCCAGGTGCCCGGGCTGGTCGGCCACCTGACCGAATTCGGCGTCAAGCTGGAGAACGATTACATCTACGACGAAATGGCGGCCTTTATCGTGGGCGATGAGAAGTGGCCCCTGACCGCCTCATTCGAGAGCCACCCCATTACCGAGAGGCTCCGCTACGCGGCTTTCTTCCCCTATGCCCGGACCGTAGGCCCGGCCGAGAAGAAACCTGAGGAGGTCACCGTAACGGTCCTGGCCAAATCTAATAACGCGCCCACGGCCGCAAACCCCGGGGCCTGGTCCGAGCGCGACCTCAATGAAAAGCCGGTCAAATTCGATAAAGGCAAAGACAAAGAGGGACCCCTG
>JBAVVA010000068.1:0-8019 GCA_049697055.1 Candidatus Aminicenantales bacterium
GCAATATGGTGCTCATTTGCACAGGCTCCGGCGCAATAGTAATATAAAGACAACAATGGAAAAGGGCGAAAAAGAGAAAAGGACCGTAGCGGCCATCTCCGTGGGCGCGGCTTTGTTTCTTACCTCCTTCAAGCTGGTCATCGGCCTCATGACCCAGAGCCTGGGTATCCTGGCCGAGGCCGCTCATTCCGGGCTGGACCTGGTGGCCGCTGTCATCACCCTGCTGGCCGTGCGCTACTCCGACAAGCCGGCCGACCACGACCATCCCTACGGCCACGGCAAGATCGAAAACTTCTCGGCGCTCGTCGAAACGGGCCTCCTCTTCCTCACCTGCGCCTGGATCGTCTATGAGGCCGTCCAGCGTCTGTTCATTCACTACCGGGAGATCGACCCCAGCTTGTGGGCTTTCCTGGTCATGGCCATCTCCATCGGGGTTGATATCAATCGCTCCCGGATGCTCTCCGGCGCCGCGCGCAAGTATCAAAGCCAAGCCTTGGAGGCCGACGCCCTTCATTTTTCCACGGACATCTGGAGCTCCCTGGTGGTCATCGTCGGCCTGGCCATGGTCTGGCTGGGGCAGAATGTGTTCAGGGGAGCGGCCGGCCTGCTGGGAAAGGCCGACGCCCTAGCCGCCCTGGCCGTGGCCTTCATCGTCCTGTTCGTCAGCTATAAGCTGGGGAGGCGGACCGTCGATGTCCTTCTTGACCGCGCGCCTGACGGTCTGGCCCAGAAGTTCTCCGAGGCGGCCGGCGGGATCGAGGGTGTGCTGAACGTGGCCAAAGTCCGGGTGCGGCGCTCGGGGCCGCGCGTCTTTGTGGACATGAACGTCGAGGTGGACCGCAACCTGACCATCGAACGCACCCATGCCATCGCCGAGGCCGTGGAGGCCGAGGTGCAAAAAATATCTTCGGGGGCCGATATCGTCATCCACACCGACCCGCGGGAGGCCGAGCGGGAGAGCATGGCCAAGCGCATCCGGGCCGTAGCCAACCGGAACCAGATGGGGGTCCACAATATCTGTCTCCATGAGGATAAAGGGCAGGTTATCGTCGACCTCCACTTGGAAGTGGACGACCACCTGTCGCTCCAGCAGGCCCATGACCTGGCCAGCCATATCGAGCGAGACCTGCGGGCCGATATGCCGGACATCACCGAGGTGAACACCCATATCGAATCCAGGGGGACGGGGATGGGCGACGGCCAAGACGTCACGGCCCAAGAGTCCGGCCTGGTGAGGCGAATCAGGAGGCTGACCGACCGGGTTGGCGGCCGGTCCTGCTGCCACGAGGTCACCGTCCACCGCCAGGGCTCCCGGTTCCTGGTCTCGCTCCATTGCTCCTTCGACCCTAATTTGTCTATCGTCCAGGTCCATGCCATCACCACGCGCATCGAGGAGGGCTTGAAAAAGAAGATCCCCTCCCTGGAACGTGTCCTGATCCACGCCGAGCCGGATGCGCGTTAAGGGACGGGCGTCCTCAGCCCACAGTTTTTTCTGCCCGGCCGGGTGCCGTTGCCCCTGAATTCAAGTCGAGAATAAACGCATGACAGGTAATATCGATTGATGATAAGATAAAAAAAGGTTGATCTTCATTCAAGGAGAGGCAAAATGCGCATGAGTCGAAGAGTTGGAATGGTGGTGTTGGCCTTGGCCCTGGCGCTTTGTTTAAGCCGGCCGGCCCAGGCCCAGCTCCGTGTCGGCCTGAAGCTCTACGGCGGCTATGGCTACCTGTTGGGAGGGGAGGGCAACGAGGGGAATAAAGGCTACATGGATTTCTGGGCGGCACAAGCCCATGTGTATGGAGGGTACACTATATCCGGTGAGTACAAGCCTTTTAACGGCGGCCTGGATGCGGGCGGTGACCTGATTATTTATTTTACGCCCAACATCGGGCTGGGGTTCGGGGGAGGCTATCTGCAATCCTCCAGCAGTTCCATCATCAACCTTACCAAAATCGGCGGCTCGGCCAGTATTTCTACCAAACCAAACGTGAGTGCCATCCCCATTCGGGCCAGCCTGTACATTTCTCTGCCCATGGGAGCTTCCGCTAATCTTGTTCTTCAAGGAGGAGCAGGATATTATCTGGCCAAATATGAAGACATCTTTAGAATAACTGAAGGAACGGATTGGGTGCAATTTGATTATAAAGCGGATGGGAACGGCATCGGCTTCCACGGGGGTCTTGGATTTGAGCTCAATTTCAGCCCCAACTTCGGCTTGGTCCTGGAGGCATTGGGCCGCTACGCCGTAATCGGCAATTTCAATGGCTCCGTCACCACCTCCACAGGTGCAGGGTTCTCCACCTCCGAATCCGGCAAACTCTACTTTTTTAAGGTATGGGACCTCGCTCTTGGAACTTTTTCGGTTATCCAGGTCAGTGACACCGCGCCTTCGGGGATTGGCATCTCGGACGTGCACGAGGCGAAGATCGATTTCTCGGGGTTTGCCGCCAGGGCCGGGTTTGTTTTCCGGTTCTAAACCGGGCTCAGGGTTCTCTGTCGCAAAATATATTTTATTGGTATTTTCCTTATTTTATTTGATTTAAAAAGGAGACCTCATTCATGAAAATCCTGGTTTTCGGAGGTTCGGGCGCGATAGGACGCGCTGTGGCTTATGACCTGGCCAAGGACGCCAAGGTGGAGCAGATTGGGATTGTGGGCCGGCGGCGCAATCTTCTGGCTGGGACAGCCAAGTGGATCGGCAGCCCCAAGATTAAAATCCATGCCCTGGATATTATGGATAAGGCTCTGACCAAAAGCTTGATGGGAAAGTACGATGTGGGCGTGATCGCCCTTCCCGACCGGCGCACCAGCTACCGGCTCATCGAGAGCGCCGTGGAATGCGGCTGCCACATCGTGGACATGCTGGAGGAATATCACCGCCGGCCGGACGCTTATGAGGTCGAAGGCCTGAAGCTCAAGAAGGGGATGACCCTCAACGACTACGGCGATTGGCTCCATGAAACGGCCCTCAAGACCAAGGCCACTTTCGTTGACGGCATGGGCTTTGCCCCGGGTCTCAGCAACGTCACCGTGGGCCAGGCCATGCGGAAACTGGACGAGACCGAGTCGGCCATTGCCCGAGTGGGCGGGATCCCCAATAAGCAGGCCGCCCAGCGCTACCCCTTGCGCTACATGATCACCTGGGCCTTCGAGCACGTCCTGCGGGAATACATGGTCAAGCTCAACGTGATCAAGAACGGACGGGTAGTCGAAGTCCCGGCCCTGACCGACCGGGAACGCTTCCGCTTCAACAAATTCGGCCAGGACGAAGAGCTGGTCTGCGCTGTGACCCCCGGCATGCCCAGCTTCATCTTTACCCGGCCCGGGCTCAAAGAGTTTGCCGAAAAGACTGTCCGCTGGCCGGGCCACTTCGACGGCGTGGATACTCTGAGGGAATGCGGGCTGCTGGACATCGAGCCGATAAAGTTTCAAAATCACAGCATCGCTCCCCGCGATTTCCTGCTGGCCATGATCCGGCCCCGCCTGGCGCCCGGAAAGGGGGACACCGACGTCTGCGTCATGTACAACACCGTGGTGGGCAAAAAGAACGGCGGGCCGATGAAGATTGAGTATTTTATGTGGGACACGGCCGACCCGAAGACGGGCCTGTCGTCCATGGCCCGGGTGACCGGCTTCCCGGTGGCCCTGGCCGCACGTTATATCGCCTCCGGCGAAATTAAAGCGAGGGGCATTGTGGCTCCCGAGGACGCCATCAGCGAGGCCCTGTATGACAAGTTCATGGCCGACCTCAAGGAGAGAAACATAAACATCCTCGAGGAGGCCAAGCCGTTTTAAAACAAGTTCAGCCTCCCCCTTTCCGCCCTCGAGGATATAGATGGGCTTTGCCGAACCGGAAAAAGCATTGACATCTATTGAAGAACAGATATAATCACTGTCGCATTTCTTGTTGAGGGGCATGACTTTTTGAGCGTTCATTCATACTGGAGGGAGGGCTGATCTTGCCATACCTGACAATCGAGGTTAGGGATCTTTTCGGGAACAAGAGCGATCAAGTTGAAGTGCCGGACGATGTGCCCATCAATAGGCTGCTCGTCCTTCTGATTGAACGGCTGGCCTATCCGCGCTATGACGCCACGGGCGGCCAATTGCTCAGCTACAAGCTGCACCATCTCGGCACGCAGAAGCAGCTCCTGGACGACCAGACCCTGGCCCAATCCGGCGTCCGGGACGGCGATGTCCTGAGGCTCATCCCGGAGATCACTGCCGGCGGTTTAGTCTGAGTGAGCAAGATCCTTCATCTTGATCAGAGCCAGTTAGAGGGGAGGGACCGCTTCTCCCGCTTCCGGCTCATCCAATGGTGGGAACAGGAGCGGCTCGAGCGAGCCCGGGTGCTGGTCATCGGCGCCGGCGCCCTGGGGAATGAAATCCTGAAGAATCTGGCCCTGCTGGGTGTCGGCCGAATATTCGTCGTCGACCTGGACACCATCGAGCATTCCAACTTGTCGCGCTCTATTCTGTTTCGGGAAGAAGACAGCGGCCGGGCCAAAGCCGAGGTGGCGGCTCAGGCCGTTCAGAAAATATGGCCCCGGGGCCGGGTCCGCTGGCTGCAAGACAACATCTTGACCGGTGTCGGCCTGGGGGTATTCTTTTGGGCGGATGTGGTCCTGGCCGGGCTGGACAACCGGGAGGCCCGGCTTTTCGTCAACCAGAGCTGCTGGAAGCTCGGCCGAATATGGATCGACGGCGCCATCGAGCAGTTGAACGGCCTGGCCCGCGTCTTCCTGCCTCCCGACGGGCCTTGCTATGAATGCACCCTGGGCCAGGTGGACTGGGATATCCTTAAAGCCCGGCGGTCCTGTAATTTTTTGACCCGGGAAGACATGCTCCAGGGCCGCGTGCCGACGACACCCACCTCGGCCTCGGTCATCGCCGGCATCCAGTGCCAGGAGGCCATAAAATATCTTCACGGAATGCCGGTGCTCCAAGGCCGAGCTTTCCTGTTCAACGGCCTGACCCACGAATCCTACGTCATCGCCTATGAGCGCAAGCCCAGCTGCACCGGCCACGAACAGGTCGGGCCCCTGCGGAGGCTGGGACGGCGCGCTTCCCAAACGACACTGGCCGAGCTGCTGGGCATCGTTCGAGCCGAGCTTGGGCCCGAAGCGGTCGTCGACTTCGGCCGGGACATCGTCCAAACCTTGGAATGCGAGGCTTGCCGGACATCCCAGCCCCTCTTCCGCCAGCTCCGCAGCGTCACCGAACTGGAAGCGGCCTGCCCGTCCTGCGGCCTTGTCCGCAACCCGAAGCTCTGGCATACCCTTACCGGCCAAGAAGATTTTTTGGAGAGGATGGTGACGGACGTAGGCCTGCCTCCTTTCGACATCGTCACCGGCCGAAAGGGAATGGAAGAGCGTTTCTACCTGTTTGACGGGGATGCCCCGGACGTCCTGGGGCCGGTATGGAACGCCGAAGATCTCGATAAGAGGGACAGACCATGAGCCAAGCCAACCCGGCCCCAACCAAGATCGATATATCTCAGATTTCCCTGAAGGACCTTCCGGAAAAAGCGTTTGCCACGGACGCCGAGCCGCCCTTCCGGGTGGCCTTTTCGCCCCAGGCCCATGAGGCCATCCGGCTCCACGCCCGAGAAAACACTCGAATCGAAATCTGCGGCGTTCTGGTGGGCCAGCCGGCTAGGGACAAGCAGGGAGCTTATCTGGAAATCACGGACATCATCCGGGGCGAGCATGCCCAGACCAAGGCCGGACAGGTGACCTTCACCCACCAGACTTGGGAGCACATAAACTCCGTCATGGAAGCTCAGCATTCCGGCCGGAGAATCGTGGGCTGGTACCATTCCCACCCGGGATACGGCCTGTTCCTTTCGCCCCAGGACGAATTCATCCAGACCAATTTTTTCAATCAGCCTTGGCAGGTGGCCTTCGTCATCGACCCCTTGGCCGAGGAGGACGGCTTCTTCATCTGGCAGCAGGGCAAGCTGTCCCGCATGAGGCAGTACTGGATTGGCGGAGAGAAAAAAATTTATTCCGCGGACCTGGCCGCCCTGCGGTCCGGGATGAATCGGGCCATGGATGATGTCCGCGCCGCTTTGCCCAAAGCCCAGCGGAAAGGGGTGCGCTTCGCGCCGTTTCTTATCGGCATTCTGCTCCTGGCCCTGCTGCTCATAGCCGGCCTGCTCCAGGCCCGGCGGTACTTCCAGGAACTGGCCGCCATCCAGCAAATGGCCGTCAAGCAAAACATCCCGGTGCCGCTTCCCACCGACGACCTTCTCCGCCGGTTGAAGGAGGACAAGCGGCTGGCGGGTCTGGAAGCCAGGCTGATCCGGCTGGGGCCTTTCGTCTGGTGCGAGGGCCGGGTGGTGACCCATGCCCAGAAGGAGCTTGTCTCAAAAATATTGCGGTCCGCGGAGGGCGTGCAATCAGTGGACTCCAGCGGGGTTCAGGTGACCCATGAGTACGTCACGGAGGCAGGCGAGACCTTGTCCTCCATCGCCCTGGGAGTCTACGGCCAGGCTGCCCGCTGGAAAGATATCTATGAGGCCAACCGGGACCGGGTGGAAGACCCGGCTCGGCTGAGGCCCTATATTGTCCTGAGGATGCCCGAATGAAACGGGGCCAGGATAGAGGCCGCTTGCGGCCCCCAAGAGCAAGAAGAAAATTAGGGAGGCTCGCCCATGCCTGACAAGATCCGTATCACCACCGATGAGCTCAAAGACGCGCGCGTTGATGAAGTCCTAGCCCGGCAGGCCGAAGAGAACGTCTGGCGCGCCGGGGTGCCGGCCGTTCCGGCCGAGCCGGCTAAAACGAGTTTCATTCACCGCAATTGGTTTTACTTGATGATGGCCGGCCTGATCGGAGCGTTCATCGCCTGGGCCATATTTGAGCCTTTCATGACATCGACGGAAGAGATTGCGATTCAAAATCGAGTTCTTTCAGAGGAGGAGGCCCTGAAGCTCGGGGCTTATGTGATTCTGATGCTCTTATCTATCGGGGGGATGATAGGCATGATGATCGGAGCTGTGGAGGGATTCTTAGCCAGGAACTATCGGCGCGCAATACGTTCCGGGCTGATCGGTTTGGGGATTGGAATCGGTGGCGCTCTCGTCGCTATTCTCGCCACAGTCTTGATCAGTCGAATTGTTAATTTGATCGGAACAGCAATTGTAGGGGAAGAGGCGGCCAAGAATCCCCAGCATCATTTTTCCGGGTTCCTTCTTATCATGATAAGTCGGAGCATAGCCTGGGCCATCCTATTCATCGCCGTGGGGTTGGGTCCGGGGATCGCTCTTAAGAGCAAGAAAATGGCCATGAACGGGTTTGTGGGAGGTATGATCGGCGGAGCCATCGGTGGCCTGCTCTTCGATCCGATTAACTACTTTATATCGGGCGGCACAATGATGAAGTCGGCAGGCTTGAGCCGGGCCATAGGTTTCACCGTGGTGGGCGCCTGCGCCGGGCTTATGATAGGCCTGGTCGAGACGCTGGCCAAGGAGGCCTGGCTGCTGATGACGGCCGGCCCGCTGAAGGGCAAGCAGTTCATCATCTATCGCAACCCGACCCTCATCGGCTCCAGCCCGCGCTGCGACGTCTATCTCTTCAAGGACCCCGCCGTGGCGGAGGTCCATGCCGCCATCCACCTCGTTCGGGACGGATATGAGCTGGAGGATAAGGCCAGCCAGTCGGGAACTTTCGTCAATAACGTCCGAATCAAGAAAAAGAGGCTGGTGAACGGTGACCAGATCCGGATCGGGAGCGCCCTGTTTGTGTATTCCGAGAAAGAAAAAAAAGGGAAAAAAGAGAAATCAGCCAAGGCTTGAGCCTTGGGCCTGAAAATAAAGAGGAGGGGAGTATCATGAAAAACTGTCCGAGTTGCGGCACGGTGAATGAGGACAAAGCCAATTTTTGCCAGAAATGCGGCGGAAAGCTCAGCGCGGAAGCAACCCCCCCGCCAGTGGATAAGAGCGCGGAGGCGGCCGGCCCTCTCTTCAGCACGCTGAAGGCCAACCCAAAGATGGCTCAGGAGAATCGCTGTGCCGTC
>JBAVVA010000069.1:0-5999 GCA_049697055.1 Candidatus Aminicenantales bacterium
GAGAAAGATGTTGCCATCTTCGTCTTCCGGATAATCCTTTAACAGTCGTTGGAAAAACTTAACGGCTTCCGGGTAGGAGCGGCTAAACAGCCAGGCATACAGACCTCGGATGAGATACTGTTCCCGAGAGGATATGTGGTCAGCCAGGGCCAGAGCTTTCTCCAGGTTTTGCCGAACGTCTTCCGGGCGGTTGAGCTGATTATCGCAGAGGGCCATCCTCCAGTAGGCCAGGGCAAATTCTGGATCAATCCGGACGGCCCGCTGGAAACATTCATGACTCTCGACATATCTCCTCTCGTTGTAGAGCTCGATTCCTTGGGTGTATTCGTTCAAGGCTTCGTTCGAGCTGGAGGTGATGAGTTTTCGCCGACTATCTTGGTCCGCCTCTATCTGCCGGCGGCTCAGTTTTAGGCCCTTAATGATCAAAGTGGCCAAACTATTGACCAGTTTGTTCAGGGCATCCTCTTTTCCTTCCACTGGTTCAGATACCCTGTTTTCCCATGGCCTAACCTGTTGCAGAAGATAGCTGATCCGGAGATTTTGACCCAGCTTGGAGAAGTTGCCCAGCAGAATATAGTCCACGCCCGTCCGTGAAGCTACACTTTTCAAATCTTCTGTGGAGTACGTTTCTTTATCTAAAAGCTTTTTTTGACGCAGTACATCAAAGAGCTGGTCTCCAGTTAGGATGCGGATGGAGCGGGAGGAATATAGTTTTTCAATGACCTGGATGGCCAGGGCTTTGCGCAAATAGTCCTTAGCCGGGTCGCCGGTATTGTTCTCGAAATACATGACCGCCAGGGAGACCTTTTCCCCTTTCGTCACCGGAAGCGGCCTGGGAAGGAGAAAAATAAAATAAAGGGCCGCCAGAAGGAGGGACACTGCCAGCACCGCGGCGATGATCCGGGCCGCCGGATTTTGAGCCAGGTATTTCAGCCCGGAGGGCTCTTGAGATGGCCTGACTTGCAGGGCGGCCAGGATCTCGTCTGTGTTTTGGAAACGATTCATCGGCTCTTTATCCAAGCAGCGAAGGATCAGCCTGTCCACGGCTTCCGAAAGCTTGGGCTGGTGACGCTGGGGAGAAACGGGTTTTTCCTTGAGGTGTTTGTCAAGATAGCCTTGGATGTCACCGGCCTCGAAGGGTTTTCGGCCGGTGACCATTTCGTACAGGATGACGCCCAGGCTGTAGATGTCCGAGCGGGCGTCGGCTTTTTCACCGCGCGCCTGCTCGGGAGAGAGATAGGCCGGTGTGCCGGCCAGCCCCTTAGACGCACGCCCTTCCGGGACTTCGAGCGAGCGGGCCAGTCCGAAGTCGGTGATACGGACCAGGCCTTTCCGGTCGATCAGAATGTTCTGGGGCTTGAGGTCCTGGTGGATGATGCCGTGGCGGTGGGCGACGGCCAGCCCCTGACAAACCTGCCGCAAGATGTCGGCCGCGGTCTCCTCCGAAAGTCTTCCTGAAGCCCTTATAAGATCGGCCAGCGTCTGGCCTTGGATGTACTCCATGGAAATGAACTTGATGCCGTTGAGTTCGCCCAGGTCATACAGGCGGACCACGTTCTCGTGCGAGACAGACCGGCCCAGGAGGGCTTCCTGCTTGAACTGCTGGATGAAACTACGATCTCCGGAATGTTCCGGCTTGATCATCTTCAAGGCGACGTCGATATTGAGTTCCTGGTCATGGGCTTTATAAACCCGGCCCATGCCGCCGCGGCCGATCTCCTCGATGATGACATAGCGGCGGCCGAACTTCTGGCCCGGGGCGAAGGACAGGGTGTCCCGTTCGACCGGCGGGGGGGAGGGGGGCTTGGTTATGGTTTCTTGGACTGCGCCCCCGATATATTTGCCGCAGCGTGCACAGTAGTCGTGATCAAACGGATTAGAGTGGGAGCACTCCGGACAGACCTTTAACCAGGAAGGTTCATCCATTGCCCCTAATATTAAGAGGTTAGGGCGGGCCTGTCAATTTGTCTTAGGTGACGACTTTCTCTATATCCTTCTCGGCGTAGTCCTCGAACTGGAGGGCCAGGCTGTACTCGCTCTGGAGCATCTGGAAGTGGCTCTTCTCAACTTTGCTCAGGTAGAGCAGGATTTTCTTTTTGGCCGCGCTCAGGCGGCGAGCCAGGCCGAGATAGAAGGCCTGCGCGGCCTTTTCCGCTTTCATGGCCTGGGACAGGACTTCGACCAGGCCGGTGGACGGCTTGACCTTAACGGAGGGCAGGAGTTTTTGGTCCGCCCGGGCCGGTATATTGATCTTGCGGCCGGGGTACATGGACCGGAAGAGATTCTTAAGGATTTCGGTGTGTTTACTCTCCTCGAAGGCCAGCATCTGGAACTTTTCCTTGAGCAAAGGATTTTTCACCCGCTCGGCCAGTCGGGAATAGACTCGGTCCGAATCTATCTCGGCCCGGACCGCCAGGCCCAACAGCTTCGGCACGGACAATCTTTCGATGCTCATCATTCCGTCTCCTTTCGGGCTGAAATCTATTCTATCATGAGCCGGCTTTTTTCCTTAAGCCTTTCAGCTTCTCGACCGGCAGGCAGTTGAGGATGTCGGCTTTGGCCAGCCAGGCCCGGCGGGCGATGCCCACTCCGAAGCGCATCATGGCCAGCCCGCCGGCCTGATGAGTGTCGGTGCCCAGGCTGATGCGGATGCCCTTGTCCTTGGCTTGTTTAAGGTGGAGCTCGTTGAGGTCGAGACGGTCGAAGTAGGCATTGAGCTCGAGGGCCACGCCGGCGGCCCGGGCCGCTTCCATGACCCTGTCCAGGTCCACCTGGTAGCCTTCCCGGCCGGAGATGAGGCGGCCGGTGGGGTGTCCGATGGCCGTGACCAGGGGGTTGGACATGGCTTTGATCATGCGCTCGGTGACGTTCTTGCGGAATCCCGAATGGATCGAGGCGATGACGATGTCGAGCTGGCCGAGGACCGAGTCGGGCAGGTCCAGGCGGCCGTCGGCCAGGATGTCCACCTCAGTGCCCTTGAGCAGCCGGGGGGCCCGTCCCGCCTGGTTCAGCTTGTCAATCTCCCGGATTTGCCGGCGGAGTCGCTCCGGACTCAACCCGCCGGCATAGGCGGCCGACCGCGAATGGTCGCAGACGGCGATGTACCCATAGCCCAGGCGGCGGGCCGCTTGTGCCAGTTCCAGGAGCGAGAGACGGCCGTCGCTCCAGTCGGAGTGGACATGGAGGTCGCCCCGGATGTCTTCGGCCTTGACGATTGCCGGCAGCCGTCCTTCCAGGGCCAGTTCCACTTCCCCCCGGTCCTCCCTCATTTCCGGCGGGATGAGCGGCAGGCCGAGGCTGCGGTAAACCTCCTCCTCGCTGCGGCCGGCGATCTTTCGTGAGCCGCGGAAAACGCCGTACTCGGAGATCTTCAACCCCCTGTCCTTGGCCATTCCGCGGAGCTTGATGTTGTGGGCCTTAGAGCCGGTGAAGTACTGCAGGGCGGCGCCGTACTCAGACTCGTTAACCAGCCGCAAGTCCACCTGCCTCTGGCCGCCCGGGGCCTGAACCATGATTGAACTCTTGGTTTCGCCCGCGCTCAGGACGCGCTTGGCCCCGGGGAAGCGGGTGAACCAGGCGATGAGCTCCTGACTGTCTTTGGCCCGGCCGCCGGCCAGGATGTCGATGTCGCCCACGGTCTCCCGCATGCGGCGGAGTGAGCCCGCCGGCGAGAGCCTAAGGAACTTGGGGTTCTTCTGAAGATAAGCCAGGACTTCCTCCACCACGGTCATGGCCTCGAAGATGGAAATGCGCTCCTGGGCCCGTTCATACAACTCAATCCCTTTGAGAATATTGGCCGCCCGCTTCTCTCCCAAGCCGCGCAGCTTGGCCAAGGAGCCGTCCTGGATGACGCGCTTGAGGCCGGCCAGGTCCTCGACGCCCAGCTCTTTCCAGACCAGTCGGATGGTCTTGCCGCCCAGGCCCTGAACTTCGAGCAGGGGCAGCAGCCCTTCCGGTATGGCGGACAGAGCTTCCTGGTATTTCTCCATCTTGCCGGTACGCAGGTATTCTTCGATCTTGGAGGCCAAGCCGCTGCCGATGCCGGGAACCTGGCGCAGCTTGTTCTCGGCGGCCAGCGTCTCCACGTCTTCGGTCAGGTCCTCCAGAATGCGGCTGGCTTTCTGATAAGCGAGGACTTTGAAGCTGACTTCGCCCTTGATCTCCAAAGCGTCGGCGATGCGGCTGAAGAGGCGCGCCAGCTCCTTGTTTTTCATGACCTACAGGTTGAACGTATAAGTGTATTTGAAGATACCAATTACAAAAGAGGCTGTCAATAAAATGAGCCTCTCCTTTTCCGTGATCAAATATAAAGAAAGAGCGGTAGAGTGCAGACAGGAAAAATCTCGGGGATCTATCGGAGGCTGAGAATCAGCGAACAAAGCCCAGCTGCATATAAAAGCCCTGGGGCTTGGCGCAGGCCGGGCAGACCTTGGGTGCCTCCTTGCTCTTGTGGATATATCCGCAGTTCAGGCATTTCCATTCGGTCTCAACGCTGTCCGATTTGAACAGCTTGCCGGACTCCAGTTTATCGGCCAGCTTGAGGTAGCGCTCCTCGTGCTTTTCCTCGACTTCCGCGATCTCCTTGAATGCCTCGGCGATGATTTTTTCGCCCTCCTGGCGGGCGGCCTTTTCGAACTCGGGATACATGGTCTTCCACTCGTACTTTTCTCCGGCCGCGGCGTGCTTGAGGTTCTCCAGGGTGGAGCCGATGGAATGGATATCGTAAGTGTTGGTCATTTCCACCCGGCCCTTCATCAGCTCGAATTCGCGTTGGGCATGGGCCCGCTCGTTGTCGGCCGTCTCTTCGAAGACATGGGCGATCCACTCGGTGCCGTCCTTTCGGGCGCGCTGGGCGAAAAACATATATTTATTGCGGGCCATGGATTCGCCGGCAAAGGCTTTGAGAAGATTCTCTTGGGTCTTATTCATGTCTCCTTCCTCCCAATTGACTATATCCAAATAAGATTTCTCTGTCCAGATCCTGCCGGGATGAGATTATTTCTTTAAGAGCTTGTAGAATTTCCGCTTGCCGATCTTGAGGATCGCTTCCTTTTTGTTCTTCATATCTAGTTTAAGGCTGATGTCCTCGACCCGCCGGCCGTCCAAGGAAATCCCCCCCTGCTGGACGAGGCGCTTGAACTCCCCGCGGGAGGGAAGGATTTTCTTATCGACAAGCAGGTCGAGGAGCAGGATCTGGCCGCTGCCGACGACGATTTCTTCGATGTCTGCAGGAATTTCCTTGCGCTTGAAAACTTTTTCAAACTCTTCCAGCGCCCTCTTTGCTTCCGGCCGGCCCCAAAAGTCGGCGGCCAATTTCTCGGCCAACTGGGCCTTCAGGTCGCGCGGGTTGACTTTGCCTTGGGCCGCTTCTTTCTTCCATTGGCTGATGAGTGAGGAGGGAACGTCCGTCAACAGTTCATAGTACTTGTACATGAGGTCGTCTGAGATGGACATGACCTTGCCGAAGATCTCCGCCGCCGGCTCGGTGACGCCGATGGTGTTGCCTAGCGACTTGCTCATCTTCTCCACGCCGTCCAGGCCTTCGAGCAAGGGCAGGGTCATGACCACCTGCGGCTCCTGGCCGAACTCCCGCTGGATATCGCGGCCGACAAGCAGGTTGAACTTCTGGTCGGTGCCGCCCATTTCCACGTCCGTTTTCAAGGCCACCGAATCGTAGGCCTGCATCAGGGGATAGAGCATCTCGTGGACGGAGATGGGCTGCCCGTTTTTCATACGCTTGGTGAAATCGTCCCGTTCCAGGATGCGGGCCACGGTGTGCTTGGCCGCCAGCTTGATGATGTCGAAGCTGGTCAGGGCGCCCAGCCAGCGCGAATTGAAGTCGATGACCGTCTTGGCCGGGTCAAGGACTTTAAAAACCTGGACCTTGTACGTCTCGGCGTTACGGTTGATCTCCTCGCGGGTCATGGGCGGCCTCGTCACCGAGCGTCCCGAGGGATCTCCGATGAGGCCGGTGAAATCGCCAATGAGGAAGACGACCG
>JBAVVA010000070.1:0-9108 GCA_049697055.1 Candidatus Aminicenantales bacterium
GACCGTATACCGGCCCTGGACCAGCACGCGGTAGGCGCGGCGGATCATCTCCACGGTGATAATGACCAGGCAGGCCATGATGATGATGGTCAGAACCGTATTGATCACTCCCAGGGAAGTATTGCCCGGGGCCGAGACCATGGGCAGGAAGTTGTCGAAGATATTTCGCCAGCCGGCATAGAGCGTCGTCACCGTGACAAAAACCATGGGGACCAGGCTGACCCAGACATAGCGGACTTTGCCGGCATTGATGATGACCGCCGTGACGACCGCCAGGGCCACTCCGGCCAGAAGCTGGTTGGCCGTGCCGAACATGGGCCAGATGGTGCTGATATTCCCCGTCCAGATGAAAAAGGCCCAGCTCAGAACGACCACTCCCGTGGAAAAGAACGTTCCCGGCAGCCAGTGCGTCCTTTCCAAAGGCTTGTAGATCCGGCCGCCGAACTCCTGGACCAGGAAGCGGGCCACCCGCGTCCCGGTGTCGATGGTGGTCAGGATGAAGAGCGCCTCGAACATGATGGCAAAATGGTACCAGTAGGACATCAGGGCCCGCATGCCCGGCAGGCCGGAGAAGATCTGGGCGAAGCCCACGGCCAGCGACACGGCGCCGCCCGGCCGGCCGACGACGTTTTCGCCCACCTGGCGGGACAGCTCGATGATGTTGACCGGATGAAAGCCCAGGGCGGCGAACTTCTCCGGGGTGAGGTTGATGACGAAATAATCCCCTGCGTGGAGCGAGCAGGCCGCGATCAGGGCGATGACGCTGACCACGGATTCGACGAGCATGGCCCCGTAGCCGATGAGCCGGGCGTCGCTCTCCTTGGAGACCATCTTGGGCGTCGTTCCCGAAGAGACCAGGGAATGGAAGCCGGAGATGGCCCCGCAGGCGATGGTGATGAACAGGAAGGGAAAGACTTTGCCCGGGATGATCGGCCCCCCGCCGTGGACGAAGGGGGTGAAGGCCGGCATCTTCAGGTTGGGGTGGACGACAAAGACGCCTACGACCAGCAGGGCGATCGTCCCGATCTTGAGATAGGAGCTCAGATAGTCGCGCGGGCAGAGGAGCAGCCACACCGGCAGGACCGAGGCGATGAACCCGTAGGCGGCAAGGGCGATGATGATCCCCTCGCGGGACAGGGTGAAGATATGGGCCAGGGAAGAATGGGCCACCAGGTTGCCCAGGATCACGGCCCCGATGACGCCCACCACCCCGATGAGGGAAGCCTCGGCGATTTTTCCCTTGCGGATGCGGTACATCCACAGGCCGACGAAGAGGGCGATGGGAATGGTCATGGCGATGGTGAATGTTCCCCAGGCGCTTTCCCGGAGGGCATTGACCACGGCCAGGCCCAGCCCGGCCAGGGCGACGATGATGATGATGAGAATGGCCACCGAGGATACAGCACCGGCCAGGGGGCTGACCTCATAGCGGGCGATCTCGGCCAGCGACCGGCCCTTGCGCCGCAGCGAGGCGCCCAGGATCAGGAAGTCGTGGACGCCGCCGGCAATGACGGCGCCCAGCAGCATCCACAGCAGGCCGGGAGCAAAGCCGAATTGAGCGGCCAGCACGGGACCGATAAGCGGCCCGGCCCCGGAGATGGCGGCGAAGTGATGGCCGAACAGGACATACTTGTTGGTAGGGTGGTAGTTGGTGCCGTCCCGCAGAGCCACGGCCGGTACGATGCGGCTGTCGTCCAGGACCATGATCTTGGCCGCCAGGAAAGCGCTGTAATAGCGGTAAGCCAGGACCATGACCAGCAGGGTCACAATGACGATGGGAACAGCGTTCATCTCGTTTTTACAAAACACTATCATATAGCACAGGGCTGCGCAGACGGTCAATGAAAAGTACGTGTCCTGATAAAAAGATCAAGATGCCGGCGCCAGCAGGCGATGGAAGGTCCAGCCGGCGTCCTCATATTTCTGCCGCTGGAGGCGGCGGATAGCGTCGCGCTCTTCGGGGGTGAAAGCCAGGCGTTCGAAGGCCGCCCCGAAAAATTCGGCAAAGCCTTCCTGGAGGCGCTCGACCGCCCAGTCAAAGGAAACCTGGCTGCCCAGAAGCTCGGACAGCGAGGTCATCCGCATTCTTTCTCCCTCGGCCGGCAGGCGGGTGATGGAGCGCAGCAGCGCTTCATCATGCTCCAGGGGGATCGAACCGTGCTGGAGAAACATTTTCCCCGTTCTTTTTTGAGCGCTGCCGACGATCTTCCTTCCCTCGGCCTGCAGCTCGTCGCGGCCGGGCAGGGAGAAACAAGGGAGCGTGCCCCGGCTGTATTCTGCCGGCGGAGTTCCGGCCAACTCGGGCCGAAGGCCCATCTTCTGCAGACCCAGGCTCAAAGCCTGAGAGATGCGCCGGTAGGATTCGGTCACGGTCATGGAGAAAAAGGAGTCATCCGAAGAAACAAGAGCGTAGGTCACTTCCCGGTCGTGGAGCACTAATTTTCCGCCAGTGATGCGCCGGACGATGTCCACGCCGCGCCGCCGGCAGAAATCCGCGTCTACTGCCTGAGCGGCGTCCTGGGAGCAGCCCAGCGAGGCGGTCGGCCTCTCCCATTGATAGAAGCGCAGTGAGGTGGACGGCCTGTCCGTCAACCTGGACAGGAGAAACTCGTCCACGGCCATGTTCCAGGAGCCTTTGAGGGGCAGCCGGTCTAAAAAAAGATGCCAGGTTCGGGTCATGACTCTGTCCGATGGATGCGTCCTCAAAAAAAATGGAGCGGGCAACGGGATTCGAACCCGCGACTCCGAGCTTGGGAAGCTCGCACTCTACCACTGAGTTATGCCCGCTCGTCGCTCCGCAGCCGAGCGCCCCTTAGTTTAGTGATTTTCGCCGTCGATTTCAATTGAAAAGAGGAGTGAATTTCTATTTATTGAACCGTAAAGGACCTTTTGTCGGAAATGATGTTCCCTCCCTTTTTGACGGCGACATCATAGGTGCCGGGCGACATTTGGGGAACTCTGAATACAATTTTTGAATTAGTCCAGGAAACGATGTCCTTGACCTGGGTTGACCCCATCATCAGAACCTGACTCCCCTGGGGCGATTCCAGTCTCAATAAATATCCCTCGACCTGGGTGCCGGCCGGGCCGGCCTTAGGCTTCGGCTCACCGTCCCAATAAACAAGAAAACGGAAGGCAAACTCCGGGGAAAGAATCTTGAGCAGGGGAGGTTTCAGGAGAAGTGGCGGCTGAGGCACAAGCTCGCCTATGGCGAATTTATATATATGATCGTATATAATTATGGGACTGAGGAAACGCGTGTACATGCCGATGGCCGTATTTCCCCAGTCCAGATAGAGCTGCGGGTCTGTGGCCGGCTTGCCGTCAACAACCACGACCCGGCTTCCCCGCTTGTCGTTGAATCCCCAGCCCGAAATGCTGATGTCTCCGCAATAATAGCCCATGTTCCAGCATTTGATCGAGGTAATATTGGTAATGAACGGGGGCTTCAAGGTCGCCTCAAGCTGCTTTTGCGCAGCTGGAGGCGTCTGTTGAGTCCTCTGCTGCGCCGTTGAAAAAACGGCCAAGCCAACCAGGAGAGATAAAATCACCAAGCCCATCATCTTTTTTCCCATGATCAAACTCCTTTGTAAGAAGATTAATCGACACCAAGGCCAAAGTCAATAAGACAAGAAATTCATCAGGGCTGATGAGGAATCGCCTTGGAGATGTCCTCCAGAGAAACGCCCAGAAGAGCCTTGGCTACCCGGTTCAGCTCCGCCTCTGCCCCCTGAAGGTGAATCGTCCGGTGGAGGTGGGTCAGTGTTTCGCCCGGCTTGAGGGCGGCGGCCGGAGAAGATGTCTCCAGTTCATAGAAGGGCCCCAGGGGTCTGGCGCCGGGCTCGGCCGGGCCGTCGTTGTAGCTGTTGACCACGTCGCCGCCGTAGGGGTTATCCTGGATCTGCCACATGGAATTGACATAGTCGGCGACACCCGGCGAGAAGGTAAATTGCACCAGGGTCAGGACTTTGTGCTGGGCATCGTAGCTGCCCAGGACGGGCTTGGCCCGCCGCGGAGAAATGCCGATCTTGCTCCGGAGCAGGCCGTCACCTTTGAAGAAGACGGCGCTGGCGGCCACGGCCAGCCGGTCGGCCGGCACCTTGCCGAAGTAGGCGTCGTTGACCACGGGCCCCAGCTCGGATTCGGGACCGGCCTGGAAGGGGACGACCACGGTTGTGGCCGGCGAGGGGTTGAACATGCCCAGGATCCAGACGGACAGCAGCCCGGTCTCCTTTTTCCATTCCAGCGGCCCTGTGTTTTTGATGGTGTTGACCGTTTCAAAGGCCGTTTGCTTGACTTCCGGGCCTAGGCCGAGGCCCAGGTGTTCCTCCACCTTTTCCCGGGTCAGCAGCCTGACCTCCCGCACCGCCTCCAGCTTGAACTCCGTTCCGGAATAATTCTTGAGGGACATCTCCTGGCGAAAAACGGCCCTGGCCTTCTCCGCCAGGACGACCTGGAAAGGGTTCCAATCGATGGCTGCCGGCACATACCAATTTTCCAGGTCGAACGGGCTGCCCGCCTCGAAAAAGATGGAGAACTGGCCTCCCTCCGGCCCCAGCCAGAAACGGTCCTCTCCGCCGAAGACGTTGATATGTTCCTGGTACCGGCCCGAGGCGATAAGTTCGCGATTGATCCAGCCGAAGCTCAACCCCCTCTCCCCGTCGGCCGTGCTGGTCACCACCCGCCCCTGCCAGTCGGCCACCAGGGCCACCCGCGAGCGTCCCGTCTCGTCCGAGAGGATGATGACCGGTTTGAATTTTTTTAGGAATTTCACATCGTCTTTAAAGGTCATCGTCTTCTCCTTGTCCGTTCCGCTCCGGCAGCCGGCCAGGAGTAGGAGGGCCAAAGTCAAGATCCATACCGGGTTTTTCATGAGACCTCCTCCGTCCGCCGTCCGCCGGCGGCGACACGCGCCGGATTCATCAATAGCCTCGCCCTCGTGAGTTTTATCCGTGCCTTAATTCCGTGCCTTAATTCGGAGCGAGTCACCTATTTTTTCTTTAGTAGAATATCCTGTAGAAAAGCAATCCGAGGTATTCGCTGATGGCCGTGGAGCAGCCCAGCAAAGCCTGAGCCTCCGGCAGGGCGCTCCTCCAGGAATACCGGATGGTGCGTCCAACCACATCAAAATCCGCTGGATAAAAATCGGCCGGGAAGCCGAGCTTCTTCAGGGAGAGCAGGATCCTCTTTCCGTGGAAGGCGGAGGAAACGATCAAGGGCCGCCGGAAACCGCGACGGCGGCAGATGTCCCGAGCTTGGCGCAGGTTCTCCAGGGTATCCCGGCTGCTGGTCTCCAGGATGACCATGTCCCGCGGCACTCCCAACCTTTCCAGGGATATGGTGAAATTCTCCCTGTCCACCGCGCTGTGTTTGAGGCTGACGTAGCCCGAAAAGAGAATCGGCACTCCCAGCCTTTTCTGGAGCTGGATGGCCGGCCCCATCCTTTCGCCGTATCCGCTGAGGACAACGACAATATCGGCCTCCGTCAGCCGGGGCTCAGGAAGGCCTGTTTCCAGGCCGCGGGTCAGGAGGTCGGACACGGGAGGCGCGGACAGGCCCCAGATGACGACGGCCAGGGCCAGGAGAAACAAGGCAGTCCTCCTCGCTTTTCTGCGCCAGAGGAGGATGCCCGCCGCCAAGAGCAAAGTGATGAACAGGCCGGGCGGCACCAGGAAGGCGGCCACGATCTTCTTCAGGATAAACAGCACGATTCCCCCCTTCTTTTGGCGATCTTCAGAGAAAACCTTTAATCACTTCCGTCCCCGAGGACAGCAGGCTGACGTAAAAAAAAGGCTCTCGGCCTGTCCGGTCTAGATAGTCTTTGCCCACCTTGCTCCGGAATTCCCCCAGAGCCCCTTCTCCCACCAGGTTGATGGTGCAGCCGCCGAACCCGGCCCCCATCATCCGGCTGCCCAGGACGCCCGGAACCTTTCCGGCAGCCTCGGTCAGGATATCCAACTCCCGGCAGCTGACCTCATAGTCGTCCCGGAGCCTGGCGTGGGAGGCGTCCATGCGGCGGCCGAAGGAAGCGAAGTCGCCCCGCTCCAAGTCCCGGCAGGCCAGTTCCACCCGCTCGTTCTCGCCGACGACATAGGCGCAACGCCGGAAGAGGACGGGGTCCAGATCGGGGCGGTGGGCCTCCAGAAAGTCGGCCGGTACGTCCCTCAGGCTCCGCAGAGCGGAGTTGTATTTCCTGAGGGCCTTGACTCCCTCCTCGCACTGGGAACGCCGGATGTTGTACTCGGAAGAGGCCAGCTCGCGCTTGACCCTGGTGTCGCACAGAACGATCCGCAGGTCGTCCCGCTCAAAGGGATAGTAGCTGTGCTCCAGGCTGCGGCAGTCCAGCTTGAGGACCGTCCTGGGCCGGCCGAAAATGTTGATGAACTGGTCCATGATGCCGCAGCGCACGCCGACAAATTCGTTTTCGGCGCGCTGGGCCAGGCGGACGAGGTCAAGCGGCTCAAGCCGAAAGTCGAACAGGCGGTCCAGGCCGAAGGCCAGGCCGGCCTCCAGGGCGGCCGAAGAGGACAGGCCGGCGCCGATGGGGATGTCCCCGCCGAAGATGCAGCGAAATCCCGGAACCCGGCGGCCCGACTTCTGAATTTCGAGAACGACTCCCATCAAGTAGTTCGGCCAGCGGAGTTCGGTCCGGGCGATACGGTCTGGCCGGAAGACAAAGGCTTGAGCCAGGTCGTTGGCCTGCAGAAAGCATTCTTCGTTGCCGGAAGGGCCCAGGGCCAAGATGATGGCCTTGTCCACGGCGGCCGGCAAGACAAAGCCCTCATTGTAATCGGTGTGTTCGCCGATAAGGTTGACTCGGCCGGGAGAGCGGATGAGAAGGGGTTCCTCCCCGAAGATTTTCTTATAGGCGGCCCGGATGGCGGCAACCTTGTCGTCCACTTTCCCGTCCTCGCCTACTCCGCCGATGATTTCCGTCCGATAAGGATAAAGACCGTTCCGGCCAGGGCCATGAACCCACCCCACCAGATCTCGGGATGGAGCGAGGCTAGGACCTTGGGCGGGCCGAGGGGCCGGACCCACAGGCCGTAAAGACCGGCCAGGAGGATGACCAGGCCCATGGTCAGCAGGATCAGGCCGACAAAGAACCAGATGGGCTTCATCTTGGGCGCATCAGGGGCCATGGTTTTTCACCCCCTCACCAGAAATAAATATTCAAAAGGATAAGCACGATCAAGGACAGCACGGCGTAGAAAACGGGCCGCCGATACCAATGGATCCCGGCCTCGGCCGGCTTGCGCTTCAGCCCCTTGACCAGGCCGGTCAGCTCCTCATCCGTTTTCCTTTTGGTGAACCGGCTGATCAGGATGGTGACCAGGGCGCAAATGAGCCAGGCCCACCAGGCCCGCCAGAAGTTGACCGCCATATCCGAGGAGATGCCGGACAGGGTGATGATACGCGCCGATATCCAATTGAACTTCACGCCCAGGTACATGGTGATCGAGGATCCCATCCCGGCGATCAAGCCCCAGAAGGCGCCGTCCGGAGTGATCCACTTGATGAACATGCCCAGGAGCATGGTGGCAAAGAGGGGCGCGTTGACCCAGGAAAAGATGGTCTGCATATAATCCATGATGGTGGGCATGCTCTTGGCCCAGTAAGCCGTGCCCACGCTGAGGAGGATGCCCACCACGGTGGCCGCCCGGCCCATCCTCAGCAGATGCTGGGGCGAGGCTTTCCTGTTGATGACTGAATGGTAGATGTCGTAAGTCCACACCGTGTTGAAGGCGCTGATGTTCCCGGCCTGGCCGGCCATGAACCCGGCCAGCAGGGCGGTGATGCCCAGGCCGACCAGCCCGGGGGGCAGGTAGCGGCCGATGAGCATGGGCAGGGCCGAATCATAGTTCACCTTGCCCGCGTCCGAAATCAAATGAAAGCCGCTCTGGGGGTCGCGAGTGAGGACCAGGGCAATGAGGCCGCTGAGGATGACCAGGAAAGGAACGGCCATTTTGAAAAAAGAGGCCAGGATGGGCGTCATCCGCGCCGAGCGGAGGTTCCGCGCGGAGAAGGCCCGCTGGACTACCAGGAAATCCGTCGTCCAGTAGCCGAAGGACAACACAAAGCCCAGCCCCAGGACGATCCCGGCCCAGGTGATGAGCATGCCGTTCTGGGCCGGGTTGGCTGAGTTGGACCACAGCTTGGCGAACCCCTCCGGGACGCGACGCAGGATCTCGTCCCAGCTCCCGATCTCGACCAGTCCCAGCACTGAGACCAGAAACAGGCCGAACCAGATAAGGAAGAACTGGATGATCTCGGTGAAGATGGCCGACAGCAGGCCGCTCAGGGTGACATACACGGCCACGGTCAGAGCCGAAGCCCACATGCTGACGTCCCAGTTCCAGCCCACAAAAGTGTGCAGGACCAGGGCCATGGCATAGAGGTTGATGCCCGAAACGAGAAGGGTCATAGCCGCGAAGGAGAAGCCGTTCAGAACGCGCGTCTTCTCGTCGAAACGGAGCTTGAGGTAGCCGGGAATGGATTTGATCCGGCTGCTGTAATAAAAGGGCATCATGTAGATGCCCAGGAAGAGCATGGCCGGGATGGCGCCGATCCAATAGAAATGGGCCACGTACATCCCGTACTTGAAGGTATTGCCGGCCATGCCCATCAGCTCCAGGGCGCCCAGGTTGGCCGATACAAAAGCCAGCCCGGCCACCCAGGAAGAATTCTTGCGGCCGGCCAGGAAAAAATCTTCCTCGCTCCGGGTGAACCGTTTGAGGTAGATGCCGATGCCCAGGACGAAAGCGAAATAGATGAGAATGATGACCCAATCGACGACGGTTAGGCCGATGGCCTGCATGCGCAAACTCCTTCCTCAAAACGGGATAATCCCTGACCCGGCGCAGTCGGCCTGGCGTGCTTGTCGTATAGCACAGGGGCCGAGGCTAAGTCAATTTGGAGAAGGCCAGGAGTTTCCCCAAAAATTTATTTGGTTCATAATCAGGTAACAAAGAGGAGCAGCTGAAGGGGAGCGGGGGGCTGTTTTTCCAGGAGCGTTTTTAGCCCTTTGGTTTGACTATAGAGGAGTTTGCGGATTCCATCGGCCAGGGCATAGAGACGAAAATCCGGGATGCCGAACAACCGCTTGGA
>JBAVVA010000071.1:0-27801 GCA_049697055.1 Candidatus Aminicenantales bacterium
GATAGCGAAATCAATATTATATTGATATTAATAGTTTATAACTTTTCCGCATAAAAAAAAAGAACTTTTTGTTCAAAATATTGAACTATTCAAAAAAATGGATTCTATTTTTTTTCCGCCCTTGAATTCCAGAATTGGCATAGATTATGCATATAAATTGAAATGAATAAATTGCATCGCCAAATTATTCCCGAAAGTTGATAAAATGGAGCCCGTATTGAAACAAGGAATCGGCTGTGCTAGTCTTAAATTAATATTCATGAAAAAAATATTAATCACGCTTTTGTTCGTGACCGGCTTTCTCTGGCCGGCCCGGCTTCTTTCCCAGGAGCCGATGCTTCCCGAACACCGGGAATGGCTGGAAAATGTCTCGCCCATTATGACCAGAGTCGAGAGGGAGGTCTTCCTGAAGCTCAGAACCTCGGCAGACAGAAAAAACTTTATTCATTTCTTCTGGAAGCAGCGCGACACTCTGCCCGACACTGAGGAGAATGAGTTCGAGAAAGAATATATGGAGCGGGTCCGGTTCGCCGACGCCCACTTCGGACACGGCACACCCAAGCGCGGCAGCCAGACTGAGCGAGGCTTTTTTTACCTTGTCCTGGGAGCGCCCTTGGAACGCACCGAGTACACCACCCTGTCCGAGCTCCTGCCCCTGGAGCTGTGGTTTTATCGGGGGGAGGAGCGCTACGGGCTGCCCCCCTATTTCTATCTTATTTTTTATCAGCCGCTGGGCATGGGCGAGTTCCGTCTGTACAGCCCGGGGGTGGAGGGTCCGGAAAAGCTGGTCCTGGCCTCCATGTCCGATCAGGCTCTCAACCGTAGTTCCGCCTACAAGATTATCAAGCAAGTCTCGGCTGAGCTGGCCCGCGCCAGCCTGAGCTATCTTCCCGGCGAGCAGCCCTACGGCCAGTCTTCTTTTTCCTCAGATTCCATCGTGGCCAGCGTTCGCTCGCTCCCCGAAAACAAGTATTCCGACCATTATGCCCGCGATTATCTTCGGTACAAAGACTATATCCAGACGGAGCATACCGACCTCTTTGTCGCCTGTAATGCCCTAGTCCGCGTCTTCCGGCAGGGAGGCGGCCAGTACCTGCACTGGTCGCTCGAGCCGGGACGGATGAATTTCGCCGAGCGCAACGGCGGCTATTATGCCTCTTTCGAGCTCATCCTGAGGATGGAGGATGCGGAGGGACGCGCAGTCTTGGAGACGCAGGAGGAGATCCCCCTGCGCATCACGGCCGACAAGTACAAGCAGAATGAGCGCCGACGTTTTGCCTTCCAGGATGTCCTGCCCGTTGTCCCCGGCCAATACAAGCTCTTTGTTCTACTAAAGAACAAGACGGGCAAGGACTTCACCTCCTTCGAGACCAACGTCAGCGTCCCGCCTGAGGAAGGCCCTCCGGGCTTGAGCAACTTGCTCCTTTATCGAAGCCGGGAGGACCTTTCGGCCCCAGACATGGCCAAGCTCAAGGCGTTTTTCCTCGACGGGGCCCAGTATTTCTTCAATGCTCAAAACGAGTTCTCCCCCCGGGCCAGCCTGGGAGTCTATGCCCAGTTGTTCCACGGCCTGCCCTCCGCGGCCGGGCCGGCCGAAGTGCGGCTGGAGATCATCTCCCATGACACGGGCCAGGCCGTGTTCAGCCGGACAACTCCGCTGGCCGAGGTCGTTCGTCCAGGCCGGGAAGGTTTGGATATCGGCCCCGTTGAGCTTTCGGCCATAAAACCAGGCTACTACCAGCTCAAGTTGAGTGTGGGAGGCCAGCCGGCCTCTACCCTTCTCCTCGGTCAGGAGAACATGATCATCCTGGCCCAGAATATTCCCGATTTGCCCTGGGTCTATTCGCGTCAGCATCCCCTTCCGCCCAACGCCGAAAATTCCTACCTGCTCGGCTCGGAGTATTTCCTCAGCGGCCGCTTTGATCAAGCCAGGCGCCTGCTCGAGGAATCCCTCCGTTTCAAGGACTCTCCGGCTACCAGGCTCCTGCTGGCCAAAACCCTCTATAGTCTCGGCCGGTTCCGGGAATCCCTGGCTCTGGCCGCCCCGCTCTACGAGGCCACCCGCGACCGCGAGGCCGCCAAGGTCGCTGCCCTGGGCCAGGCCGGGCTTAAGGATTGGGCTGCGGCCCTTGTCTATCTTGACGCTCTTCTCAGCCAGGCCACCGAGATCAACGTGCTGAACCTGGCTGCCGAATGCCGGCTGAACCTAAACCAGCCGGAAGAAGCGCTGCGACTTGCGGAAAAGTCCCTCCAGCTTGACCCGGGACAGTCGCGGCTTAGGGAAATGGCAGAAAAAGCCAAGGCCATGCTCAAGAAAGAGGAGTCATGATCATGAATAGAACCACCGTCTTCCTGGCCTGGATGCTGGCGGGCGCGTTTCTGGCAGCCCTGCCGGCTCGGGCCGAGATCATGGGCAAGATCGAAGGCAGGGTCTATGACAGCGAGGGCCTTCCTCTGGACAAGGTCAGCGTGACGATCATCAGCCAATGGTCGTCCGCCGTCCGTTTTGAGGTCACCACCAAAGCCGACGGCAAATTCATCCAGATCGGCCTCCAGCCGGGTTATTATCTTGTCTCTTTGAAGAAAGCGGGGTTCCTTCCCGCTACCACCGAAGTCCGGGTGCGAATCGATGAAACAAGCCAGTTGGAAATCAAGATGAGGAAGGGGAGCGAAGTCCTGGAGCGCGCCCTCTCGGAATCAGACAATCTCTTCCTTAAGGGCAACAAGCTTTATGCGGAGAAGAAATACGAAGAGGCTGCCGCCGTCTACCGGGAGGCCATCGCCAAGAGCGGCCTCCAGTGGGGCTATCATTTCAACCTCGGCTTGGCCCTCAAGAAACTGGGCCGGCCGGATGAGTCCAAGGCCGCCCTGCTCAAAGCCCTGGAGCTCAACCCGGAAAGCTACAGCGTCAACCGGGAAGTGGGAGAAAACCTGGCCAAGGCCGGCGATTATGCTGCGGCCCGTCCGTATTACCAGAAGGCCGTGGAGATGAGCCCCGATGACCCGGACGCCCATTATAACTTGGGCGTGTGTCTGACCAACCAGGGAGAGTCTGAAGCGGCCCTGGCCTCTTTCCAAAAGGCCATCCAGCTCAAGGCCGATTATGCCGACGCCTATTATCAGGCGGCCACCATTCAGATCGGCCTCAATAAAAAAGACGAGGCCATCCAGAACCTGGAGAAGTTCGTGAGCCTGGCCCCCGACCATCCTCAGGCCGGCCTGGCCAGGCAGCTTCTAGATTTCTTAAAGAAGAAATAATAAAAGCTTTTATTACTTGACCTCGAAATTCAAGTTCTTGGTCAGCGTATTGCCCGAGTTCTTGTCCAGGATTTTGAGGATCAGGACGTACTGACCCGGCTCGAGGTCCTTATCTTCCCGGACTTCGCCCGCCTCAGTCTGTTTGACCACGGAATATTTCATGGGCAGGGGCAGGCTGACCAGCGGCGATTCGAAGACGGCCGGCGCGAAGCGGATGGCCGTTTCCTCGCCTTTTTTGACTTCGAAGCTCATCTCCAAAGCGTACTTCTGCTCGGCGTTGAGCTTGGCCCCGAAGACATAAAAAAAGATATCCAAGTTGTCCTTGACCGCGATCACGTTATTGAAGTTGGGAGTGATTTTGAGAGCGGCCATGGTGAAGAAGCCCTTGTGAAGGATGGGCCTCGTTTCGGGCGCCTCCATCCTTTCGATGTTTTTGGAGGAGAAAATGGGAGTGAGGTCGAGCTTATCGGTGAAGGAGGCCGGGTCGGGAAGGTTGAATTCGAAATATTGGATGCCCATTTTTTTCAAATCGGGAGTGGTCAGGGCCATGGCGGTCAGGTATTTGCCGGCCGGGAGGGGATACCACAGGAAATAGGTCTCAGTCTTGTTCGGGTCGTAATCGGCCGCCGCCACGCGCTCCTGGCAGGGGACGTAGACCTCACGGACGAGCAGGCCGGGCAGGCCGCCGGCGATGTCGCGGATTTGCAGGAAAATTTCAAACCTGGCCTGCATATCCGGGGCCGGAGCGGGAGCTTCCTTCTTTTCCGCGGGCTTATCCTTGGCGGTTTCCGTTGTCGGAGCGGGGACTGGGCTGAAACCCAGGTCGGCATTCTTGATGTTCAGGCTGAAGACGTTGTGATAAGCTCCCACGGCCGGTAGATAGAGATTTCCGGTTATGGTGAAAGGGATGTCCTGACGGCTCTGCTTATTCATCAGGCCGGCTTCCATGACGGTCTTGACCTCTTTGGGGATGAAAACCTTTTCTGCTTTTTTCTGAGGAGGAGCGGGCTGCTCCTGGGCCGCCGATGAAGGCGGAACGGCGCTCAGAAGAAACCCGGCCAGTAGAGCTAGGACGGCAATCTTACGCATGCGCATGACTCCTTTTTATATGATGTCACTTCGTCATATAGCAATTTTTATGCCCATATTTTTAGGCTAATGAGCTTTTCTGCCGTAAAGGAAATTTACTCTTAATTAAAAAGGGTACTATAGCAAAATCTTAGTTGCTCTGCAACTTTTTCCCTTATTTCTGATACTTCAGCACAGCCTGCTGGTGATCGCGATAATTCACGCTGAACTGGTGCCAGCCATCCCCCTTGGAGACAAAATAGAGATAGGCCTCGGCGGCAGGATAAAGGGCCGCCTCGAGTGATTCGCGGCTGGGGTTGCAGATCGGGCCGGGCGGCAGGCCGCGATGGAGATAAGTGTTGTACGGGCTGTCCAACTTCATGTCCCGGAAGCGGAGGTCCCCGTCAAAGAGGCCCTTTCTTTTCAAGGCGTAGATGATGGTCGGGTCGCAATCGAGCTTCATGCCGATGTCGAGCCGGTTGTGGAACACGGCTGAGATGAGCTTCCGCTCTTCGGGCCGGGAGGTCTCTTTCTCGATGAGCGAGGCCAGGACGACGACCTGGCGGACGGACCAGCCCATGTCCGCTGCCCGCCGCCTCCACTCCCGCCGGAAGACAGATTTGAACTGATTCACCATTCGGGCGGCGACCTCAGCGGCCGCTGTGTTCCTGGTGAACTGATAAGTATCGGGGCAAAGGTAGCCCTCCAGGTCCGTGGCCTCAGGGTCCCAGGAAGCGATGAGGCCGGGCCGCTCGAATTCGCTCAGGACCTCAGCGGCCGGGACAACGCCCTTTTCTTCGAGAAGGACGGCCATCTCCTGCCCGGTCAAACCCTCGGCCATAGTCACCGGCTGGAGATAGATACGTCCCTGGGCCAAGGCCTCCAGGACGGTGCTTAGTGAAACCGGCGGTCCGAACCGGTATTCGCCCGCCTTCAAGCTCTTGGGGAAAAAGAACAGTCGGTAAGCCGCCAAGAAGGACTCTTTGTTGCGGATGAGGCCGCGGTCCTTAAGATTGAGGGCGATAGCCCGAGCGCTCTTGCCCTTTTCGACTTGGAAAAAGACGGGCTCCTGGGGACGGACGGGGAAGGCTCGATACTCCAGAGCGAACCAGGAAGCCAGCCAGAATAAACAAATTGTCGCCAGAATGAGGAAAGCCTTGAGGAACCTAAGAAGCATGAGAGTCTTTCCGCCGGCTCTCCAGATAGCCTTCCAGGATGAGAGAAGCGGAAATCTGGTTTTCCACCGCCCGGCGCTGGCGCTGCCGGACCTTCTGGTCTTGCATGATGTGCGCAGCCTGCCGTGTGGTCAGCCGCTCATCGAAAAAGACGACGGGCAGGCGCAGCGTTTCCTCCAGCCAGCGGGCGAAGGCGCGCGTTTTTTCCACGCGCCGGCCCGGAGTCCCGTCCAGACGGACGGGAAGGCCGATGACGATTTCGGTGATTTCATGCTTTTCGGCGAGCTGCCGGAAAAATCGGGCATCCTCCTCCTGGCCGGCCTGGCGGTAGGTCTGGAGCGGCTGGCCGGTCAGGCCCAGGGGGTCGCTGAGGGCCAGCCCGATATTCCGGTCGCCGAAATCGATGCCCAGGATTCTCACGGCTTGTCTCTTTCCAGGCAACGCTTCTTGGCGGCATGATGTTCGAATCCCAAACGGATGAGCCTGTCCAGGAGGCGGGGAAAAGGAAGGCCGCTCCGCTCCCAGAGGAGGGGGTACATGCTGATTTCAGTGAACCCGGGGATGGTGTTGATCTCGCTGAGATAAAGCCGGCCGGTTTCCCCTTCCAGAAAGAAATCCACCCGCGCCATTCCGGCGCAGTCAATGGCCCGGAAAGCGGCCACGGCCACCCGCCTGACTTCACGGATGATGTCCGGCGGCAGGACGGCGGGCGCGATGAGCTTCGTCTTGCCCAAGAGGTATTTATCATCGTAGTCGTAGAATTCGCGGAAGGGGATGAGCTCTCCGGGCAGGGAAGCCGCGGGGTTGTCGTTGCCCAGCACGCTGCACTCCAGCTCTCGGCCGGTGATGCCCTCCTCGACCAGGATCTTGCGGTCAAAGAGAAAAGCCCTTCGGATGGCGGCCGTCAGCCCGGCCTGTTTTTTGACCTTGGTGATGCCTACGCTTGAGCCGAGGTTGGCCGGCTTCACGAACAGGGGCAGCCGCAGGGAGGCTCGGATTTCAGCCAGGATTTTGTTCCTGCCGCCGCGCCACTCTGACTCCAGGATGACCCTATGCTTGACCACGGCCATCCCCTTGGCCGCGAAGAGAGTCTTTTGGAGCGCTTTATCCATGCCCAGGGCCGAAGCCGCCACACCGGCGCCCACATAGGGCCGGTCGGCCATCTCCAGCAGGCCCTGGATCGTTCCGTCCTCGCCGTAAGGACCGTGCAGGACGGGGAAGTAGATATGGGCCGGGAGGGGCCGGGCCAAGGCTCCATTCTGCCAAGGGAGAAAGGGGCTGAAACGGCCCCGGTTGAGTTCAGCCGGGGGCAGAAGAGGCGAAGACACGGCGCGCCATTCGCCCTTCTTGTTGATGTAGAAGCAGCTGGGGAGGTACTTGCGCCGGTCCAGGTTGCGGAAGATGGTGGCGGCCGAGCCCAGAGAGATTTTATGCTCGGCCGAGCGGCCACCGAACAGAAGACCGACTCTGATTTTTCGCGAACTCATGCTACAAGCTATTCTAGGGAATTCGGCTGGCTTTGTCCATCAAGCTGACAGCATCCCTTTTTCCGCGGTCCGCGGCGAGAAGGGAAAAGGAGGAGTCCTGGAAAGACTTATTCTAGTATGTTTAAGTTTACAGCGCTTTCTTTAATTCGCGGCTGGGGGTGAACTTGACCCTCTTTTTGGGAGGGATGGGGATGATCTCGCCGGTCTTGGGGTTGCGGCCTTTGCGCCCGGCTCGGGTTTTAACCTCGAAGCTGCCGAACCCGGAAAAGGTGACATGGTCGCCCTTCTGCAGGGCTTCCTTGATCCCCTCGAGCATGGCGATGTAAGCTTTTTGGGCCTGAACCAGAGTGACCCCGGCATCTTTCGATATTTTCCGGGTGATTTCTTTTTTGCTCATCCCTAACCTCCTCGCCTTTTTGCTGAACCAACGGTTCTTATTTTATTATATTAGAAAGAAAAACAGCCTATGTCAAGACAATAATCGATCATTTTTTGGAGATAGGGGAAGAGTCATGATATTATCAGGCTCCGGGTTGCCCACTGATGCGCGCCGAGACCGCCCTTCTCTTTCACTGCGCTTCATCGCTCTTTAATCCGGGGCCCGAAGTCAACATTGAAAAAACCCTCAGCCGGGAAGTGGACTGGCAGGAATTCCTCTCTTTAGTCACCCGACACAGAGCGGTTTTCCCGGTTTTCCGTTGCCTTTCCCGGTTATCCTCGGGCGAGGTCCCGGCCGCTGTTTTGGAAAAGCTGAGGGGGATCCAGTTGCGCACGCTGACCTTCAACCTCCAAGCGGCCCGGGAGCTGGTCGAAGTTGGACGGGTGCTGGAGGAGACCGGCCGGCCGGTCATTGCCTATAAAGGACCGCTACTGGCTGTGGAGGCCTACGGCGACCTGGCGGGGCGACAATTTACCGACTTGGATATTCTTGTTCATCCTGAGGATGTTGGACGAGTCCGGGACAGCCTGGCCGGCCTGGGCTATCAACTTTCCGGAGGTTTTGCTGATTTCTCCTCCGGGTTGGCCGTTCGTTTTTTGAGGGATGTTGTTTTCCGCAATAGGCGGGGACGCCTTCCCCTCGAGGTCCAGTGGCGTCTGGCCCAGCGCTATCACCCTGTTTTCCCCAAAATTGACGAGCTCTGGTCGAGGAGCCGGCGAACGATATTCGAAGGTGCAGAGCTCCGGACATTTTGCCCGGAAGATACATTGCTCATCCTTTGTCTGCACGGCCTTTACCATGCCTGGGAACATCTTCAAATGGTGACGGATACGGCGGCCGTTATTAAGAGCCTGAAGCCGGATTGGGAGCGGACTCTGGACCTGGCCCGGGAGAACAGGGCCGAGCGAATCCTCTTTGTGGGCCTGCTCCTGGCCAACCGGATGCTGTCGGTGGAGCTGCCCGAGCGCGTGCTGGCCCGAGCTTTCTCCGACCGGCGAGCCGTGGCCGCTGCCCGGGACGCCCTCCGGCGTTTTTTTTATTTTGAGGACTGGACGGACAAAGCGCGCCGCTTTTTCTTCCGCGAAGCCGGAATGTTTCCCGGGCTGGGGAATCAGGCCCGCTATTTCATCGGCCGTCTGCTGACCCCCAACGAAGAAGACCTGGCCGGCCGGCCTCTGACCTGGTTGCGGCTCATGATTCTGCCCTGGCTGCGGCTCATCCGCCTCTTTCGCCAATATTTTATTTAAACCCGCCGGCCGTCGCGAACGACAATCCGTCCGTTCTTGACCACGTGGCGGATGGGGTTGCGGTCCGGCTCATAGGCCAGGAACACGTAGTTCGGAATGTCACAGAGGAGAAGGTCCGCCTGAAGACCCGGCTCGATCCGGCCGACGCGTTTTTCTCGTCCGACGGCATAGGCGGCGTTGGCCGTGCAGGCGTTGAGGGCCTCCTCGAGGCCGAGACGCAGGGTGAACACTCCCAGTCGCAGCACGAACAGCATGGAGGCCACGTGCGAGCTGCCCGGGTTGAAATCCGAGGCCAGGGCCACCGCCGCGCCCCGCTCAATCAGGCTGCGGGCCGGGGCGCGCCTCTCCAGCCTGAGGAAAAAAGACACGCCGGGCAGGAGGACCGCGGCCGTGGCGCTGGAGGCCAGCCGGCCGATGCCTTCCTCGGACACGGCGATCAAGTGCTCGGCCGACCGGGCGCCCAGGTCGACAGCCAGCCCGGCCCCGCCCAGGTCGGTGAACTCATCGGCATGGACTTTGATTCCCAGCCCGGCTGCTTTGGCCGCTTCCGCCAGCCGCTGCGTTTCGGCGGGTGAGAAGGCGCCCTGCTCGCAGAAAACGTCGAAAAATTCGGCTAGTCGCTTTTTTTGAACGGCGGGCAGGACCTCTTCCAGGAGCAGGGTGATGTATTCTTGCCGCCGTTCCTTGAACTCGGGCGGCACTTCGTGGGCGCCCATGAAGGTGGGCACGATGCCCACGGGATGGGCGGCCGCAGCTCGCTTCAGGACTTCGAGCTGCTTGAGCTCGTCCTTCAGGTTGAGGCCGTAGCCGCTTTTGGCCTCGACGGTGGTTGCCCCGTTGAGGAGCATGCGGTCCAGGCGCTCCAGGCACAAGCCCAGGATCTCCTCTTGGCCGGCCGCCCGGGTGGCCTTGACCGTGGTCAGGATCCCCAGGCCCCTGGCGGCCAGTTGCTGATAGGACCAGCCTTTGAGACGAAGGCTGAACTCCTCTTCGCGGGTGCCGGCGAAGGGCAGGTGAGTGTGGCTGTCCACCAGGCCCGGCAGGACGACCAGGTCGCGGCAGTCGATCACTTCGGCCTTGTCCGCCAGCCGGACTTCCCGCTTGAAATCAGCTTCCGAGCCGACGAAGACCAGGGTGCCGGCCAGGCTGGCGATCCAGGCATTCTCCAGCAGGCCGATATCGGAGAGCGCTTCTTTTCTTTTCGGCACGGGCCCGCGGCAGGTCAGCGCCTGCCGGCAGCCGGCCAGCACCAGGTCAGCTCGGCTCATGATCGAAGGGCAGCTTGCGCCGGGGATTTCTCTGGTTCCTCAAGAAGGCGGCCTTATCGTACTCGCTCCATTTCTGCTCCCATTCAGGCAGGGCCATGGCGGGCTCCTTGCTGCGGAAGCCGATGTCTACCGGGAGATCCGGCGTTTGCCTTTGGACGGGAAAGGGGGCCGGCGTCTTCTTGCGAAAGGCGACGGCCGGCGGCTCGATCAAAGGAACCTTCTCTTTGGCCGCCGCCGCGCTGAAGCCCGTGGCGATGACCGTCACCGAAGCCGCGTCCTTCATTGTCTCGTCGATGACCGCCCCGAAGATGATGTTGGCCTCCTCATGGGCCAGGCGGTGGATGAGCTCGGAGGCCTTGTTCACCTCGTGCAGGGTCAGGTCCCGGCCGCCGGTGATATTAATCAGCACGCCCTGGGCGCCCTCGATGGAGATATCGGCCAGGAGCGGGCTGGATATGGCCTTCTGGGTCGCCTCCAGCACTCTGTTTTCGCCCGTGGCCGTGCCCAGGCCCATGTAGGACATGCCCATGTTCTTCATGATCGTCCGGACATCCTCGAAATCCCGGTTGATCAGCCCCGGCCTGGTGATGATGTCGGAGATGCCCTGCACGCCCTGGCGTAGAACGTCGTCGGCCAGCTTGAGGGCATCCTGGAAGGAGGTGTTGAGGTCGCAGGTCTGGATCAGCCTATCGTTGGGCGTGGCGATCACCGTATCCACCACCGACTTGAGCTCTTGGAGCCCCTCCTGCGCCTGCCGGGTCCGGACCTTGCCTTCCCAGGTGAAGGGCAGGGTGACGACGGCGATGACCAGAAGTTCCATGGAGGAGGCCAGCCGGGCAATGACCGGCGCGGCGCCGGTGCCGGTGCCACCCCCCAGGCCTGCCGTCAGAAAGACCATGTCCGCGCCCTGCAGCGCGTCGGCCAGCTTTTCGGTGTCCTCCTCGGCGGCATGCTTGCCGACCTCCGGCCGGCCGCCCGAGCCCCGGCCGCGGGTCAGCTTGGCTCCGATCTGGAGTTTATTCTTGGACCGGTTGAGGTTGAGCGTCTGGAGGTCGGTGTTGATGGCGATGAACTCCACCCCTTCGATGCCCATCTCGATCATGCGGTTGAGGGCGTTGTTGCCGCCCCCGCCGATGCCCATGACCTTGATAACGGCGCCGTAGTTTGATTCATCCACCGGTTGAAACTTAATTTTGCTTCCCCAGTCGTCTTTCATACCCTTCCTCCTTTTAGCCTTCCTTGAGCCAATCGCGGAGCCGGTTCCACAGGCCCCGTCCCCGGTCTTTGGCCGGCCGGCCCTCTCGTCGATGTTCCAATCCGTAGAGCAGCAGCCCCACGGCCGTGGCGTAGTCGGGGGTGCCGACCCGGTCAGCCAGGCCGCCCACTCCGCTCGGGTCGCCCCGCCGCACCGGCAGGTCGAAGATCTCCTCGGCCACTTCCTCCAGCCCCTCCAGCATGGCCGTCCCACCGCTGAGCAGAATGCCCGAGTTGAGCGCTTTCTCGTAGCCCATGCGCTTGATGTCGCTCTCCACCAGGCGGAAGATCTCCTCAGCCCGGGGCTGGATGATGTCGGCCAGCAGCTGCCGCGATAGAATGCGAGGCTTGCGGCTGGGCCCGATGGCCGGGACTTCAATCGTTTCCTGTTCGTCCAGGAGCGGGCTGGAGACGCAGCCGAATTTCTTTTTTATCTTTTCCGCCTCGGGAATGGGCGTGCGCAGCCCGACGGCGATGTCGTTGGTGAAATTATCGCCGCCCAGGGGAATGATGGAGGTGTACCACAGGCTGCCCCGCTCGAAGATGGCCACTTCCGTCGTTCCGGCGCCGATATCGATGAGGCCCACTCCTAGCTCCTTCTCGTCCTCGGTCAGGGTGGCCAGGCTGGCGGCGATCTGATTGAGGACGAGGCCCTCGATGTCGATGCCCGCCCTCTCCAGGCAGACCCGCAGGTTCTGGACCGTGGTCAGGGCGCTGGTCACGATGTGGACGTTCACTTCCAGCTTGATGCCGCTCATGCCCAGCGGCTGTTCCTTGGTGCCCTCGTGCTCGTCCACGATGTATTCCTGGGGAATGACGTGGATGATCTCCCGGTCGGGCGGTATGGAGACGGCCTTGGATTGGTCCAAAGCCCGCCGGATATCCTGGCGGGAGATGCGGCGGTCCCGGCTGGAGACGGCGATCACCCCGCGGCTGTTGAAACTCTTGATGTGGGCGCCGGAGATTCCGACGTAGGCCGACTCGATCTCCACGCCGGCCATGAGCTCCGCCTCCTCCTGCGCTTTCTTAATGGCCGCCGCGGTGGCGTCCAGGTTGACCACCACGCCCTTGCGCAGGCCCCGCGACTCGGCCGTCCCGATCCCGATGACCTCGATCTTGCGGTCCTCGGTGACCTCGCCGATGACCGCAGCCACTTTGCGAGTGCCGATGTCGAGCCCGACGATGGTATCGGTCTTGGGCATTACATCACCTCCCCCGGGCCGGCAGCCGGATGAGGCCGGGCTGCGCCCGCCGCCAGCCGCAGATAGGCCCGGTCCGCGATGCGGAGGTCTACCGTTTTCAGCCGGCCGAAAAAAGCCGCCCAATGGGCGGCCTGCCTATTGTAGATGTTCAATTTGACAGCAAAGCCGTCCGTGCCCAAGATGAGCTCGGCGGGATCATCCCTCAGCTTGAGGCTCATGCAGCCGACATCGCTCAGGTCGATTCTTTCGATTCTGGCCCGCAGCTCGGCCGGCAGGCCGCTGAGACAGGAGCGGCCCAGGGCGATTTTGGCCTGGTAATCTTCTTGGAATTGGCCCCGGTCGGACAGGAGCGGCCACTGGGAGAGTGCCCCTTCCTCCGCCTGTCCGAGCCAGACCCCTTCCTCATCCACCAGGAAGAGAGCGCCGCGGTCCAGGACGGCCATCGGCGTCCGGACCATGACTTCAATCCGCAAGGTCGAGGGGAAGACTTTGCGGATGCGGGCTTCTTTAATCCAGGGCAAGGTCTCGAGCTCCGAGGCTAGGGACGAGGTGTCCAGGGCCAGCAGGCTGGCCGAGCGAAAATGGGAGGCGGCCTTTTCCACCTTGTCTTTGACCTGGCTCTGTTCGGGAATGACCTCGATGCGGTTCAGGCGGAGATGGTCCCAATCCAACAGAAACAGACACAGGCGCTGCAGGCCGGTGAAAAGGGCGGCCTGCAAAAGGACAAAAAGCAGGGCCTGGTAAAACCGCAGGCCCACCTTTCGTCGCAGGCCCTGTCCGGGGTGACCGCCGCGCCGGAAATGAAGTTCGACCTCCGCGGGGACAGGGCTGGACCAGGGGAAAGACCTCATGGCCTCTTCCTCCCCCCCAGCACCCTCAGCGTATCTGGAATGATCTTGTAGATGTTCCCGGCGCCCATGAAGACCAGCAGGTCGCCGGGCGCCGCCAGTTGCTTGACCAAGGCGGGGACCTTGGCCAGGTCCGCTTCGAAGTGGACAGCCCTATGGCCCAGGCGCATGATCTCCTCGAACAGAGCCCGGCCGCTGACGCCGGGGATGGGATCTTCGCCGGCCGGATAGAGCTCGGTGACGATGAGCACATCGGCCTGATTGAAGGCCGTGGCAAACTCCGCCTGCAGCAGGGACAGCCGCGTATAGCGGTGGGGCTGGAAGACGGCCACCACCCGCCGAGGCCATCCCTGCTTGGCTGCATTCAAGGTGGCCCGGATCTCGGTGGGGTGATGGGCGTAGTCCTCAATGACCAGGATGCCGTTCGCCTCTCCCTTGAGCTCAAACCGCCGGCCGGTGCCGCTGTAGCTCTTGAGGGCCTGGAGAATCTTGGCCAGGGGAATATCCAGCTCCAAGCCCACCGCCACGGCCGACAGGGCGTTCAGGATGTTGTGGCTGCCCGGGACGCTCAAGCGGAGCGTGCCCAGCGATTGATTTTTGAAATAAATGGTTGAGGTGCTGGAAAACTGCTCGAAGGTCTGGTCGCGGACAAAAATATCCGCCTGGGCGGAGTGCCCGTAGGTCGTGATCCGGCGTTCGATCTGGGGGATGAGCGATTGGAGTTGGGGGTCGTCCAGGCAGAGAATGACGGGGCTGTAGAAGGGGACCTTATTGGCGAAATGGACAAAAGCCTTCTTCAGGTCGTCCAAAGTCTTGTACTGGTCGAGGTGCTCCCGGTCGATGTTGGTCAGGACGGCCAGGAAGGGCGAGAGCATGAGGAAGGAGCGGTCACTCTCGTCCGCCTCGGCCACGATAAAATCACCCTCGCCCAGCTTAGCGTGAGCGCCGATGGTGTTCAGCCGGCCGCCGACGATGATGGTCGGGTCGAACCCGCCGGCCTCCAGGACCAGGGCGATCATGGAGGTGGTGGTGGTCTTGCCGTGCGAGCCGGCCACGGCCACGCCCAGCTTCATCCGCATCAGCTCGGCCAGCATCTCGGCGCGGTGGATGACCGGGATCTGCCGGCGTCGGGCCTCCAGGACCTCGATGTTGTCCGGCCGGACGGCCGAGGAGATGACGACCACATCGGCGTTCTCGACGTTTTCGGCCCGGTGCCCGCGGGTCACGCGGGCGCCCAGACGCTTTAGTCGGCGGGCGGCCTCGTTCATCTGGAGGTCCGAGCCGGTGACGGCATAGCCGAGGTTGAGCAGGACCTCGGCGATGCCGTTCATGCCCGAGCCGCCGATGCCGACCATGTGGATCCGCCGGAGCTTGAGAAACGCCTTGTTGACCACTTTTCCTCCTAGATGTTCAATCCCATGAGCTCCAGGCACAACCCGGCGATGCGGCCGGCCGCCTCCCGGCGGCCCAGTCCTTGAAGATTATTTTCCAGGCGGCCGATCTCCTCCGGCCGGTCCACATAGAAGAGAATGCGCTCGGCCAACCGTTCAGGGCGGAGAGACGCTTCCGTCCAGACCTCCGCTCCTCCGGCCCGCTCCAATTCCCGGGCGTTCTCCAATTGGTGACCGCCGGCGGCCTGGGCGAAAGGCACCACCAAACTGGCTTTCCGGGCGGCGATGAGCTCGGCCACGGTGGTGGCGCCGGCGCGGCAGATAATGAGGTCCGCTTGGCCGAACATGCCCGGCATGTCCACGATGAAGGCGCTGACCTCGGCCTGGCTGAATTCGGCCTGAGCGTAAGCCTCCTGTACCCGGCTTTCCTCCACCGGCCCCGTCTGATGAAAAATCCGCAGTTCCCCCCGCCTGGCCTGGAGGAAGGGCAGAGCGGCGGTCATGACCCGGTTGAGATAGTGAGAGCCCTGGCTTCCGCCGAAAACCAGGAGAACGAGCCGTCCGGCGTGCTTTTTGGGCGGGAGGTCGTAGAATTCTTCCCGCACCGGATTGCCCAGGAAAACTCCCTTTCCCTTGAAATAAGGCAGGCTGCCTTCGAAGGCGGCTACCGCCCGACGCACCCAAGGCAGGAGCAGCCGGTTGGTGAAGCCGGGCTTTACGTTCTGTTCCAGGATGACCGCCGGCTTACCCAGGAGCGAAGCCAGCAGGACGACCGGTCCCGAGCTGTATCCGCCGACACCCACCACCAAGTCCGGCCGCAGACGGCGCAGCAGGCGGCAGGTTTTTAGGAAAGCAGCCGGCAGCAGATAGAGTCCCCTCACCATGCGCCAGCCCCGGCCTTTGAGGCCTTCCATAGGAAGCGGGTAGAACTCTTTCTCGCCGGCTCTCTCCAGGATCTCCCGTTCCACCCGGCGTCCCGTGCCGATAAAGGCCAGGCGGACGGCGGGCAGGAGCTGCCGCAGCTTCTTGGCCACGGCCAGGGCCGGAAAGGTATGGCCGCCCGTGCCCCCGCCGCAGAAGACCACCCGCTTTTCTCTCATCCGGCCGCTCCTTCGGCAAGGCGCCGCTGGGAGATGTGGAGCAATATGCCTACGGCCAGGATGGTGCAGACCAGGGACGACCGCCCGAAGCTGACCAGCGGCAGGGGAAGTCCTTTGGGCGGCCCGAGTCCCAGGACGATGGCCATATTGAGCAGGGCCTGGGCGGTAACGCTCAGAGTGATCCCGGCCGCAGCAACTTGGCTGAACAGGTTTGGGGCGCGGCGAGCGATAACCAGGCCGCGCCATAAGAGAAGGAGGAAAGCCAGGAGAGTCCCCAACGTGCCGACCAGCCCTAACTCCTCGCCGACGATGGCAAAAATGTAATCAGTGTGGGCCGAGGGCAGGAAGTAGAGCTTTTGGATGCTCTCGCCCATGCTCACCCCCAGCGGGCCGCCCGAGCCTACGGCCATCTTCGACTGGTTGATCTGGAAGCTCTTGCCCAGGGGGTCGCGTTCAGGATGCATAATAGCGTCCACCCTGTCCTTACGATACTCCGCCCGGCCCAGAAAAAGGGCGAAGGCCAGGGCGGCCGGCAGAAGGATGAGGGCCAGGTATCTCAGCTTGATCCCGCCCAGATAGAGAACGGCCAGGCCCAAGACAAAAACAAAGAGGGCTGTCCCGAAATCAGGCTCGAGAAGGATGAGGAAGGCGACCAGGGCTACGGCCGCTATAAGCAGGAGGAACGTCTTAAGCTCCCGCAGCTTGTCTTTCTTCCGGTCAAGCCAATAAGTCAGGAACAGGACCAGGCTCAGCTTGGCCAACTCCGAGGGCTGCAAACGCAGCCCGCCGAATTCCACCCAGCGGTTGGTGTGGGCCCGCTCGGGCATGACCAAGCAGAGGGCCAGGAGGAGGAGGGACAACAGGAAAAATCCGTTGACGAGGAACATGTTCTGGTAGAAGGCTCGGCGGACCGAAAGCAGGGCCACCACGGCCAGCAGGGCCGCTCCCGCCCCCACGGCCTGGCTGGCCAGGTAGTGGAACGAATTGTGATATTTCTCGCTGGCCAGGATGCCCGAGGTCGAATAGACCATCACCAGGCCGAACCCGGTGAGAATCACCAGCAGCAGAAACAGCGCCCGGTCGAAGCGGCCGGGGCGGAAGGTCTCCTCGATCCGGTTCATGGCTTAACCTTCCAGCTCCGGGCCAAGCGGAGAACGTCCCTTTTGAAAACGCGGCCCCGCTCCTCAAAGTTGCGGAACATGTCGAAGCTGGCGCAGGCCGGCGCCAGCAGGACGACATCGCCGCGGGAGGCGGCCTGGAATCCGAGCGAAACCGCCTCCTTCATGGTCCGGGCCTCCTCCAGGGGAGCCGACCCACGCAGAGCGGCCTTGATCTTTTCCTTAGCCTCACCGATGAGAATCACCCGGCGGGCTTGCCGCTTCAAGAGGCCGCGCAGCAGGGTGAAATCATCGCCCTTGTCCCGGCCGCCCAGGATAAGCACGATTTTCTGTTTGAAGCTCTGCACGGCCTTGAACGCGGCATTGACCGTGGTGGCCTTGGAGTCGTTGACAAAGGTCACTCCCCGGATGACGGCCACTTTCTCCAATCGATGTTCCAGGCCGGCGAAGGTCCGGATGGAGCGGCTCATAGAGGCTGGCGGCACGCCGAGCGCCCGGCCCACCAGGGCGGCGGCCATGATGTTCTCCTGGTTGTGAACGCCCGGCAGCGGAATCTGCCGGATGTCCATCAGGGGTTCGCTCTCTTCTCCAACCAGAATAATTTTATCCTGGTCGAGACAGGCGCCGCGGCTCACTCGTTTGGCTCGGCTGAAACCGAGTACGGTAGAGGCCGCCTTCGAGCTCAAGGCCCACACCCTGGGATCGTCCCGGTTGAGTATGGCCGTGTCGCCCGGCCTCTGGCCGAGGATGAGCCTCTTCTTAGTGTCGTAATAGTCCTCGAAGGTGGGATGCCAATCCATGTGGTTTAGGGAGATGTTGAGGAAGGCCGCTACCCGGGCCCGGAATTCCTCGATGTAATAGAGCTGAAAGCTGGAGAGTTCGGTGACATAGATGTGATGAGGCCGGCTCTTGGCCACAAAGGAAATAAGCGGCCGGCCGATGTTGCCCGCCAGGAAGGACGGTTGTCCGGCCTCCCGGAGGATTTTATGAGCCAGGGTGACGGTGGTGGACTTGCCGCAGGAGCCGGTGACGCCCGCCACGGTTCCCTTGAGGAACCGGAAAGCGAGTTCGACCTCGGAGAGGACGGGGATTTTTTTCTCCCGGGCGGCCCGCAGCTCGGCACAAAGAGGGGGCACGCCCGGGCTGGGCACGATGAGGTCCGTCTGAAGAAAGGATTCCAGCCGGTGCCCACCCGCTTCGACGGCCACGCCCCGCTCAGCCCAGGAGCGGCCGGACGGATCCACATCCTCCAGCTTCCGCTTCTCGCTCACCTTGACCCGCGCTCCGCGCTCCAGCAGAAACCGAGCGACCGCCTGGCCTGTTTTGCCCAGGCCGACAACCAGAACGCGTTTGCCGCTCAGTTCCACAGGTCACCTCAATTTCAAAGTGGTCAAGCTGAAGAGGGCGAAGATGATGGCCAGCACCCAGAAGCGGACGACGACCTTCTGCTCGGGCCAGCCCAATTTCTCAAAATGATGGTGGAGGGGGGCCATGCGAAAGACCCGTTTTCCTCCGCTGAGCTTGAAGTAGGAGACTTGGATCACAACGGACAGGGCCTCCAGGATGAACACGCCGGCCACGGTGAAGAGCAGGAACTCCTGTTTGATGAGAAGGGCCAGCATGCCCAGGGTGCCGCCGATGGACAGGGCGCCGACATCCCCCATGAATACCTGGGCCGGATGGCAGTTGTACCACAGGAAGCCCAGGCAGGCGCCGGCGAAGGCGCCGGCAAAGACGGTCAGCTCCGCGGCCGGCCGGACGAAGGTGATATCCAGGTAGCGCGACCAGATGGCATTGCCGGTGATATAGCACAGGGCGGTCAGGGCCGAGGCCCCGATGAGGGTCAGCCCGATGGCCAGCCCGTCCAGGCCATCGGCCAGGTTGACCGAATTGGAGGAGCCCACCAGGATGAAAGCGATCCAGGGCAGGTAGAACCAGCCCAAGATCGGCGTCCAGTTCTTGAGGAAGGGAAAGCTCAGGCGCAGGTCGAACTGGCCATGGAGCCCCATCAACACCAGGCACAGGCCGGCCGCCAGGGCCAGGAAGATCTGGAGAACGATTTTCTGCCAGAAGCGCAGCCCCAGCGACCTCTTGTGGCGGACCTTGAGTCCATCATCCCAAAATCCGACCAGGCCGAAGAAGAACATGGTGGCCATGGCCAGCCAGAGATACGAATTCTTGAGGTTGCCCCACAGCAGGGTGGGCAGGAGGGTTGAGGCGATGATGAGGATGCCACCCATGGTCGGCGTCCCTTTCTTGCCGTGGTGAGACTCCGGGCCGTCCGAGCGGATTTCCTGGCCGATCTGGCGCTTCTTCAGCGCTTTGATGAGGACCGGGCCGAGGAGCAGGCTCAGCAGCAGGGCGGTGATCCCGGCCAGGGCAGTCCGGACGGTGATGTAGCGGAAGACGTTGAAGAAGATGGACAGGCTTCGAAGAGGGACGAGCAGAAAGTACAGCACTTCAGGTCTCCTTGATCAGCCTTTGATCTTAGCCACAAACTTCTCCAAGTGGACGCCATGCGATCCTTTGACCAAAACCAGGTCGCCCCGGCGGAGCAGGGGACCCACAGCCTCGGCCGCTTCTTGGGGTTGGTCAAAAGAATGGATCTGATTCCGGTCCAGGCCGGCCGAGGCGGCTCCCTCGGCCAAGTGACGGGCCAAAAGCCCTATAGTCACCAGCATCTGAAAGCCCAACCGGGCCACCTTTCGGCCGGCCTCCAGGTGGAATTCCGTCTCCCGTGGGCCGAGCTCCAGCATGTCGCCCAAAACAGCTATTCTCCGTTTAGCCGGAAGCCGCGCCGCGCCTTCCAGAGCGGACTCGAGGGCCCGGGGGTTCGAATTGTAGGAGTCGTCCAGGAGGACTCTATTCCCCGGAAAACGGATGAGAGCGCCGCGCTGGGGGAAGGGCTGGAGCAGGGCAAAACGGGGCAGCAAGTCGGCCAGGCTCAGGCCCAAGCCGTAAGCCGCCCCGCAGGCGGCCAGGAGGTTGGAGACGAAGGAGTCGTAAAAGAAAGGGATGCGGACCTTCTCTTTTTCCCGGCCCAGGCACACGGTGAACTCCAGGCCGTCATAGCCTTTAGAGCGGAGGCCTTCGGCCCGGACCGGGCACCCCGGGGACGAGCCGAAATAAATTCTCTCGCCCGGCCATTCGGCGGCCGCTTGGCGGACGAGAAGATCATCGTGGTTCAGAACGGCTTTGCCGTTGGCTTTGGTCCCCTCCAAGATCTCTCGCTTGGCGGCGGCGATCTCCTCCAGGTTCTTGAAGAAGGCCAGATGGACGGGATGGATGTTGGTGATAACGGCGATGTCGGGAGGCGCCACCTGGGTTAATCGGCGGATTTCGCCCGGGCCGCTCATGGCCATCTCCAAGACGGCCAGGTTGTGCTCTTTTTCCAGACCGAGCACGGTCAGGGCCAGGCCCAAGTGGTTGTTGAGGTTGCCGGAGGAGCGGAGAACATGGAACCGGCCGCCGACCAGCGCCGCGGTGAATTCCTTGGTCATTGTTTTGCCGGCGCTGCCGGTGATGCCCACCACGCGCAGGCCTTGCCGGCGGAGCGTCTGGGCGGCCAGGGCCTGCAGGCCGGCCACCGTGTCCGGGACTCGGACGAGGCCGAAAGACGGGTCGGGAATAGATATTTCCTGGGAAATGACCGCTCCGCCGGCTCCCTTGTGCCAGGCATCGGGCACGAAGTCATGACCGTTGCGTCCGGCGACGACGGCAAAGAAGAGCTCGCCGGCCGTCGTCCGGCGCGAATCGATATTGAACGTCCGGAAAGTGCGGCCGGGATCGCCCTGGAGCAGAGCGCCGTTCATGCCACGGGCGATTTCATCCAGGCGCAGCTCAGCCATGGTTGACCTTTTTCAGGTGGGCCAGAACTTCCCGGATGACTTCCGCGTCATTGAAGGGAAGGCGCTGGTCTTTGATGATCTGGTAAGGCTCGTGTCCTTTGCCCGCCACGAGGACGATATCTCCCTTTCGGGCGAAGGACAGGGCCTGGACGATGGCTTCCCGACGGTCCGCCACCGAAGTGAAGGTTTTGCGGCCTTTTTTGTGAAAACCCTTTTCGATCTCGGCCAGAATGGCGGCCGGGTCCTCGGAGCGGGGATTGTCCGAAGTGAGGAAGGACCAGTCCGCCAGTTCGGCCGCCACGGCGCCCATCCGTTCCCGCTTGGACCGGTCCCGGTCGCCGCCCGCGCCGAAGACCAGGATGACCCGGCTGGGGGTGAGGCTGCGGGCGGTCTCCAGCAGATGGCGCAGGGCGCTGTCGGTGTGGGCATAGTCCACGAAAACCAGCAGCCCCTGGTCGTTGTCCACCTTTTCCAGCCGTCCGGGAACGCTGCGCAGGCGGGCTATGCCGCTGGAGATGCTGGCCAGGGGAATGTTGAGGGCCAGCCCGGCGGCCAGGGCGGCCAGGATGTTGTAGAGGTTGTGCCGGCCCATGAGCGGCGAGCTGATCTCCGCCCGGCCGCCCGGGTATTGGGCCGTCAGCCGCAGGCCGTCCTGGTCGAAGAAGTAATGGCTGGCCCGGACGATGGCCGCCGGGTTGCAGCCGAAGGAGATGGTTTTCAGGGGCAGCTCCTCCAGCAGCTTCCGGCCGTAAGGGTCATCCATATTGACCACGGCCGTTCTCTTCTTGGTGTTGAGGAAGAACAGCTTCTTCTTGGCCTCGAAATATTCTTCCATGGAAGCGTGATAGTCCAGGTGTTCGCCGCTGAGGTTGGTGAAAATGGTCACATCGAACTCGACGCCCCAGACTCGTTTTAGGTCGAGGGCGTGAGAGGACACCTCAAGCAGACAATGGCTGGCCCCGGCCTCCAGCATCCGGCGCAGCAGGAGCTGGATGTCGGGCGCTTCGGGGGTTGTCCGTTCCGCCTCGCTGGAAAACCCGGGGCCGCGGTAGGAAATGGTGCCGATGAGGCCGGGCCGGAAACCGGCCTCCTGGAGGATGGATTCCAGGAGGTGAGTGACCGTGGTTTTGCCTTTGGTGCCCGTTACGCCCACGACCGTCAGCTTCCGGCTGGGCCGGCCGTAGAAGTTCGCCGCGGACAAAGCCAGGGCCTCGCGGCTATCCTGGACTTGCACCCAGACCCCCGAGAATTCCGGCGGTTTGGGCCGGTCCGCCAGAACCGCCGCGGCGCCTTTCTTCAAGGCTTCCCCAACGAAGTCCAGCCCGTCCCGCTTTCCGCCCCGCAGGGCGGCAAACAGACTGCCGGGCGTCACCCGGCCCGAGGAACAGACGATGCTTTTAATCTCTTCCTCGCCGCTCCCCGAAAGGTGGACCAGCGGGATGTCCTGCAGCACTTCGCGCAGCTTCACCGAGTCCCTCCCGGGATTAGGGGGGCCGCCGTGACTCCTCGGCCCGGCTGGAAGCGCGGATAGATTTTTAAATAGCGGAGAACCTGGCGTCCGATCTCGCGAAATACGGGGGCGGCCACCTGGCCTCCGTAGTACCGTCCCTGAGGCTCGTCGATGACCACGATCATGGACAGGGCTGGAGCGTCTGCGGGGAAGAAACCGCCGAACGAGGCCAAGTGACGTTCAAGGGAGTAGCCGCCTTTGTGAGGGTCGTATTTCTGGGTGGTCCCGGTTTTGCCGGCGATCCGGTAGCCGTCGATCCTGGCCTCCCGGCCGGTCCCCTCCTCCACCGCCCTCTCCAGGATGGCGGTCAGGCTGTCGGCCGTCTCCGGAGAGATGATGCGCTGGGGAAGCGGAGGCGTGTTGGCCGGAACCGCCCCCCGGCTGTTCGTCCGGTTGACGATGTACGGCCGGGCCTGAAGGCCATGGTTGGCCACCGTGTTCAAGGCCTGGAGGAGTTGAAGGGCGGTGACCGATATTTCATAGCCGATTGATACAGAGGGGAGGGTTCGCCCGGTCCAGCGGGCCAGGGGACGGTAAATCCCTTCTTCCTCGCCGGGCAGGTCCAGGCCGGTTTTGTGTCCGAAGCCGAAGGCCTGGATCATTCGGCGGAGGGCCGGCTCGCCGAGGCGGGCTCCCACTCGGATAGCGCCGATGTTGGAGGAATAAATAAATACATCACTGAAGGACAGCCTGCCGAAGGGCTTATAGTCCCGGATGTCTTTGCCCGGGATCTCCAGCGAATTCTCCCGGCAGTCAAAGGTTTCGGCCAAGCTGACCGCGCCGTTCTCCAAGGCCGCTGCCGCGGTGATGATCTTGAAAGTCGAGCCGGGCTCGAAGTTGAACTGGAAGGCCCGGTTGCGGTCCGCTCCGGGAGAGGCCGGCGGATAGTCATTCGGGTCATAGTTGGGGAAACTGGCCAGGGCCAGGATCTCACCCGAGGCGGGCTGGGAAACGATGACCGTGCCCCAGGCCGCCCGGGTGGAGAGGACGGCTTTCTCCAGTTCCTTCTCCACGATGTACTGAATGGTTTCGTCCAGGGTCAGGGTGATGTCCTGGCCAGGCTCCGACTCACGGAGCGTCTCCAGGCGGTACTTGCGGCGCTTGGCGTCCCGGAGGACGAGGGCTTGGCCGGTCCGGCCCTGGAGGATACCGTTGTCAGCGAATTCGACTCCGGCCTGGCCTTGCTCATCGATGTTCACGCCGCCCAGCACATGGGCCGCCAGCCGGCCGTTGGGGTAAAAACGCTTGGTCTCGGCATGGGAAGAGACCCCCGGCAGCCCCAGGGCTTCGGCCTTGGCGGCGGTCTCGGGCAAAACCTGGCGTTTGAGGTAAATGAAATGCTCCTTGCGGGCGATCCGTTTGTGAATGGCTTGGAGATCCGCCGGGCTTAGGTTCAGGATGTCCTTGAGCGCTTCAACTTTAGCCAGCTCGGCAGAAACAGGCCCGTCGGGGGCGGGCGTGAGATAGACGGACTCGACGGGAAGGCTGCGGGCCAGGATTCTGCCGTTGCAGTCAAAGATGGTGCCCCGCCTCGGCCGGATGGGCAGTTTGTTGCGGCTTTGTTCGATGACCTCCGTCCTGTAGCGGCCGTGCTCCAGGACCTGGAGTTGAATCAGTCGCAGGACAAGCAGACAGGACCACAGGCCGAGCCCCAGCGCCAGCCAGGCGGTGCGGCGGCTGACCCGTCTCCGCTGCGGGTCGTTCATGGAAGCGGAATAACGATAGGCCTTCATCGAGACTGCCCCTTGGGGTGGACCTTAGTCTGCTGGGTGGCTTGGCCCTCGTAGAAAACCTGACCCGGCCGCGGGTCGGTCATCCGAAGCTTTTGCCGGGCTATCTTTTCCACACGGTCCAAGGTCAGCAAACCGGCTTTTTTTGTTTCCAGCTTCCGAACTTCCTCTTTCATCCGGTTGATCTCTTCCTCCAGCCGGGAGGCTTCGTAGCCGAGGCGGGTCATTTCATTCAGATGCCACAGGTAAAAGGTCAGGCCGGCGATGGCCAGGCCGACAGCCAGGACGGCCAGCAGCAGGACCAGCCGGGATCGTTTTTGTCTGACCATTCATAGCCTCTGGGCCGCCCTGAGCTTGGCCGAATGGGCCCGTGGGTTTGAGGCCAGCTCAGCCGGGCCGGCCATGACCGGCTTCTTGGTCAGGATGAGGAGGATTCCCCGGCCTTCCGCGGCGGCCAGCTTCAGAAAGGTCTGCTTGACGATTCTATCCTCCAGGGAATGAAAGGCGATGGCCACCATCCGGCCGCCCCGGGGAAGAAGAGAAAGAATTTTTTCCAGGAAAAGATCCAGGCCTTCCAGCTCGCCGTTGACCTCGATGCGCAAGGCCTGGAAGACCTTGGCCGCCGGATGGAGTTTGCCTTTCTGGGGATGCCAGCGGCAGACTTCCTCGACCAGTCGGCGAAGCTGGGTGGTAGTCTCCAAGCCGTCGCCCTTTCGGGCGGAAATGATCCGGCGGGCCAGGAGGTTGGCTTGGCGAAGCTCACCATAATCGCGGAAGAGCTGGGCCAGCTTCGGCTCGGAGTATTTGTGCAGGATTTTGTGGGCGGTCGTCTTATTCCGCAGGTCAAAGCGCATGTCGAGCGGGCCCTCCAGGTTGAAGCTGAAACCGCGCTCGGCCGCGTCGAGCTGGAAAGAGGACAGGCCCAGGTCCAGAAGCACGCCGCGGACCTCTGTCCAGGGGATATCCAGCTCGGGGAGGTTGCGATAATCCGAATGGTAGAGGGTGATCCGGTCGAGGCAGCCGGCCAGCCTGGCCTTGGCCGCCTCGATCGACCTTTCGTCGAGGTCGAGGCCGACCAGCTTCGAGCGGGGGCTGGCCTCCAGGATGGCCGCGGCGTGGCCGGCCAATCCCAGGGTGCAATCAATGTAGAGGCCTTCCCGGCCGGCGTCCAGAAAGCAAAGAACCTCGCTGAGAAGAACGGGGACGTGATTCTTGTCGCTCATTCATCGCGCCCCCGGGACGAAAGGCGGGCGATGCTTTCCCAGTCCTCGTCGGTCAGCGGCTTGGCTTCGATCGTCTTGTCCAGAATTTCCTTGTTCCACACCTGGAGGTGGGTGTCGTTGATGCCCAACACTTCGACCTCGCCGTCGAGTCTGGCCTTCTGCCGGAGGTGAGGGCTGATGAGGACCCGGCCTTTGGGATCGATCGGGCTGATAGACCCCATGCGGCTGACGCGGATGAGGAGGTTTTGAACGGATGGCTTGAACTGGATCGTGCCCTCCTGGGTGATACCCGTCAGCTTGAGCCAAATGGGCAGGGGGAAAATATGGATGGCCTCATTGTTCAAGGAGGTGACGAAGACATCCTTACCGTAGCGCTCTTCGATCGCGACGCGGAATTTTTCAGGAATTTTGAGCCGGCCGCTTTTGTCTAAGCGCGCAGTACCGCTTCCCAGGAGTAAATTCCCCATTTTTTCCCGTTTCGTCCCGTCGGCAACTAAATAATAAGCATGAAAATCCCGAAAGTCAAGCAAAAAACAACAAAAATTTGCGATTTTTTTGGGGTATTCTCTATATTTTGTAGGCTGCCAAGAACAGCACTATATATGCCGATAATGGGGTTCTGGGGGTAAGAATATTAATTTATTCTTCTTCTTTATGGTTTTTCTGCTCGATGAGATTTTTTGCCTTAGCCAGGTCTTTTTTAGGGACCAGGATCTTGATCTCGCCCATGCCGTTTGCGGTAAACGGCAGCACAGATTGAAGGACCTTACCCCGCAGGAGGCAGGAGATGCCGTAGCTTTCCAGCATGCTCTTGATCACTTCCGCCTCGGCCGGCCCCCAGGCTTTGTGAACCTCCACCAAGTCCAGGTCTTCATCATCATTAGGCTCGGTCATGATTTTATCCCTTTGAAGACATTTTTCCCTGATGGTCTTGGGAGACTCTGAAATAATCGTTCAATATTTTTTGATGGTCGAAAACCAGGGGGAAGATGATTTCTTCCCGGGCAAAAATGCCGGCTTCCCCTGCGTCGTCGGCCGCTTGGAGCGCTCCCCGGCCGGAGGCCACGTAAACCGTGGAGATGGTGTGCAGCCGGGGGTCACGGTCCGGGGCAGAGTAGGTGTGGAGCTGATATTTGAGCGTCACCTCTAACGAAGTTTCTTCGCGCGCCTCTCGCCGGGCCGCTTCTTCGAGCGACTCGCCGTAATCCACGAACCCGCCCGGCAAAGCCCAGCCCGGCGGCGGGTTTTTCCTCTTGATCAAAACGATGCCTTGTTTTCCGTCAGGCCGGGTCATCTCGATGATGAGGTCCACGGTCGGGACCGGGTTCCGATGTTCGGGCAAGGTCTAATCGCGGGGCCGTCAGCCTCTAAGCTTGAACCTCTTGTCCAGGGCTCCCAGCTTCTCCACTACCCCGCCGTACTCGAGCTCGCTGTAGGGCAGCATGGCCGGCCCGGAAAAACCCTGCCGCCGGATAGCCTGGGCCTTCTCCGAGACCTGTCCGCGGACATGATCCCAGAAGGGATGGTCGAAGACGTCGGCCGGCTCGGTCAGCTTGCCTTCGTGCACGCAGAAGGCGGCCCCGGTCACCACGGGCGGGCCGTCGAAATAGGAAATGGTGGTGTTGAGCTGGCAAGGCATGAGCGGGCCGGTGTGGCTGCCCCTCATGAACCCGGCTACCAGGTGGCCGATCTCGAAGGGCGCCAGGACTTCGCCCGTGGCCGGGAATTCGCCCTGGACTCGGATTAAGGCCACCGGGTCGTCCTTGCCGGTGTACTTGCCGGCAATGTTGTGGAGCCGCGTGGTGGACACGGAGGCCGCCTGGCCGCCCGTGCTGCGGGAGAAGATGGACTCGATGACGTAGCGCTCGTTATCGCGGAGCAGGGCGGCGATGTCATAGAGATCCTCGGGTGTGTTGAGGTCGATGATCCGGTCTTTCTCGATGTACGCAACGTCGATGATGCGGAAGGTGAAGCCTTTGCCCATCTTGGGGCTGAGGATGAGGCCCGAGCAGTACATGGGGTCGGCGAAGGCCAGGTAGAAGGGCAGGTTGTAGGCGCCCGGGTCGGTCTTGTCCGCGGCGAAGAAGACGAAGGGCTCGTTAGGCCTCTCCTCAATCTCCATCTCGGCCACGGCCGGTCCCATGCCCTTGATGTTGCCGCTGAAGGAGTCCTTGAGCAGGTCCTGCCCGGCGCCGTACAAGCCCTGCTTCTTAGCCACGGCCGTGCCGGCCAGGAAGGCCTCCCAGCCCAGCTTGTGGATCTTCTCGTCATTGACGCCCCTCTGGTGGGTGAGGAGCATGGCCATGTCGTCGCCCGTGCTGGAGATATAGGCATCTATGATGAGGTTCTTGCCGTTGTCCTTGACAAAGCGGGTGATTTCCTGGAAAAGCGCCTGGCTGGGCTTGATGTGGCCGCCGATGCTGCCCACATCCGCCTTCAATACGCTGAGCGTCATCTTCATTATTCCCTCCTTTTAAATGTATTAAGGCGGGATCATTGTAAAAGCGAAATTTGGGGATGTCAACAGAGCGAGGCCGGCAGGCCTCTTGATCATGAATTTTGGAATGCTTCCCTGATCAATGAAAGAACAGGCCGGAGAGAAAGGCCACAACCCGGCCAGGCAGGACGTTAATAT
>JBAVVA010000072.1:0-8990 GCA_049697055.1 Candidatus Aminicenantales bacterium
GCTTTTCTCCAGAATGGCCAAAGTGCACGTAAATTGCGCCATGGAAGAACGGCCTCCCAAGCTTTATCTATTGACGATTGGGATACAGAATTTCAAGAATGAAAATTTTAACCTCCAATCGCCCCACCATGATGCTCAAGGCGTGGCCCGGACACTGGAAAAGTATCGGGAATCAAGATTCTCCGAATTTGAAGTCGTCAAACTGCTCGACCCCGGTAAACAGAAAATCATGGAGTCTCTCTATGCGCTGAAAGAGACTATTCGGCCAGAGGATACGTTCATCTTCTACGCTTCAACACACGGCTATGCAAGCCCTTGCCTGGATGATCCGGATCACTACGAGTATTTCCTAATCACCTCCGATTGCCTAGATATGCCCACCGAAGAAGATTCTGTTTCAACCAGGCAGCTTCTTGAGATTTCCAAATTCATCCCGGCCTTGAATCAGGTCTATATTCTTGATACTTGCCATGCCGGAGCGGTTCACGGGGAATTCGCCAAGATCTACAATCAGAAACTCATGCTTTTCGGTATGGGGGGCGGGATTCACATTTTGGCTGCATCTTCTCCGATGGGGTTCGCTCTGGACGAATATCAAGGATACGGCCTGTTCACTTATTTCCTTTTGGAAGCTCTTCGGGGGTTGGGCGATGCGGACGGAGATCATTTAGTGACATTAAGCGAAGCCACGGATTACATCCGGAACATGATTCAAGAAAATCTTGAAGGAGTCCAAAAACCAGAAATATTCTGTTATGGTCCAAGCCTGACCATTGCCGAAAGATGAAAGTCGCCCATTATTGTCATTGTTGGCCAAAAGAACATACGAATCCGCGGTTACTGGTCCAAAATTATCAATATTCTTGTGCCAGTTGATCCTTTCATCCGTCTTTTCGTCCTGGATGTAATAATGACTGTGCTCTCACCTGATGATTCTGAAGCTCATTTCGTTCCTTCAAAAATATTCGAAGTCGCTGAAGCGCGGATTAACCGAGAGAAGGCAATGGCCATTATGACCATCCAAAACTTAAAGAAACGATACGGGGACATCGAAGCCGTCAAGAACATCTCTTTCGAGATCGAAGAAGGAGAGATCTTTGGGATCGTGGGCCCCAAAGGAGCCCAAGAGGACAACGCACATGAATAAAGAAATTCAACCCAACCCGGACCGTCTTAAGAAAAGGCTCGACATCGAAACGCCCCTCATCGGCTTCTATGATGCGCCGGACCCGGCGCAGTTCGAACCGCTTGGTGCGCCCCGCGGGCGAGATTGTGTTTTTTCTTTTTTCGATCGCTGGGCCGAGGGGAAAACCCTGCACATCACCCGTGAACAATATGGCTGCGGCGGGGCCGGCCATTGGATGTGGGGCCTGGAGGTCAGGTCCCGAAAAGAATTCATCAAGTTTCTGGTCGAAGAGGAAGGGCTCAAAGCATCCCCCCCGCTTGAAAAGTGGATCGATGCTTCGCGGACCTACCAAGCCGAACACGCCCATATTTTCATCGGTCCGCTCAAAAGCAAAGCCTGGCCGTTCGTCAAAACCGTCACCTTCCTGGTCAACCCTGACCAGCTCAGCGCCCTGGCCATCGGCGCACAATACAACAGCGCGCCCGAGGATCCTCCGCCGGTCATCGCCCCCTTCGGCTCGGGCTGCAGCCAGTTTCAGCCGTTTAAGAACTTAGATATCGCCCAAGCTTCGATCGGGGCAACCGATATCGCCATGCGGCAGCATTTTCCGCCCGAGATACTTGCACTTACGGTCACTAAGCCGATGTTCAAACAGCTTTGTGAGTTGGACGAACGGAGCTTCCTCTATAAACCGTTTCTCCAAAGATTGAGAAAAGCCAGGGGTCTGCCGGAAGGCTGATTACCGCAGGCTTAGATTCCGGCGCCGCAGATTCTCTAGGACATGAGGATAGGGCTCCAGCGACTCGAGCTCAAGCTCTGATCGAATCCCCAGATTGACTAGCCTGCTTTTAAGGCCGTTGATTTCGTCTTGGGTGAACAGGTCCTCCATGAGAGCCGGCCAAGCCTCAACCCCGGCCTCCTGCAGGGCCTTGAGTCCGGCCAGGGGACGCTCAAAGAAATCCGCGCGGGCGCCGGTGATCTTCTCGAAAGATTCCGGGTCGACGCCCTTCAGGCAGACACGGACGGCCAACTTCTTGAACTTGAGCCTTCCTGCGAATTCTCTGTGATGTCCCAGCATCAGGGCGTTTGTCTCAAGGATAAAAACACTGTCCGGCTGCTTCTCGAAAATCAGCTGTATGACTTTGGCCACATGGGCCAGGGAGGCTTCTCCCAGGATCGGCTCTGACCCAGTGATTCGAAACTGGCGGAAATGCCTCCGCCTGGCTATGTCGAGCAGAAGAAAGGCCACATCCTGGGGTTCCTGAAATTGACCTTGACCGGCCGGATTTTCGTTCCGGGAATAATTCCAGCAGTAAGCGCAAAGGAAGGAACAGCCGACCGCGTCGGCCGTGGCGATCCCACCGTAGTAAGGAGCCGGCCGGAACCTGTGATAGAGCCGGCCTTCCCCCTTCATGACCAGACGCTCCGCTTCGGCCGAGCGGAGGACGGGATCAAAAGGAAACAAATGCAAAATCCCTCGCTATTTCAGGCTTGCAAGAAATATATCGCCTCTTTGAAATGAAGTCAAAATTTCGGAGATTCAATGGAAGAGGCTGCCTTTACGCCAAGACAGATTTATTCTAAGATGATTTTGGACAGATGAACGCTTCTTTTTCCGAAATTGCCCCTCAGGTCAAAGTCTATGGCCTGGGTTCAATAGGCGGAAAAGGCGCCGGGTTGGCCAAGCTCAATGAGCTGTCCTTGCCCAAAGTCATAAAACTGAGAACCCATATCCTGCCGACTTCATTCTTCGACCATTATGTGGAGGATGGCCGGCGGTTTGGGAAAGAGGGGCTCAACGTCGTCGCTTCCATTCTGGAAGAATTGGGCGATGTCCCTTTGGGCATTCGTTCTTCGGCGACAAACGAGGCGGGCCTGGCGGAGGCAAACATCAGCCCTGTCCACGCCGGGGAGAATGCCTCCTTCATGCTGCCCAACAACCATCCCGACCCTCAGCTTCGACGGTCACAAACCGTTCAGGCCATCTGTCACATTTACAATGATTTTCTACAAAAGCAGCCGGCCTCGGGCCGAGAAAAAATGGCCATCGTCATCAACCCCATTCCCGGAATTTTCGACGACACGCTGGCCGGCCCCGTCTATTACCCTTACATTTCCGGAGTGGCGAATTCCTTCTTTCCTCATGCCCTGAAGAACCAGGACCCCCGGGAGGGATTTGCCCGGATCGCTTTCGGCCACGGCTATGCCACGGTCCTGGATGATTTTCCGGTCATATCCATGGCCACTATCCGCAACCCCATCCCGCTTGAACTCCTGAGAATCGGAACCGGCCAACAATATTTTTATTCCCTGGATATGACCAAGAACAAGGAGCTCAAGGGAGAGGAACTGGAGACGATGAAGAAGCTCCACGTGCAGTTTGCCAGCTACCACAAGATCAGGCTGCTGGGCATCCAGAACAACCTCATCACCATCGAAGAGCTTATTCAGAACAATCACTTCGAGTTCAAGACCAGCTTGGTCGAGATCATGGACATTATCGCCTCCCGCATTTCCTCCCATTTTCAGATCGAATTTGTTTTCAACCTCGACTTCTCCCGGAAAGACAAAAGAGAAGGGGCTTTCCATATCGTCCAGTTGACCCAATTGCCCGAATTGAGATTCGAGGCCATTCATCTTCCTCGACATATTCGCCACACCTACCTCTCCATCAGCAATGCCCAGGGGCACGGCCTGAAGAAAAACATCAAGCACGCTGTCGTCGTCTCTCCTTTTCGCTACTCAAAAGAAGGGCACGGGGCTCTCCGGGAAAAAATCGCGGAAGCCAATCGAGAGATGCAGAGCTGCGGAGAAAAGTACATCTTGATCGTTCCCGGCCGCCTGGGAAGCAAAAACTTGGATTGGGGCATCTACGTCGATTTCAAGGATGTGGATCAAGCCGCGGCGATTTTTGAATATGGGGTGGATATCGCCGGCAGGTCTGAACCTCTGCCGGAAGAAGAAAATATGACCGGCGGAATATACGGCAGCCATTTCCTGTACATGATCCAGGGCGGCTACGACGAAGACCAGAAAAAGCTGCAGACCAGGATGTACGGGACCCAGGGGACTCATTTTTTAACAAACCTGGTGAGCAACAATATCATCTACGGCTATATCATGCCCATGCAGGACACCTTTGACCCATGGCTCTTTTCCTGTCCCCAGGCCGATGACTTGCTGACGGTGTTGACCTTCCCCGGGCCGGTCACCGTCTATGCCGACTCTCTCAAGCAGCGCTGCCAGGTCGTATCGGGAAATGATTAGAAAAAGTCGCCTTGAAGAGTATCCGTTTGCTCCGAGAATCATCAATTCCATCAAGCTGAAAGGGGCGGCGCTTTTTGCCGCCGATGCCCAGGTTCGGGAATCAAAGAAAATCCTGGAAGAAGATATGCCCTGGCTCAGGATGAAGATTCTGCATGATCCTCAAGCCGCGGCAAATTATAGAGCCCCCGAAGCGTGTGTTTTTCTCTTTGATGACACGGCCCTGGCCCTGGTCGATACGGAAAAAATTCGAGCCGGCAACAAGGACGCGATTCTTGTCCTGATCTCCTTTCAGCCGTTTGTCCATTGTTCGCCGCCTCAGGCGGCCGAGCAGAAATTTCCCTACACGGCCAAAGCCGACCTCGTCTTTGCCGTCAGCCGGGACGAATTCGCTCCCCACAAAATCCTTCCCTCCGTTGTGCGGGCCGCGGAAGATTGGCTCAATATCAAAAAATATTCCGAAGCCCGACGGTACATCTTTTATATCGTCGATGACGAACCCCGGTGGTTTTCCCAATTCTTGCCTGTCCTTTACAGCATCATCGGGCAACGCGCCGACGTCATGATCTCGCGCACCTATGAGGAGAGCCTAGCCTTCCTTTTTGATGTGGCCGAGGAGTCACAGATCGACGATAAGAATTACCTTTCGCGCGGACGCGGAGATGATGTTGTCTGCCTTATCACCGATATTTTTTTCCCCAAAGGCCCGGAGCTGCAGAGCCAAGCAGGCCGCGACCTCATTGGCCTGGTCAATAGATATTATCCGCGCATCCCGGTGATCATTGCCTCCAAGGCCAAAGAAGCTCAGGAACTCAAGAACTCCGGCTTCATCCTGCCCAAAGGCGACCCGGGAAGCCTGGGGAAGCTCAAACAATATATTCTTGACCTCACCGGTTTGGGCGATTTTCTCATCTTCGATCATGAAGGACAGGAAATACGTCGAGCCAAGGACATCCAAAGCCTTTGTCAAATCCTCGTAGAAGCTGAGCGGGACACTCGGACGGGACGCCTGCTCCGAAAAGTATTGGAGAGCTATGGAGAAAATGACAAATTCTCGACCTGGCTCTACATGCACGGCTACCGGGAGCTGGGCGATCGTTTGCGTCCCTTGAGGAGAGAAGGCCGGCAGCTCATCACCTTGTTGAAAAATAGCTTTCAAGCCGAGATGGCCCGGATGGAGAGAACCCCCTTGATCATCGACGGTCAAAAAATATTCAGCCTGGCCGACCTCCAGGCCTCTCTCCGGACTCTGTCCCCTGACCAGATTCAACCTTTCTCAGACAACGACATCATCTCAGCCTGGCTTGACCGAAAAGGCTATCCTGAGCTGGCCGAAGCGCTCCGTCCTATCCACGGCAGCGGGCCAAAGCTTGGCCAAACCTTAGCTCAAATAGTCGAGGAATGGATCGGCATATACCAGTCCAGAGGCCTGTAAGCCGACTATTTTGATTTCATTTGTCTTTTGTTTGGTTTTTGTTAATATAATATAGCCGGAATAAAGCATCCATGAGACCGTCAGCCCAAGATGTTCGCCCCAAAGCCAAGATCTTATGTGTTGAGGACGACGTCAATCTTCAAAAGAGCATCACCTTCATCCTGTGGAGAGAGGGCTACAAGGTTCTTTGCGCTCAGAACGGAGAGGATGCCCTAGAACTGGCCCGCCGAGAGAAACCCGATCTCATTCTTCTGGACTTGATCCTCCCCGGAATCGACGGAAACAAATTATGCAGCATCCTTAAAAAAGACCCTTGCACCGCGGACATTCTCGTCGTTATGTTGACTGCCAAAAAGCAGGTCCAGGAGATCGTGGCCGGGCTGAAAAGCTACGCCGACGACTATATCGTTAAGCCTTTTGAGCCGGAAATCCTGCTGGCCCGGCTCCAGGCTCTCTTGCGCCGAAAGGTGAAATCGGAAGAAAAGGATACCACCACGCAGGAAATCGATGACCTCCTGATCAATAGGAAGGCTTACGAGGTCCTCCTGGGCGGCAAAAAAATTCATTTATCCAAGACGGAGTTTGAAATTCTATCCCTCCTGGCCAACAAGCCCAATCAGGTTTTCACCCGCTCCAGCATACTCGACCACGTCCGAGAGGACGGCTATCCGATTACCGAACGGATCATCGACTATCACATCACCGGACTCCGGAAAAAGCTCGGCAAGGCCAAGAAATTCATCCAGACGGTCAGGGGGGTTGGATATAAATTCGAAGCTGAAGAGAATTCTTAGCTCAGAGGAGTTGTCACCCCGGGCCTTTTTCATTATCATCTTTTTGTGCCGCTTGCCTTCTTTGTCTCCGACCTTCATGGCAGAATCCCTCGCTATGAGAAGCTCTTCGCGGCTATTTCACAGGAAAAGCCCGAGGCTGTCTTCATCGGCGGCGACTTCCTGCCCCTGACTTGGTATATCCATGAATCGTTCGATTTCCTCCATCAGGATTTTATAAACGCCTATTTGGTTAAGAGATTCCTCGCCCTGCGCCAGGAGCTCATGGACGCCTACCCTCGGATTTTTCTGATCATGGGCAATGACGACAGCCGGTTCGAAGAGGCGGCCGTCCTGGATGCGGCCGCCCTGGGTCTATGGGAATACCTCCATAATCGAAGAATCGTCTTCAAAGGGTTTCCCGTCTATGGCTATGCCTATGTTCCGCCCACTCCTTTCCAACTTAAGGACTGGGAGCGCTACGATGTATCCCGCTACCTCGACCCCGGGGCCGTCTCCCCCGAAGAGGGCCTTCGGACCGTCCCCATATCCGACCAGGAAAAAAAGTTCTCCACGATCAAAGACGACCTCGAGCGGCTGACCGGAAAAGACGACCTGAGCAAGGCCATCTTTCTCTTCCATGCGCCCCCCTATCGGACAAAACTTGATCTATTTGCCCTGGAAGATAAAATAATCGACCATGTCCCCCTGGACCGCCATCTGGGCAGCATTGCCCTGCGGCGCTTCATTGAAGCGCGTCAGCCGCTCTTAACGCTTCACGGTCATGTTCATGAATCGGCCGGGCTCTCGGGTTCCTGGAAAGACCGCATCGGCCGGACCTATTGTTTTTCTGCCGCGCATCACGGCCCGGAGCTGGCCCTGGTGCGGTTTGACCCCGAGGACCTGGATTCGGCCACTCGCCAATTGATCTAGGCGGGCGCTCCGCTTGTTTGGCCGTCTTTTTTTTTGAACGGCAAGGGCCGGGCGGCGTCCGTGACGGCGCCGATTTTCACGGCATAGCTCGTCTGCCGGACAATATCTTCATCGGTGACAATATGAACATCGAGGAGTCCGCTGCTCTGGTAGCCTGTTCTCTGGAAATTCAGCTCGGCCAGGCAAAGGCTCCAGCCTTCCAGCCAGAGCAGCAGTTCCAGGCGTTGTTTTTTCGTTCCCTGAAAATGGACCAGAAGATCGATATCGCTCTGTGGGCCGGCAGTGGCGTTTTTGACGCTGCCGATAATATAAAGAGCCTTGACTCCGAAGCGCCGCTCATCCATCTGGGAGGCAAGGTATTCCGCCATTTCCAGCCGCCAGGCCCAATGGTTCTCCGATCTTTTTTTCTCCTTTTCTTTGAGGACGGTTGGAGAAGGGGGTTCGACCCGAGGGTCGACCAGTATCCCCACGGCCTCATCAAGGTCGGCATTCATGAGCACTCGGAGCACTGATCCTCCCGTGACGGCGGGGATGTCAATCACCTTGAGGGTGTCCTCGAGGTAAGCAAATTCAGGGAGGACCTGAGCCAGAATGTTGGGCGATTTGGAGAAGAAAGCCTCCTGGAAGACAACATCCTCCTCATCGGGATAAAGGGGCAGATAGCGGATTTCCGCTTCCACTAGGTCCTGGAAAAAGTGAGTGCCGAAGGAAAGGTCGGGAAGATAGCTTCCCTTTTTCCTGGCGACCTCGACCAGGGCCGCCGTGTTGGAGATATCGGAATAGGAGACCTTGACCCCCAGCTTGATGTCCCCCCGGCTTCCCCATCGCCCGGGCCCCATGAGAATGAAGCGATGCCGCGGCAGAAGCTTGTTCAGCCTGCCCACCGCGCGCCCGACTGCCAGCAGGGCCGCCCGGCTGGTCAGGCTATCGTAGCTTTGCGGATCAACATAGACGAGGTGGGTGATGTCGGGCAGGCTGCCGTTGGAAACATAGCGTTTCGCCTGGAAGAGGATCTTCTCCTGGGGAAGATTCTTGGGAATTAAAGCCGGCCCCCCGCCCTCCAGCAAGCTCTGCGGCCGGCATTGGAGGAGATAAAATTTATTTCCATCGGAAGCAAATTCAATATCCACGGGCGACTGGAGCTTCTCTTCCAGAATCTGCATAACCTGTCGGAGCTGAGGGATAAAAGACGTATCGCTGACCAGCCCTTCAAAGGTGACCGCTAAATTATCCTGGTTAAAATCGATAGCCCGGCCCACAGGCTTTCTGAGTTGCTGGCCGTCATAGAGGGAAACCATTTTGTCAATCGCCGGAATATTTTCGCCGATTTTTTTTAGCAGCTCGCCGACCTCGATGGTTTCAAAACTATTTGTTTTCAAGTTAAGGACATCCATTTTCTTGGGCGCATAGCGCACGAGTTCGTCGGCGGCGACGTTGACCCGCAGGCCGACTTGCCCGGGAG
>JBAVVA010000073.1:0-6955 GCA_049697055.1 Candidatus Aminicenantales bacterium
GAGCGGAAAAGGGCCTGGGTTTGACGGTCCATGAAATCGACGTGCCGCTCGAAAATTTCGGTCACCTGGGCGGCCATGGGGCTGTCCAGGAAAGTGGTGATAGGGGGCAAACACTGGGCCGAGGTCAGCCGGCTCAGATAGAACAGCATTTCCTGGGCTCGCTCCAGGGCGAAGGTGGGCACGACGACGTTGCCGCCGTCCCGGACGGCCTGATTGATGATGTTGCACAGCATATCTTCCGGGTGTTTAGGGTCCTGGTGGTCGCTGTCTCCGTAGGTGGATTCCAGGACCAGATAGTCGGTCTGGTCGAAGACCGAGGGGTTGCGGAGGATGGGCTTATCCCACTGGCCCACGTCGCCGGAGAAGACAAGGCGCTTCTCCGGGCCGGCATTTTTTACGCGCAGCTCGACCATGGCCGATCCAAGGATGTGGCCGGCGTCATGAAAAGTCAGGCTGAGCCCGTGGTTGAGGCCCAGAGGCTGGCGGTAGGGCACCTCCTGGACATAGGGCGGGACGGCCCGGGCATCTTCAACGGTATAGAGCGGGACCTCGGGGTAGGCCCCCTGACGGCCCTCTCGGGCGTGCCGCTTCTTCTTGAAGGCGGCATCTTCTTCCTGGAGATGGGCGCTGTCCTCAAGCACGACAGGCAGCAGTTCTTTGGTCACGGTCGTGCTCAAGATCGGGCCTTTGAATCCCTGCCGGACCAGCTTGGGAAGCAGGCCGCAGTGGTCGAGATGGGCATGGGTCAGCAGGACAAAGTCCAGGCCGGCCGGGTCGAAGAGGAAAGGCTCCCAGTTGCGGTTGAGGTATTCTCTTTCCTGGAAGAGGCCGCAGTCCACGATCAAGCGGAGGCCGGCTGCTTCCAGGTAATGGCAGGAGCCGGTGACCTGACGGTCGGCGCCCAGAAACTTGATCCTCATCGTTCGCTTCCTTCTTTTTTCATTTTACAATTAATCGATATAGAGCAAAAACCCTTTTAAATATTCGCTCTCCGGATGAAAGATGTTGACCGGGTGGTCGAAGGCCTGGCGGTGGCGCTGCAGAAGACGGACGTTGCGGCCGGCCTCCGCGGCCGCCTCGAAGATAACCTGGCGGAAAAGAGTTTCGTCCACGAAATGAGAGCAGGAGGAGGTCAGCAGCAGCCCGCCGGCCGGAAGAAGGCCTATGGCCAGGCGGTTCAGGTCTTTGTATCCCCGGCAGGCCTGGACCACATCGCTTTTTTTCTTGGCCAAGGCCGGGGGGTCGAGGATGATGAAGTCGAAGTCCAGGCCCTCCCTGCGCAGGAATTGGAACACGTCCTCGTCCAGGAAGGAATCGGCGGGGAGGTCGAACCCGTTGAGGCTGACATTCTGGCGGGCCAGGTCAAGGGCCTGGGCCGAGCTGTCCACGGACAGGACTCCGGCCGCACCCCCACGGAGGACGGACACGGTGAAGGCACCCGTGTAGCAGAAGGCATTGAGGACGCGCCGGCTTCCGGCCAGAGACATGGCCAATCGGCGCATCTCCCGTTGGTCTAGGAACAGCCCCGTTTTTTGGGACCGGACGAGGTCCACCCGGAGGCGGAGATGACCTTCCTTGATCTCCACTATTTCGGCAGGCTCTCCCATTAAAACTTCAACCCGGTCTGAGAGGCCTTCTTCGCGCCTGGCCGGCAGGCTGGATTTTTCCAGAATGCTCCTCGGCCGGAAGGTCTCGGCCAGAAGTTCGACCAGGAAGGTCCTCAGCTTATCCATGCCCAGAGTGGCGACCTGGACGACCAGGACATCGTCGTAGCGGTCGACGATCAACCCGGGCAGGCGGTCAGCTTCAGCGTTGACCAGGCGGTAGGCATTGGTTTCCTGGGAAAAGAAAGCTTGGCGCAGGCCGGCGGCCTTCCGGATGTTCTGCCGGATGGCTTCGGCCGGCGGCGTCTGGTCGAAATTCAGCATCCGGCCGATGATCGAGCAGTGCCGGTTGAAGTAGGCATGGCCCAGAAACCGTCCGTCATGGCTCTTCACCGCGGCCACGGAGCCATCTTCCATGTCCGGAAGCTCGGCCACTGCGCCGGAGAAGATCCAGTGATGGCGGTTGAGGATGGGCTTCTCCCGGCCCGGCTTGAGGATGGCCTGGCCGACGACGGGGATAGACTCACAGTTCATAGGCGGCCTCACGACATTTTTTATGATACCTGAAAATATTGCAAGTCAGGGGAGGGTAAAGCAGATATAATGAGCAAAAGATGAATCGGTACGCCAAATACGTCCGCCGGGCCAAGGAGATGGGGGCCAAGGGCGGGAAAATTATCCCCGCCTCTGGCGTCCTCACGGCCGAATGGGTCCGATTGAAGTGTATGTTCGGATGCAGCGGCTACGGCCAAGCCTTGACCTGTCCTCCCCGCTCCCCCACTGTGGAACAAACTCGAAAAATGCTGGGGGAGTATAGCCGGGCTCTTCTGGTCCGGGGGGATGAGTACACCGATATCCAGAAGGTCATGGCTACCCTGGAGAGGGAGGTTTTTTTGGACGGTTACTGGAAAGCGTTCGCCCTGGGCTCCGGTCCTTGTGAGCTTTGCCGGGAATGCGGAGAATCCTGCCGCTATCCGCATAAAGCCCGGCCCTCCATGGAAGCCTGCGGGATCGACGTCTTTGCCACAGTCCGGTCACAGGGATTGCCTATCAAAGTCCTGCGCTCACGAAAAGAAAAAGGGAACTATTACGGCCTGCTCCTCCTCGAATGAGGCAGGGGAAGGGCGGAAGGCGCCTGGAGCAATCGGACGACGGGCAGGTCCAGCTCGGGAAACTCATAGCCGGCCAAGGCTCCCGGCTCGACCCATCGCAGCTCGTCATGCTCATGCGCCGTGGGCTTGCCGGAGACCAACTCCACGGCATAGGCCAATAGCTCCATGGAGTGATGCGGGCCGTCGACCCGGGATGAACAGAGCAAATCCCCTACCCGCGTTTCTATTCCCAGCTCCTCGCGGAGCTCACGGCGGAGGCAGGCCTCGGCCTTTTCGCCCGGATCGATTTTCCCCCCCGGGAATTCCCACAGCCCCCCGAAGCGGTCCTCCGGGCGGCGCCGAGCGATCAGAATTTTGCCCTTGAGTGTGATGACGCCCGCCGTCACCTGCATCCGTTTTCTTTGGACGGGTGCCTCGCGCTTTCCATGGCCCATAGCCGCCGCCCGATGCATTGTCCTTAGCGCTCATTATAAAGCATAATGCGGCTGAACGTAATCCCAGCAGCATCTCCATGCTTGTGATATTTGGGGGAGGGCCAGCATTTAATTGACGCCGGCCGGAAGCCTATGATATCTTTCCGACCCTTTCAACGAAGGGTTTATTCCTAAAAAGGTAAATTGTGATCCAAGCCGTATTTAAAATACTGACCAGCCATACCCCCTTAACCAAAGTGACCTGGAAATTTTGGTATAACTTCGCCAACTTGATCGACGGCCGCGCCGGAGACCTGAGGTTTATGAACTTCGGATATGCCCCAGAACGGGACGGCGGAAATATTTTAGAGCTAGACCCTGCCGACGAAAAGTATCGCTATGCGATTCAAATGTATTATCACACCGTCGGCCGCCGGAGCCTTTCGGGTCTTGATGTTCTGGAGGTCGGCTGCGGGAGAGGGGGGGGCGCGGTCAGCCTGATGAAGTACGCTGGGCCCCGCACTCTGGCCGCCATCGACCTTTCCACAAAAGCCATCGTTCTTTGTAGAAAACTCAGGGAAATTCCTTCCCTGACCTTCAAGGTAGGGGACGCGGAAAAAATACCCTACGCCGACTCCTCCTTCGATGCCGTGGTCAATGTTGAATCATCCCATTGCTATCCGAGGCTCTCTTTATTTTTTTCCGAAGCGGCCCGCGTCCTTAAAAAAGGGGGGAGGTTGTTCTATGCCGACTTCAGGAGAGAAGAGAGCCTGGCCCAGCAGCAGCAGGATATTCGGGATTCCGGGTTCATCATCAGCGAAAAAGAAGACATCACCCCGGAAGTCATTCAGGCCTTGAAGCTGGACAGCCATAGAAAAGAAAAATTGATCCAGCGACGGATACCGGGCTTTTTACACGCCTATTTTCGAAAATTTGTCTGCACGGTGGGTTCGCAGAACTTCCTTTCCCTGATAGAAGGAAAGCGCTTCTATCACCGCTATCTCCTGGTCAAGCCTTGAAGGCCGCGGCCGAAGTCGTCTTAAAAGGAGAGCCTGAGCCCGGCCCGCGCCAGCAAACCCGATAACCCCAGGCTGGCCGCGCGGCCGGAGCCGAAGTCCCCGCTCAGAGGGGGTCCGTGGCGAACAGGATCTTGGGATATTTTTTTCCCTGCTGGGATTCTTCATAATACCATAGGGTGTGATCCTGGCCGCTATCGGCATAGGTCAGCCCGAACAACTGGCCGGAGCGTTCAAAGCTTCCCCTCAGGTCCGTCAGCTGGGACGACCGTCCTTCCATCTCCAGAATCAGGCTGAGGTGCGGGCCGAGGGCCGCTTCCAGGCCCGCTCCGGCGCGCAGGCCGGCCAGGGCCAGGCAGAAAGTTTTTTTCATGATTTGAGTTCTATCTCCCTTCAGTCGTCGATCGTGTTTTAAAGAACAGCCAGTTCTTATCTTTTTTGTTCTTGGCCTTGAGCTTGATAAGGGCATAGGTTCCCTTAAGCCTCCGGCCCTGGAGAGTGAACAGGCACTTGGAAGGCCCTTTCTCCAGCGCCACATAATGTCCCTTGTCCCAGATCTCAACCTTGCCCGCGCCATACTCCCCCTCCGGAATGATTCCCTCGAAGCTCTGGTAATCCAGCGGATGGTCCTCAGTCTGGACGGCCAGCCTCTTTAGGCCCTCGACTTCGGGGGGAAGCTTGGGGATGGCCCAGCTCTTGAGGACGCCGCTTTCCTCCAGCCTGAGGTCGTAATGAAGATGAGAGGCATCATGGCGCTGGATGACGTAAGCCAACTCCTTTCGACTTGAAGCGGCCGGGGGGCCCTGGGGCTCGGGGGTTTTTCCGAAATCCCGCTTATGCTTGTATTCGGCCAAGGAGTCCTTGGCCGTTTTTTGGTCAGGCTTGGCCTTAGCTCCGCGTCCGCGGCGGCCGGCTGAGGATCGGCCAATTATCGGTGGAGAAAACATCGCTCGCAGTCCGTCTCGCCCGGCTTGCGAGTGACGATCATGGCTAGGCCCAACTCATCGGCCCGGTCGATGACCTCCTGATCGCGAATCGAGCCGAGGGGGTAGATGATTCCGGTGATCCCGTTTTGGGCGGCCAGTTCTACGACGTCGGGAAAGGGCATGAAAGCGTCCGAAGCCATGAAGCAGCCTTCCGGCCCGTAACCCCGGCGGGAGAAGCGGATGGCGCAGTCAGCTGCGTCGATCCGGCTCCGCTGGCCCGAGCCGATGCCGTGCACTTTATCGGCCGCGCCGATGATTACAGCGTTGGACCTGGTGAAACAGGCCACGCTCCAATTGAACACGGCCGCGGCCCGCTCTTCCGCAGACGGCTGCCGGCGGGAGACGACGTCCAGGTCCTGGGCCGAGGCGATCCGGGATTCGAAACGCTTCTGCAGAAGAAGACCGCCGGCCACCCGCTTGAACTCCAGGCCGCTGTCCAGGGCCGGCTCCTCCGGAGGCCCGGCCATGCGGACCACCCGCAAGACCTTGCGGCCGGCCAGCACGGCCAGCGCCTCGGGGGTGTAGGCCGGGGCATAGACCACTTCCACGTTCCGGACGCTCTCCACCAGCAGGCCGGCCAGTTCGGCGTTGACGGCGAAGTTGAACACATCCACGCTGCCGAAATTGGACAGAGGGTCGGACTTCCAGGCTTTTTCGAAAGTCTCGACCTCAGCCCCGCCCAGGGCCACGCCGCTGGGCATTTCGTGCTTGATGAGGACGCAGACTTTTTGGCCGCGGTCAAGGGAGGTGAGCTTCCGGGCCAGGCGCTGGCCAAGGTCCATATCCGCCACGTTGATATAGCTCAAGCCTTTGGTCCCTTCCTGAAGGACCTGGAGGCCGGCCATGGTCGATCCCGAGGCCCCCCTCTCTTCATAGAAGGCGGCCGGCTGGCCGGGGTTCTCGCCGTAGCGCATGGGAATTTTCTTGACGAATTCCGCCCGGCCAAAGGACAGGGAGTCGGGGAAATCCTCCTTGACCTTGGTGGAATACTGTTGCCTCGAGTCTTTCAAGGATTTGTCCATAGACTCATGTCCTTTCCTGGCGGTTGATGATATGGAAGCTGACGTCCTGCGGAGCGTTCCGGCGAATAAAAATCGCCGCGCAGGCCACGCGGTAGTCGGGGCCGGCCGCTTGGGGCGTCAGCCTGTCGTACACGGCGGCGGCCAACTCTGCGGCGGAGGACTGCTCCAGGCTTATTTCCCGCGGGCCGCCCTCCCAGGCCAGAATGGGGTCTTTGTCTTCGCCGCGATAAGTGGCGATGAACCGGCCTCGGCCGGGGCGGTCGGGCACTTCAAAAAAATCGCGATGGGAGGTTCCGTCGGCGGCTCGGCGGATGATGCTCAAGGCCGCTCGTCCGTCGGGGAATAGGCAACCGCTGATCCGAGGAGTAAAGATGGGTGAGTCGGGTTCAAAGTCCCAGTCCTTCAGGGCTAAGGATAGGACTGCCCAAGGCGATCGAGCCGAGGCCATCCGGCCAGCAATGTCCGAGGTCTGTCGTCCGTTGCTGACGGCCAAGCCGGCCTCGGCGATAGCCGCCGGGTAAATCAGCAGCTCGGCCTGGCAGGCCTTAAGAGCTTGCGGGTCAAGTGGCCTGGTCCAGATCGTCCGGCCTTCCCTTTCCATCTTCCGGGCTTGGCTTGAGGAGGAGCGGCCGGTGATGAAATAGACCGCGGCCGAAGAGTTTCCAGAAGGGCTTGAACCGAGGATGATCCCCCGGCCCGGATATCTCAGGACGGACAACGCTTCAAGACCGGATGGTTTCATGGATGGGCCTGAGCCAAGAACGCCCTATTGTACGCATTCAAGCGGCCGGAAGTCAAAAAG
>JBAVVA010000074.1:0-5966 GCA_049697055.1 Candidatus Aminicenantales bacterium
ATGCGCAGGATAAGGCGGAGCTTTCCGATGATCAGGTTAAGGAGCGGCTGAGCTTCATCGAGAAAGCGCTGGATTCGGGCCAGACCTGCGCCAAGGTTTGGTTTTACGGCTGGATAGCCGCTTATTCGACAGGGGCCGCTGTGCAGTGGGGGCTGTCCATCGCTCACTGGAATGATGTCAAGTCGGCCGACGACTCTCCGAATGCCCCGGAGGTCCGCGACAGAGCCTTGGCCCAGGATATGCTCGTGGGAGGAACGACCACAGCGTTGGGAGTCTGCGGCTTATGGCTCGACCCTTTCCTGCCGGCTTATGGCCCCAACCAACTGCGGTCCTTACCGGAAAACACGCCGGAAGAGCGGCGGGCGAAACTTCTGCAGGCCGAGGAACTCCTCCGCCAATGCGCCCAGCGGGAGAAAGACGGGCGGGGCTGGCTGAACCATCTATTGAACATGAGCGTCAACGCCGCTGCCGGGCTGGTGACGGTGCTGGTCTTCGACCGGCCCTGGACCGATGGCCTTATCACCTTGGCCGCCGGCGAAGCGGTCTCCCTCCTGAATATCTACACCCAGCCGCGCCGGGCCATCCGCGATTTGAAGAACTATGAAATCGAGCACTGGGGACAGCAAGGGGCTTATATCCCCGAGGCTGCCTCGCACCGTAAATGGACTTTCAGCCTTTACCCGGGCGGAATTAGCCTGGGCCTGCGATTTTGAGTGATTTCGGATAATTTTGTGTTATTGATTCATTGACAACCAGAAATAGCCGAGACTAAAATGTTGGCTCGTCGCAATCATGTCGAAGCTTCAAGATCCCCATCCATCCCAGGCCGCAGCCTTTCCGCCTCCGGAGTACCAGGAGGGCTGGTATGGCTGGGAATACGATAAAGTTTTCGCCTTCCGCTGGATGTCCTCTAAAGCCAGGGTCACTCTGCCCGAGGCTGTCGTTCGCGATTTTCGCTATCTTGTCTTCCCTGTTTTCTCCGAGTACACCGACTACAGCCAAAGGCTGACCGTTTCCTTTAGCGGCCGTCAGGTAGCCGACCTGCCTCTTCTTTTCCAATGGTGCTATTACACGGTCGATCTCCGCTCCGCGGATCAGGACAGGGCGAGGAGCACCCCGGCTTCGCCTCCCCCCCCGAGCGGGGAGTTACGGCTCAGCCTCAACAAGGTTTTCCCGGCCAAATACCACCCCGCTGACGGCCGGGAGCTGGGCGTCCGGGTGGGAGTGTTCGATTTCAATAACGACCCGGAGCGGTACTTGGATTTTCGTTTTTTTCTCGAAAACGCCCAGCTCAACTATGGGGAGATGCTGGCCGGGAAAACCGAGCTCAGCTCCTTCCCGCTCAACCTGGGCATCGACCTTTACGGCAAGTGCAACATCAAGCCGCCCTGCGTGTACTGCCTGTGGGACCGGATGAAGATCCTGGAGGGCGAGCTGGCCGACCTGGTCATCGACGACCGGACCCTGGAATCCTACGGACCCTTCTTCAAGTCGGCCCGCAACCTGGTCAACTGCTCCTTCGGCGAGCCGCTGCTCCATCCCCGTTTTCAGGAAATCCTGGAATCCATCGGCCGGCACGGCAAGTTCCTCGAGCTTTCGACCAACGGCCAGGCTTTCACCGAACGGACAGTCAGGGCCTTAGTGGGTAAGCCGGTCTATCTATATGTTTCTCTGGATGCCGCCACGCCGGAGACCTACGCTAAGATCCGGAACGACCGCTGGGAGGGGATCATTCCCAACCTGGAGCTTCTCAACCAAGAGCGCAAGAAGGCTGGGAATTTCCCCAAGCTGTTCATGGTCTTCATGCCCATGCGGGTCAACCGCCAGGACCTGGAGCCTTATTTCCAGCTCTGCCGGCACCTGGATGCCGACTCGCTCGTGCTCCGGCCTTTGCTCTACTTGTGGAACCCCAAGATCGAAGCCGACCGGGGGGGATATCATTTCGATTACAAGAAAGAAATGCTCAGCCGCGAGGAAGTCGAGGAGATCATCCGGGAGTGCGAGCGTCTGTCCAAAGTCTACGGCGTCCCGCTGGCCAATCAGTTCAATTTCGGGAAATATACTTGAGGCCGAGATGAGCTCTTCCAAAAAGCCCGAAACCTCCCCGGCCCTCCAGGACGACGACCTGGGCCGCTCCAGAATGCCGCTCTGCCGGGAGCCGTGGGAAAGCTACTACATTCTCCGCCGGGGAATTTTGCCCTGCTGTCACGGGAATCCCATCATCGCCCCTATCACGGACTGGGCCGCCGCCTGGAACGCGCCGCAGATCCAGGAGATCAGGCGCTACCTCAGCCAAGGCCGGTTAAGCCCGTATTGTCTGGAAAGCCGCGGCTGCCCGATTGTGCAGAGGGTCCTTTACGAGCAGGAGACCCAAGGATCGACGGCCGCACTGCCGCGCCGGCCTCGGCTGCTCCGTCTCCTCAACCGTCTGATGTTCCGGATCCCCGGCCGGCTGGTCAGGGCCTACCGGGAGAAAAAACAAAGAAGATAAGAAGATAAGAAGATAAGAGGTTGGCCGGAGACACCTACGAATTCTCATAACAATATTTATCCCCCCTTACCCCCCTTGGAAAACAAGGGGGGATAAAGGTTGGTGTCGCCGGAAAGGTCGGCCGGCGCGGTCGGTACGACCATAAGGGAAGGTTTAGCCTTTCCGAGCCGGCTTTGAAGAGACCCCGATTTTTGGGGCGCTTAGGATGTGGGAGCCGGATTCTATTTCCTGATATACCCCAGGGATTTCAACAGCTCCTCGGCCGATTTGTCCACGGGAATCACTTCCTTATTCTGGAGGACATCCCGAGTCATTTTTTCCAGTTCTTGACGAAGGGCTAACACTTCAGCTTGGCCGGCCTTTTGAGGGAATATATTCGTTCTTTCGGCCGGATCGGAGGCCAGGTCGAACAGCTCGTAGCGTTTTTCTTCGGGAGTGAAGATCAGATGCCAGGGGTATTTCCACAGGGCGAACTTATCCCAGGCCGCTTCAGGCTTGTAGGTTTGCTCGAAAATGGCCGGCGGATTTTTTCGAGGCCCGCTGAGCAGGCTTCGGCCCTGATAGAAAGAGGGCATCTTGAACCCCATTATCTTGGTGATGGTGGGTGCCATGTCGAGCAAGGTGACGGGGTCCTTCCGGACCTGGCCGGCCTCCTTGCCGCCGGGCCGGTAGAGCAGAACTGGAACCCGCATATAGTTCTCATAAAGATAGTGGATATGGCCGACATGGCGGTCGCCGTTGGGGCTGAGGTACTCGCCCAGGCCCTCGCCGTGGTCGCCAAAGACCAGGATGGCCGTGTCTTTGAGCCGTCCCAGCTCTTCCAGCTTGTCCAGGAGGCGGCCGAAATGAAAGTCCATGTACTCGACTTCCTTTTTATAGTATTCGGGCAGGACTTCGGGAGGCAGAAGCATTTTGCCCCGGAGGGTCATGCGGAAAGGCCGGGGCCGGCCGCGGTTGATGACGTCCAGGACCGCCCTGTTCTTGAGAAAATAGACGTTGTCCGGCCGGCGGATGAACCAGCCGCTCACGAACTCAATGCCCAGGCCGGCGCTGTCGAAGGGCGGGTCGAATTCGAGGAGGTCGAGCCGGGCCTGGAAGTTGTTGGGATAGTAAGGGCTGCTGACCTCGATGACAAACTCGTTGCGGCCGTGGTGGAGGGTTACCTCCAAGGGGATGGTGAGATATTTGCTCAGATAGTACCGGTCTCCCAGGGGCCGGCCGTTGAAAGTGATCTTCATATCAGGAGGAGCGTCGGGCGTGATGTAGGGCTCATGAGGGTCGGAGTAATGGACCCACAGGAAGAAGGGCCGGCCGGAGTTCTTCTCCAGCCAGGGCAGGACCTGGCGGTTCACTTCCTCGGCGTGGAGATACCAGCGGTCGCTGGGGAATTCATCCCGGTAGAGGTCGAACCCTTCGGCCAGGCCGAAAACCGATTTCAGGACGCCCAGGGAGACGAAGGCCGCCGTGGTGAATCCGTTTTTCCTGAAGAGAGTGGCTAGGGTCGGCCGGCTTTTAAGGGGACGGATGACCTGGCCGTTGTTGTAGTTCTTGACCTGGAAGGGCTGCTCGGAGAAGAAGACCGAAGCATGCGAGGGGAGGGTGATGGGGATAAGGCTGAGGCAGGTTTCGAAGCGGAGCCCGCGGCGGGCCAGCTCGTCCAAGCGGGGAGTGGCTGCGCTGCCCGGCCGATAGCAGTTGAGGTAGTTGGCGCGCTGTGTGTCCAGGCTGACCAGGATGAAGTTGCGGGGCGGGGGTTGGGTCCGGCAGAAAGCGCTCAGCAGACAAAGGGCTGCCAGCAGCAGGATTGGCCAAGCCTGAATCCGTTTCATGTTTGGAGGCCTATTCTAGATAAGGAGGAATAAATTGTCAAAACCGTAAAGGCCAAGAAAGCATCTCCGAACGTATGATGGCCACCATATAGAGAGCAGGAAAGGCTTGGGTATTGGCCGGAGCGAGCATCAGGCCGGATTTAGCTCTTCCGAAGCGCTCTTCGAGGGTTTCCGGCATTTTTCTTGCCGGCTGGCGAGCATGTTTGAGCCTTCCGTAGGAGGGCGAGTTGCGCAGCCCCCGAGAAGAGCGCTAGGAAAGGCGTGAAAAATCCGGCCGGCGAGCGAGGTCAATACCCAAGGCGATTGTCCGCTTATCGCCAAATAAGAGATGCTGGCGAAGGCCAACAACCATTTGAAACTTCAGACCGTTTTTATTAGAATGGGGCATAAAAATGATCGAACTGTTTCTGGTTTTCGCGGTATTCGGCATTTTAGGGGGGGTGCTTCTTTTCCTTAATAAGCTCCTCGGCCCCCGGCGGACTACGCCCCTCAAGGAAACGCCTTTTGAATGCGGCAGCCCTGCCCTGGAATCAGGGATAAAGCCTTTTTCCATCAAGTTCGCCGTTATCGCCTTCCTGTTTCTCATTTTCGACATTGAGATCGTCTTCTTCTTTCCCTGGGCTTTGGTCTTCCGCGAGATCTCGGCGGAAGGTCTGGCCGTCATGGGCGTCTTTGTCCTGGTGCTGGCCGTGGGCTTCATCTATGCCTGGCGCAAGGGAGCCTTCCAGTGGGATTGACCGAGAAGCGCCCCATGGCCGGCAACTTCCTGACGACAACCTTCAACAGCCTGCTGGGCTGGGCCCGCAAGTATTCGCTGTTCCATTATCCCTTTGTCACCGCCTGCTGCGGCATGGAATATATGTCCAGCGCCTGCGCCCATTTCGACATCGACCGGTTCGGAGCCGGCTGGACGCGGTTCTCCCCGCGGCAGTCCGACATGCTGCTGGTGGTGGGCACTATTTCCCAGAAACAGGCGCCCGTGGTGAGGACGGTCTATGAACAGATGACTGAGCCCAAATGGGTCATCGCCGTCGGGGCCTGCGCGGTGAGCGGCGGGATCTACGACAATTACGCCGTGGTCCAAGGCCTGGACACCGTTATCCCGGTAGACGTCTATATACCCGGTTGCCCGCCCCGGCCTGAAACCATTCTGGATGCCCTGCTGAAACTCCAGGAAAAAATACAAAAGCAGGAGCCTGACTGGCGATGGAAGAAACGAAAACCCTGAGCGAAGTCCGTCAGCTCTATCCGGATAAAATCCGGGAAGCCTTCACTCTGCACGGCGACGATATCCTGGTCACGGACCGGGAGTCCTTGCTCAGCCTGGTCCAGTCGCTCAAGGGGAAACCCCTGAACTACATAATGCTCCTCGATTTGACCGCCGTGGACTATTTGGCCGAGCGCTCTACTGTGGAGATGGTTTATACCCTTTATTCTCTGGACAGAAACCATCGGCTGAGGATCAAAGTGCCCCTTCCGGCGGCCGAGTTGTCCGTCGCCACCCTGACCGCCTTGTGGAAGAACGCTAACTGGCTGGAGAGGGAAGTCTTCGACATGTTCGGCGTCCGCTTCGAGGGACATCCCGACCTGAGGCGCCTGTTCCTCTATGATGAGTTCCAGGGCCATCCCTTGCGGAAGGACTATCC
>JBAVVA010000075.1:0-2671 GCA_049697055.1 Candidatus Aminicenantales bacterium
GCCGGTGGGAATGCCGAACGACTGGACAACGAAGGTCAGGATGAAGAAGACGAAGACGGCCGTCTCGGCCAGCATCTCCAGGTACTCGCGAAAAACGCTCTTGGTCCGGGGCTTCTTCTTTCTTTTAGGGCTCATAATTCGCATCCTTGAGTTGTACAGAATATATGAATCCCCTTTTTAAAACAACCGACACAAATATTTCGTTTCTTGACATCTAAGCAAACCGGTCATATAAAACAGACCAGTCCATAATACCGAACTGCCGGGGAATAACTATTCAGGCCGATAATCCCCCGGATCAACACAGGAATCATACAAAGCCTTGTCGATCTTTATCCAATCGGTTCTATTGATACCTCTCTTATTAACGCTGGCCGGGCTGAGAGGAAAAGCGGAGGCGATTTTTATCCAGCGCTTCTGTCGCGCAGCGATTCGGCGTATTTCTACAGCGACTTCCGAAAGGTCTTGATCCTGAGAAAAAATAAGCGCTACGTCAAAAAGCTCATCCCAAGCGCAACGAATAACATCCAAAGCCAAGCGAATATCGATCCCTTTTTCCTGACCAACAAGGACGGACTTTTCAGAGCCGTCCTCAAGTCGGATAGATCGATTCCGATATCTAAGCTCCCTGGAGAACACTTCAACATCGCGCGTCCCCATAATGGCCAGTTTCTTCGTCCAAAAACCGGACCAGAAGGGATTATCTTGGGGAGAAGGAATGCCGGTATAAAAGAAGATTTTATCCAAACGCCAGCCATACATTTGACAAACTTTTCTTGATAAAATCCAGGGTGCGCAATTGGGAAAACGATATCCGAAAGCTTCCTTTGCGGCATAATAGAAATTTTGGCCATCAAAATATACAAATGTTCTCTTAATATTTGGCTCAATCAATAAATCAACCCCATAAAAAAATAACCCCGCCGGAGGCCTTTCGGCTGATCCAACGGGGACCAGATTCTATTAATACATTAAGCCTCATCTATAGGGAAGTCAAGACCTTCGAAAATTCATGCATAGATAAAGACGTGCGATTGACGATTATTCTCACTTCTCTATCAGGGACGTCCGGCTTGACAGCCCGCAGCGATAAGGCTTTACTTATCCTATGAATTTCGCCCTTTTCGGGTATCCCAAGACGGGCAAAACGACGCTGTTCAACCTCCTCACCGGCGCCCATCTTGAAGCGGCGGCCTTCGACGACGGCCACCGGGAGCCCCGCCTCCGCACCTGCCCCATCCCCGACCAGCGGCTGGACCGGCTGTGGAGTTTTTATAAAGAAAAGAAGAAGATCCCGGCCGCCCTGGACATCATCGACCTTCACGGCATCTCCTTCGGCGAGGTCAAGAACAGCGCCCTCCTCGGCCTGCTCCGCAAGGCCGACGGCCTGGCCCATGTGGTGAGGGGGTTCAGGGAGGAGTCCATCCCCCATCCCCGGCCGGTCAACCCGGCCGGGGACATCCGGGCCATGGAAGACGAGCTGGCCCTGTCCGATTTCGTTTCCATAGAAACCCGCCTGGAGAAACTGGACAAGGACCTGAAGAAGGCCAAGAGCCCGGAGGGCGAAAAAGAGAAAGAAGTGCTGGAGAAGCTGCACGCCTCGGTCGAAGCCGGCCAGGGCATCCGCGGAGCGGTCCTCGCTCCGGCCGAGGAGAAGCTCATCCGGAGCTTTGCCTTCCTCAGCCAGAAGCCCCTGCTGCACCTGGTCAACGCCGACGAGAAGGACGCCCCGCGGCTCGACGATCCGGCCGGCCTCTACGGCCTGGCCCCCACCCGCGGGGAGACCATCGCCTTCTGCGGCCGGGTGGAGAGCGAGATCCTGCAGCTCGAACCCGGCGAGGCCGAGACATTCCTGGCCGAATTCGGCCTGCGCCGCACCGTCCGTCAGAGGTTCTTCGAAGCCGCGCCGCGCCTTCTCGACACGGCTGTCTTCTTCACCATCGGCAAAGAGGAGGTTCGGGCCTGGACGATCCGGAGGAATTCTTCCGCCCTGGCCGCGGCCGGCGCCGTTCACACCGACATCGAGCGGGGGTTCATCCGGGCGGAGGTCATCGCCTTCGAGGAGCTCTTCCGCCACGGCTCGCTCCAGGCCGCCAAGGAAAAGGGAGCCCTGCGGCTGGAGGGCAAGGATTATATCGTGCGGGACGGCGACGTCATCTACTTCCGCTTCGGCTCATGAGATCTTTCTTCTCCGTCATGGCCCGCGACCCTTCCTCCGCGGCCAGGGCCGGCCTGTTGCGCACGGCCCACGGCCGTGTGGAGACGCCGGCCTTCGGGCCGGTGGCCAGCCAGGGCACGGTCAAGGCCCTGACCCACCGGCAGCTCCGCGAGCTGGGCGCGCAGATCATCCTGGTCAACGCCTACCACCTCTACCTCCGGCCCGGCCCGGAGGAGGTCGCCCGTTTGGGCGGAATTCACCGCTTCATCTCCTGGAACCGGCCCATCCTTTCCGATAGCGGCGGTTTCCAAATCTACAGCCTCAGCCCTCTGGCCAAGGTCAAGGAGGAGGGCGTCCGTTTCTCCTCCCACCTGGACGGGACCAAGATCTTCCTCAAGCCCGAGGACGTGGTGGACATCCAGGTCAAGCTGGGCACGGACATCATGATGTGCTTGGACACCTTCCTGCCCTACCCCTCGGCCAAGGAAAAAATGGCGGAGGCGGTGCGGCTGA
>JBAVVA010000076.1:0-3112 GCA_049697055.1 Candidatus Aminicenantales bacterium
AGCTGCTCCCAGACGGCGGCCAGCCCGGCGCCCTTGAGGATGATGCCCCGCAGGGCGGCCAAAAAATACCTGGCCGGGACAGCATAGGTGATGGCCTGGATGATACCGGGCATGTTCTTGATGGGAAAAATGAACCCGGACAGGATGAAGGTGGGCAGGTAGGTGGACAAGACGGCCAACTGGAAAGCCACTTGTTGGGTTCCGGTGATGGTCGATATGAAAAGGCCCTGGCCCAACCCGCCGATGAGGAAGAGGGTCATGGCCAGCAGCAGCAAAAAGTAATTGCCCTTGATGGCCACCCCGAAAAGCAGGTACCCCAGCAGCAGGACCAGATGCGAGGAGATGAGGGAAATGATGATATAGGGCACGGTCTTGCCGATGATGAGCTCCACGGGGCGGATGGGGGAGACGAGCAGTTGCTCCATCGTCCCCCGCTCCTTCTCCCGGACCACCGAAAAAGCCGTGGATACCACCACGATGACCATGAGGATGAAAGCCATAAGCCCCGGCACCAGGAACGCGGCGCTCCTCAGCTCGGGGTTGTACCAGACGCGCGTCTCGGTTTGGACCGGCGGGTGGAAGGCGCCCCGCCCGCTCCTGGCCAAGACCTCGGCCGTCGCCCGGCCGGCGATATTCTGGATGATGGCGTTGATGGTGCCCGCGGCCGTGGAAGCGGTCGTGGCGTCCGCCCCGTCGAGGATGACCTGCACCCGCGCCGGGCGGCCGGCCAGCAGGTCGTCGGCAAAGCCGGCCGGGATGATCAGGGCCGCCCTGACTTTTTCCTTGTCCATCAGGCGGTCGAGGTCGCGGCTTTCGGAAAGAAGAAATTTCAAGTCAAAGGTTTCGCTGCGGGCGAAGTTGCCGATGAGCTCCCGGCTGGCCGGGCTCAGGTCTTTATCGCAAACCGCCAGGGGAATGTGCTTGACGTCGAAGTTCAAAGCATAGCCGAACATGAAGAGCATGAAGGCCGGGATGCCCACCAGGAAGGCCAGGCTCCGGAAATCGCGCCGGAGCTGCCGCAGCTCCTTCTTGATCACGGCCCAAATGATTCTCAGCATGGGAGAACGCTTTCCCTCCCGGCCCGCGATTCCTCCTCGATGCGGTGGATGAACACGTCCTCGAGAGAGGGCATGATCCGGTCGATGCGCTTGACGGCGATGCCCTGGGCCTCCAGGAGGCGGTTGATGAGTTTTCTCGCCTCCGTCTCGCCCTGGACGCTGACATGGAGATAAGCGCCGAAGATGGAGGTCTCCACAACCCAGGCTTCCTTCTGCAGGGCGGCCATGGCCTCCACCGCCTTGTCGCATTCGACCTCCAGGATGGGGTGGCGGAGGGTTTTCGTCTTGAGCTCCTGGGGGCTGCCGGCGGCCACGATCCGTCCGGCATGGATGAACCGGATGTCGTTGCAGTATTCGGCCTCGTCCAGATAGTGGGTCGTGACAAAAACGGTGACGCCTTCCTCCGAGAGACGGTTGATGAGCTCCCAGAAATTGCGGCGCGAAACCGGGTCCACGCCGCCGGTCGGCTCGTCCAGGAAGACAATTCCGGGCTCGTGGAGGACGGCGCAGCCGAGGGCCAGCCGCTGCTTCCAGCCCTGGGCCAGCTCCCGGGTCAGGCTGCGCTGGCGGCCCTGGAGGCCGGCCATGTCCAGGACCCAGGACATCCGGCCGGCCAGGCGTTTTCGCGAGAGCCCGTAGATGCCGCCGTAGAAGGAGATGTTTTCTTCGACGGTGAGGTCCTCGTAGAGAGAGAACTTCTGGGACATGTAGCCGATGTTCTTCTTGACTTTTTCCGGCTCGCCTATGACATCGAAGCCGCCCACCGTGGCCGTGCCCGAGGCCGGGCTCAACAGACCGCACAGCATGCGAATGGTGGTGGACTTGCCGGCGCCATTGGCGCCCAGGAAGCCAAAAATATCCCCTCTCCTGACCCGGAAGCTCACCTTGTCCACGGCCAGGAACCGGCCGAAAGCCTTGGTCAGCTCCTTGACCTCGATGGAATAGTCCGGCCCGTTCATGGGCCCACAGCTTTTCTCAACCTGGCCCGGGCCAGCTCGCTGTCAACCAGGGCTTGGGTGTAGCTCAGCCTGGCCTGGAGCAGGGCCGTCTCGGCGTCGAGCACCTCCGTGTTGATGGCCACGCCTTCCATGAACCGGTCGCGAGTCACCCGGAGGTTTTCAGCGGCCTGCTCAACGCCCAGTTTGGCCAGGCCGATTTTTTCTTTCGATTCCTGGAAGGCCAGCCAGCTCTGCCGAACCTCCACGGCCACCGCATCCTTCATCTGGCCGAAGGCGTCGGCGGCCTGGGCCAGTTGGGCCCTGGCCTGGCTCGTCTGGTGGCCGGCGGTGTTCCAGTTCCAGATATCGAAGGACACGCTGAGGCCCACATCCCAGGTGTCGGTAAACTTGTCCTGGGCCGGGAGAATCCGGGGGTTGGGCCTCAGGCTGTAATAGTTGCCCGTCAGCAGGATCTGGGGATACCAGCCTGCTTGAGCGACCTTGACCCCCTCCTGGCCCGCCCTGACCCGAAAGTCCATGGCCCGCAATTCGGGCCGGTTCTGCTGAGCTTTGACCAGGAGCTTCTCAAGGCTTGACCATTCCTCCGGGGTGTCCAGCGCGGATGCCGCCAGGATGTCATTCGAGGCGGCAGGCTCGATGTCCTGGTCGAGGGGGGCGCCGATGAGGTTGTTCAGCCAGACGGCCGCCATCTGCTGGGCGTTTTTGGCGTCGAGTTGAGCCAGGCGGACGCTCGAAAGTTGGACTTCGACCTTCAGGACATCGTTCCTGGTCAGGAGGTCCTGGTCGAAGAAGCTGCGGACATCGGCCAGATGGGCCTTGACCTGTTCGACGTTATCATCCACGACTTTCCGGGATTCCCTGGCCTTGACCAAAGACCAGTAAGCGCTCTGTATGGCAAAAACGGCCTCATTCCTGTCCCTGGACAAGTCCTGTTCCGAGGCGCCGGCGTTGAGCCCGGCCATGGCCTGGCCGGCCTGGAGCCGGAACCCGGTGAAGAGCGGCTGCTGGAACCCGAGCTTGAGGGTGTAGTTGTTGAAATAGGACGGCGAGACGACAAAGGTGCTGGACCCGGAAGGGGCGGCGGCAAAGGGCAGG
>JBAVVA010000077.1:0-1561 GCA_049697055.1 Candidatus Aminicenantales bacterium
CTCCCGTCTCGCGATGGGCATGAGATTGCCACGTCGCTTCGCTCCTCGCAACAACGTCCGGACTGCGGTTTTGTCTCACTTTTTCTCGGTGTCCGGCTGTTTCGCGCGCGGCGGAGCGTTTTTCACGTAGCCGTCGAACCAGGACAGCATTTCGTAGAGCACATGCTCCGTCGATTCCAGCGCCGTGTATCCATGGCTCTCGTAGGGAAGCATGCAAAGCCGCACGGTCTTCCCGATTCCTCGAAGAGCTTCGTAGAGCTTCTCCGACTGCATCGCGACTGTCCCAGGATTCTGATCCAACTCTCCGTGGATCAAGAGCAACGGCTCGTTGATCTTGTCCGCCTGCAGGACCGGCGAGAGCTTGATGTACGTGTCGCGGGCCTGCCAAAAAGTGCGCCTTTCATTCTGGAATCCGAAGGGGCGCATGGTGTGGTTATAAGCCCCGCTGCGAGCGATGCCCGCCCGGAAGAGGTCCGAATATACGAGCAGGTTGGCCGTCATCAGCGCGCCGTGACTGTGGCCCCAAACGCCGACGCGTTCAGGATCAGTCACTCCGAGCTCGACCGCCTTATCGACGGCGGCTTTGGCGTTCGCGACGATCTGCTCCGGAAAAGTGTCATAGGCAGTCTCAGGAGGGCCGACAACGGGCATCGCGGCGTCGTCCAGGACGGCGTATCCCTGAAGCAGAAAGAAGAGTTCGGAAGTTCCCCGAATGGTCGTGAACACCTGGGAAGATCCCTCGATCTGTCCCGCGACTCCTTGCTCCGCGTAATCGAGCGGGTAGGCCCAAACCACGGTGGGGAGACGGGTTCCCGGCTTGTATCCCGGCGGCAGATAGAGCATGAATGACAGAGGAACGCCGTCCGCGCGCTTGTAGGTCACCAGGCGCTTCGTGATGCCGCTGAGCTGAGACGTCAGATTGGGAAACCGCGTAATAGCACGCGAGGTGGATGACCAGGACGCCTCTCCCTGTGGGGCATCCTTCAACGGTTTTTTCGCCAGTGTCCGCGCGAAAAAGTTGGGAGGGTCGACGGGCGATTCGCGCCGGGTGATAAAGGTTCCGGCCGCAGGATTCAGCCAGGCGACGAAGTACTCGTAGCTTGAACGATCCGACCGGAAAAGTCGCTCCGTTTTGAACGTGCGCAGGTTCAATCGGTCAAGGAACGGGCGGTCCCCTTCCGGAGATGACCCGTTGCCATCGAGATAGACCCATTCATTCTGCTCCATAACCGCCCAGGCCCCTGTTGGTAACACACGGTAAACGGGATAGCCCGGATTCTTGTACCGGTCGTCCGCGCTCATGTCCCAAAGCACCCGAGGTGCTGCTGTGCGGTCATCGGGATTGAGAACAAAAGTGCGAGTCCAATGGCGATCGGGATCATAATCGGAGATAAGGACCAGCCCGCCCTTCTCGATCCACTGCAGGTTTTCGAACCGCTGCTCGGTCTTGAAGAGTTTGACGCCGGTCGTTCCAACCGCCTTGATAATCACGCGGTCGCGGTTCGGCACCTTCGTCTTAGGATTGCCGCCGTCGAGGGCCTCAGCCCAGACAAGCGTGCCC
>JBAVVA010000078.1:0-6600 GCA_049697055.1 Candidatus Aminicenantales bacterium
GGAGGTTCGCTCCGAGCCCTTTTTAGGCGAGGCGATGGTTCTCCCTTTTCGATCCCTCCCAAGGGATATCTCGTTTTGCGCATCTTCGGCAGGAGAAACAGCTCCCAGCTCCTCCTGCCCGACGGTCGAGAATCTCCCTCTTTGAGTCCATCCGGCGAGTTCCTCATCAAACACATGCCTGCCGGAATGTACTCGTTTGAGGCCGAGATATCCGGTCATGTATCAAGAAAAGTGCGGCACGTCCAGATTGAAAAAGGGAAAACAGCCAATGTTGTTTTTGTCCTGGATCTTTCCAGCTCAACGGGGATAAAAGGATTGATTGTCGACAGGGCAAAGAAAAAAGCGATTCCGCATTTTCCGATTTCCATATGGAAAGATAAAACAAGAGTCTCTCCCTTGGGAATGCGATCGGATAAAAATGGAGAAATATCCATTATGGGCCTGTCGCCCGGCCGGTATGAAATAAAACACGGGAATATATTGTTGAGCAAGGCCGTTGTCAGGCAGGGGCGGAAAACCCAGGTCCTTATCAAACTGAACATCACCTGACTTGGCCGCTGTCTTTACTCGCGGACGTCCTGGTGTTCACTTCGACCCTGATGCGGCTTTTGCCGGTTTCCCGGTTTGCTCCAATCAGGTCAAGGCCTGGGTTTAGGGAGCGGTCCATGCCATTTATCTTACCCTCCAGAACCGTCATCTGCTTGATTCTGTAAAAGGAGCTGTTGTGGAGGACGACCGCCTAAAAATCAGTTTTCCTTAAGCGGCCAAACCCGGCTATTTCGAGAAGAAAGTTGTTTTGCGCTTTATCCTTCGCAAGCAGCAAAATGGCTCTTGGCTAATTTCTCGGGTTATGTTCACCGAACATTCCGATGAGAGACTTGAAAAATGAGAGAGATGGGTTGAATCCTACGTCTTCACCCTGAGAAAGATAAATGAGCTCAACCGAACGACAAACTAAATCTCTATGACAGTCCCGACGCCTGAGCTCAAGGCTTTCCGATAGATCAAGGCGGCCGCGGCCGCATCCTGGGCGCCCAGGCCGGTCAGGTCGGCGACGGTGATCTGTTCGTCATCGAACCGGCCGGGCTTTCGTCCCAGGATGATATCGCCCAGCTCTCCGCTGATCTTGCCGCGGGTGATGATCTTTTTCTCCAGGGCGTGATGAACTTCGCCCAGGCGGGAGCACTGTTTGACCGAGTCGCAATAAATAAGGTCGGCCGCGGCCAGGACTTCGGGCTCGAGCTCCTGCTTTTCAGGGCCGTCGCTGCCCACGGCGGTAAGGTGGACTCCTTTTTTGAGCCAGGAAGCCTTGACCAGCGGCGCGCGGCTGGGGGTTACGGTGATGACCAGGTCCGCCCCACCCACCGCCTCAGCCGGGCTGCCGACGGAGATGTATTCAGCCGCACAGGCAGGCTTCATCTCTTTAATGAAAGCCTGGGCATGGGACGGATCGCGGCTCCAGACTCGGACCTCGGCCGGCTTCCGGACTTCCATCAAAGCCCGAAGCTGGAAGCGGGCTTGAGTTCCGGCGCCGATGAGCCCGGCGATGGAGATTGTCTTTTTGGCCAGGTGCTTGGCCGCCACAGCCCCCGCCGCTCCCGTCCTCATCTCGGTCAGGTAGCCGTTATCGAAAAGGATTCCTAGGGGCCGTCCGGTCTTGGCCTCGAACACCAGCATCAGGCCGTTGCCCACCGGCAGGCCGAGGTCCGGGTTCCGGTAGAATCCCGAAGCGGCCTTGATCACGTAGAATTCCTCGCCCGGAAGGTAGGCGGACTTAATATGGACCTCTCCTTCAAAGCGCGGCAGGTCCAGGTTAACGACTTCAGGGCTGATGACCTTTCCGGAGGAATAGGCGGCCAGGCTTTTCTCCACGGCCTCCACCGCTTCCGGCCAGTCGATCAACCCTCTGATCTGCGACTCGGTCAGGACCCGGACTTTCATTTTATTTGACCTGTGATAAAACCTCGTCCAATCGGGCCAGGGCTTTGCGGAGATACCCCTCCTCGGAGCCGAACCCTAAGCGCAGATGGCGGTCCATCTCAAAATGGTCCCCCGGCACCAGGAGGACGCTTTTATCGTGGATAATCTTCTCCACCAGTTTAGTCGAGTTGACCTTCAGGTTATAGCGGGCGAAGCAGATAGCGCCGGCCCGGGGAGGGATGAAGTGGAAGAGGGGGCCGTGGCCCTTAAGCCACGTCTCCAGCAGGGGGAAATTTTTCTGGAGAATGCTCCGCGTCCGGCTGAGGATCTTCTCTCGATTTCGGGGCTGCAGGGCGAGAGTGGCCAGCCTGTCGCTCAGGGCGCTGGGGGAGATGGTGGTGTAGTCGTGGTAGGGCCAGGTGTCCAGGATGAACTCCCGGGGGCCAATCATCCAGCCGATGCGCAGGCCGGGCAGGCCGTAGGCCTTGCTGAGTCCGTTGACCACGATGACCTTGTCGGACTTGCCCCAGAAGCTGGCCGTCTGCCGGCCGTCGCGCTCGGCGCCCTGATAGACCTCGTCAGCCAGGATCCAGGCGCCCACTTTGTCGGCAAGGTTGACGATGGCCGCCATTTCGTTTTCGCTCAAAATAGCGCCGGTGGGGTTGTTGGGGTTGGTCAGGACGATCATCCGGGTCTTGTCCGTGACCAGCCGGGCGAGCTCGTCCAGGTCCGGCGCCCAGTTGTTCTCTTCCTTCAGCCAGAAGTATTTGGGCCTGGCCCCGAAGGCCCGCTGCAGTCCGTACATCTGCATATAGTTGGGGAGTTCGAAGATGACCTCGTCGCCGGGGTCAAGAGTGCGCCACATGAGCAGAAAGTTTGCTTCCGAGGAGCCGGCCGTGACTAGGATCTGTTCCAAGCTCGAGCCCGGATAGAGCCGGGCGATGTTCTCCCGGAGGGGCGGAGTGCCGTTGGTCTGAGTGTAGCCCAGGCCCAGGTGCAGGAGGTCCTGCTGCTCTACTTCGGAGATGAGCTCAGCCAGGCTCAAAGGATGGACTCCGCTCTCCGACAGGTTGTAGTCCACCACGTTCTCCCAGGTGGACTGCATCCGCTCCATCTTGAACTGTTCGATTTTCATGGCGGCCCTCCTTCAGATCTCGACCTTGAACAGACCCTTGAGGCCGAAGCCGAAGATGAGCGACAGGACAAAGAAGGCCAGGAGCCAGTGGACGTTGAACCCGAGGAGGCGGAGGCCACGGCCGGGGTAGGCCAGTTCGATAGAGGCCAGGGGCAGGCCCTTGGGCAGGGGAGGCTCAGCCGGGTTGAAGAAAAGGTCAAAAAACCCGCGGCTCGGTTTGCGGGGCGCGAGAGGGCTCAGGCTGGGGAACCCGACATCCATTTTTTTTACTACGGACTGATTCCGCCAGCGGAGGACGATGTCGTGGCGGCCGGGCTCGACGGCCCGCAGCCGCCAGTCGATCTCGCCTTCTTCCTCGAGGCGAAGGGCAGGGGTCTCTACGGCGAAACCAGAGGCCGGGGCGATGGTCATATCCAAGTCCAGGGGATTCGTTCCCTGGATCGTCCTTACCTTCAGGATCGCTTGCTCGCCGGGCCGCAGCGGCCGGTAAGCGTACCGGGCGTTCAATTGGGCCAGGATGAGGAGCAGCGGGATGATCATCACCACAAGGGGCTTGAGGGTATAGCTCAGGTAGCGGAGGTTCTGAACAAGAATGTTGCCGAAGGCCTGCAGGGACACCCGGAGGCTGTCCTTGAACAGGCGGAATTCAAGCAGGTGCCCCAGGATACGGTCTTTGGCCCGGCGGATGCCCGCCTGGTTTGAAGTGAAGCGGAAAACGACCAGCATCAGCAGGCCGGTGAGAAGAGACAGAAAGGCCATGGACCACCAGGGGTTGATATTTAAAAAAGGATAGCAGAGGAGGTCGAAGAGTTTATTGAGAGCGTTGTTCACGACTAACATCGTCCGGCGGCCTCCCCGTCAGCCCTCCAGCCCTTTTCAGGAAATATAGCCCAATCCTTTGAGCTTTTTCTTTATCTCCTCTTCCGAGTCCGACCCTTCGAGCTTGGCCATCTCCTTCTCCAGGCAGTGGGTGATGAACTCCTCGGCCGAGGTGTACCCGGAGAGCTGGGCGTATTTCTTGACCTTGTCCAGCAGGTCCTTGTCCAATTTGACTTTAGCTGTTCCCATGGTTTTCTCCTTGTCGGGCAGCATCTTTTTTTATGCGATCTCGCATTCAAGAAGAGGAGGGGTCCTGTCACGACTCCCCCCCGGCTGTGCTCGCAAAGCTGCGCGCAGGCGGGGAGCCCCTCCGCCGTGCCACCCCTCCACATATATCATACGGTTGGAGATGGAGATGCTGCCTCCTTTTTGCTTAAAAAATCGTCCTTCCTCTCATCTCTTTAGGCCGGCTGATGCCGAAAATGTCCAGCACCGAGGGGGCGAGGTCATAAAGCGCCGGCGCTTCAGCCCGGACCTTGCGGTTCACGGCCAGGATCCCGGGAATGACCTCGGGCGCGCCCATATGGTCGCCGCTCCATTTTTCGAGGTTGTCGGCGAAGACCTGCTCGGGCAGGCGGCCGGTGGGCGACCCCCAGGAGATGCGATAGCCTCGGTCGAACCCCAGTATGATGTCCGGAGCCTCGGCGACGTAGGGGCCGTGATAAACGTCCTTGGCCAGGAAGGCCCTGCGGATGGCCCGGCGGCCGGTCTTGGGGTCCACCGTCTGCTCAAGCTTAGAGGCGATCTCCCGCAGAAGGTTCTCAGCTTCAGCGCCCGGGTTGACAATGCCCTCCGCTTCTCTCCCTTTCATATTGAGGTACAAGCCATTTAAGCCCAGGCCGTAGGCTTTGGACCTGGACCAGTCCGTGTTTTCAAAAAATGGCATATCGCCGCCCTTCCATTCCTTGATGAGCTTATGGTAGCCGTTCTGCCAGAGCCAGGTGTTCAGGTTGAACTCGCGATTGAAGGGGTTGAACCCGTGGTCGGACATGACCATGATCACCGTGTCCTTGTCCGCCCGGCTCATCACCGTGTCCAGTATCTGGTCCGCCTCGACGTAGATATCGGGGATGACATTCCCGTAGCGGGCGGCCGAGGCCGGGTCATATGTGGGGCTGTCCTTGTCCAGAAACCTCCAGAACATGTGCTGGCGCTGGTCGGTGCTGGAGATGTAGAAAAAGAGGAGGCCCGCCTCGAACCGGCGGAGCTCATAGTCAAGCATGGCCTTGCTCTCCTCCAGGACCCTGTTGTCCATGGCCAGGAATTCATCCTCATCCAGGAGGTCGTTGTCCAGGGCCGAGGTATCGGCCGGCAGCCCCTTGGTGAAGAATGGGCCGAAGGCGTGGTCGAGTTCCCGGCAGTAGTCCTCGGGCGTGCTGAGGGGCAGGGCCGGGCCGGCCGGGTCGATGTTGACCGGCGAAATATAAAGCTTGAACTCGGGACGGACCTCCTTGAGGTAGAACAGGCAGATGCCGCTTACGCTTTGAGTGGGCATAAGGTGGTAACGGACTCGCTTCCAGCCGCTCCATTCCTTTTCTTTTAATATGAATTCCTGGTCCGGGAGCCGGACTTTGGCCACGGGATGGACCGGGTCCACCCAGACCTGGAAGTCGATCGAGGTCTCGGGCCGCTCCTGGCGGAAGGAGTTCACCGGCCCGGGCAGCTTGGCGTCCACGCGGTTGCCGATGACATAGACCTTATGGGCGCGGGCCCCCCCGATGTCCTCGTTGACCTCGGTTTCCTTGGTGGTGTAGTAGTTGCAGATGCCGTAGCTGCCCAGGATGTCGGGCGTGCCCATCCCGGAGATCGTTCGCTGCCGGGTGGGCACGGGAGGGTAATTGGCCGGAATCTTAAAAATCGTGGCCGGGATATCGTGTTCCTCGAGAACCTGCCACAGGGCTTTCCCTTTCCTCAAGTTGATGACCTGGCCTCCGGACAGCGGGATAACCAAGCTGCCCAGCCGAAGCCTGCGCTTGGCGTCTTCGGTAAGGGAAGCGCTGAAGACGGGGAAATATTTCCGCGGGTCGCGGTGCATGAAATCAAAGATGCCATGGCCGCCCGGATCGCAGCCGGTAATGAAGTTCGACCAGGCCACCGGGCTCTGGGGCGGAATGCTGGTGGTCAGGGGCCGGAAGTCGCCGCGGCCGAGGAGCCTGGCGAAGGCGGGCAGGCGGCCCTCCTGGAGCCAGCGTTGGACGAGGCCGGAGTCCATCCCGTCGCAGCCCAGGATGATGACCTTGCGGGCTGTTTCCTTGTTGCCATAAACCCGCTGGACGAGGCCGGAGGCCGAACCGAACCCCAGCCAGGCGGCGCCCGCTGCCCCGGCCTTTAAGAATTGTCTCCGGTTCATGAGGATTTCTTCTTTTTTTGGCCCGATGTGGGCGCGCTCTCGGCCGGGGCCGGCTCTGCCTGTGAGGCCTCAACCAGAGGCCGGCCGTCCATATGACCGGGCACGGCCAGGCCGAATAGCGACAGCACGGTGGGCGCAATATCAATGATAGCGGGTGTCCGGGTGTTGATTTTGAAATTGATGAAGAACACGCCGGGCACATGGGCTGGGTCGATGCAGTGGTCTCCGCTCCAGGCCTTGGTGTTGTCCTCGATGACGATGTCGTTCACTTTGCCCGTGACCGAATCCCAGGAAGCCCGGTAGCCGACGTTGTAGC
>JBAVVA010000079.1:0-12704 GCA_049697055.1 Candidatus Aminicenantales bacterium
TGTTTTTACGCCAGCAGCAACCGGCCCAAAAGTGACCGTGCTCTCGCTTGTTCCCTGAAGATAGCCCGCGCCAAGCCCGATCCCTAAAGCCGGAGTGACCTGGACGATGAAGTCCCCTCCGAAATTCAGGCCCAGATGAACAGGTTGGTAATCTCCCCCGGTTTTCGTAAGCCCGAAGAACCAAAAATATCTGTCATAATATTCATTCATTCCCTTTAGGCCTTCGTTCAGGTCGCCGCCGGAGAAGTAGTTCAGGCCGCCATAAAGCTTGAGGCTGAAGCCGACGTTTGAACAGGCGGCCGGGGCCGGGAAAAAAATGGCCAGAAGAGCAAAGGCCGAGGAAAAAACAGCCAATATCTTTGATGCTTTCATGTTCCCTCCATCTTTTCTTTTATTTTTAAATACGATGAATTCTTTTGTCGAATGACCTACTCCCCCCTAAGATAATATTGTATTTTCAGTTGAACATCAATCTCAAGATAGCGAAAGACGGCAAGCCTAAGCGTTCGCTCCTGGGCATCCCTCAGCCCTGCCGACATTTTCTATGGCAGTGGCCTATGATTTCTTCTCTCCGATCGACGGCCTGATAAGCGGTGATAAAGGCGATGGCCGCAGTTGTGCTTAAGCGGGCTTCGGTTTGCTGCCCAGCAGCTTGAACAAGAAATAAATCGGAAGGCCGAGGAAGATGATGAGCAGGCCGATCAGCGTGTCCCTGGGACTGCCCAGCAGGGCATTAAAAGAAATAAACGCCGCCGACAGAATGAAAATGACGGGGATGACAGGATAGCCGAAAGTCTTATAAGGCCGGGGAAGGTCCGGCTTCTTCGAGCGCAGCACCATGACCGACGCTCCGGTCAGGCCGAAGAAGATCCACTGCCCGAAGACCACATAGGTGAAAAGCCTTTCGAACGTGCCGAAGAAAAGGACCAGGATGACGCTCCAGGCGCCCAGGGCCAGGATGGAGATATGGGGCGTGAGGTAGTAGGGGTGGACCGCCGCGACCTGTTTGAAAAACAGTCCGTCTTTGGCCATGGCAAAGTAAACCCGCGGCGAGCAGAGGAAATTCTGATTGGCGGCGCCGGTTATGGATAAGAGGATAATGACGGCGATAATAGTGGCCCCCAGCGGCCCGATGGCCAGGTTCATGGCCTGAGAGGCGATGCGGTCAGACCGGGCGATCTCGCCCGAGGGGAAGGCATACAGGTAGGCCAGATTGGCGACGATATAAATGCCGATGACGATGAGGGTCCCGGCCACCAGGCCCAAAGGGATGTTCCGCTCCGGCCGCTTGGTCTCACCGGCGCTGTAGGTAGCGCCTTCCCAGCCTTTATAGGCCCACAGCGAGGCGATCAACCCGACTCCGAAGGCGCTCAAGAGGCCCATGGAGAATTTTTGCGGAGCAGGATTGATGAAATGACCAGGATGGCCGGGAGCGAAGAGGAAAACCACCGCACACATACCGGCCAGGGCTGTAAATTTAATAAAGGTCAGGATGTTCTGCAGCATGGCCCCCGCCAGAGTGCCCAGGATATTCATAACCACCAGATAAGCGATCAGGCCTATGGCGATGAGCTTGGCGCTGGCCGGAGTGATGGGGAAAAAGTAGGGAAGGTACTTGGAGGAGAAAGCTACGGCCAGGGTGGCGATGGCGCCCGAGTCGATGACCAGGAAGAGCGTCCAGCCGAAGAGGAAAGACAAAAGCGGCCCGTAGGCCTCGCGGAGGTAAACGTACATGCCGCCCGCCTGGGGATAGGCTGCGCCCAGCTCGGCGAAAGTCAGGGCGCCGAACAGGCTGAGCAGGCCGCCCACTACCCAGACGGCCATCATGAGCAGGGGGGAGCCGACCGCTGCGGCGATATCCTTGGGAACGAGGAAAATGCCAGAGCCGATGACTCCGCCGATGACGATGCTGACGATGCTCCAGAAGCCCAGCACCCGGGGCAGGGAAGGCGAGGCTTGATCTTTATTAATGGGTTGAACCTCTAACATTATGAACGCATTATATTGAATTTTGTGGCTTCCTACGAATATAATTCTCTTTTTTATCAAGGATAAGCACTCATGATCCGGGTGGTCATCTTCGACATGGGCAAGGTGCTGGTCTGGTTCGACAACTCCATTTTTTTTAGGAAATTGGCCGAATATGGCGGGATGTCCGAGGAGCGCGTTCGCCAGGTGGCCCATGCCAAGCTTGAGCTGATCCGGGCCCTGGACAGGGGAGAGGTGACGCCGGCTGAGTTCAAGGAGCGGGTCTGCGCAGCGCTGGACATCAACATCAGCTATGACCAGTTCTATGAATATTTCAACGACGTCTTTACCGTGAATCCGGCCGCGGTCGAGACGGCCCACCGCCTTAAAGCGGCCGGCTACAAGCTCGTGCTCCTCTCCAACACCGACCCGGAAAGGGCTGATTTCATCCGGAAGAGATATCCTGAAACTCAGGTGTTTGACGTAAGGATCCTGTCCTACGAGGCTGGAATTTTGAAGCCGGACCCGGCCGTTTTCCTCCTGACTCTTCAGCGCGCCGGCGCATCGGCCGAGGAGTGCGTTTTCGTCGATGACATGGCGATCAACATCGAAGCCGCCCGGGCGCTGGGAATCACCTCAATTCAATTTGAATACGACAAGACTGACCTCGAGGCCGAGCTTCGGCGTCTCGGTCTTGTCTTCTGATTCGCCTGGCCCCTCAGAGTGTCGGATTGCCTCCAAGATTCCGCAAAGGACAATTGTCTAACTCAAATGTGAGGGCAGCGCTCGTAAGAATGTAATGCCCGGGACACGATTCTCATTTCAAGAAAAAGGAGGTCATGTCCCAGGATTGGCCTTGGTCGCCGGGCGCGGCAGGCGCCGCGCTTGATTCCTTGATATAGAGAGGCGGGAAGCCGGGAGCTTCCGGCTCCCGCTTCCAAGTATGAGAGGGAGGTCCATATGAATAGCCAAACGGGAAAGCTCACCTTAAGAATTCTTTCGATATCCTTGTTGTCGGCATTCCTGGCCGGCCTTGGCTATTCCCAGCCCCGTGAGAAGCTTCCTGCTCCTGAGCTCAGGTCGGAGATCAGCCTTCTCAACCTGCTCAACGGCCTGGACCTGACTCCGGCCCAGACGACCCTTCTCCTGGCCAAAGCCGAGGAGGCCAAGAAGTTGGAAGACCGTTGGCAAGCGGAGACTCAAAGCCGTCGGGCTGAGATGGAATCGGTCTTGTCCGAAATCAAAACTTATGTGAGCCAGAAAAAAGAGCTTCCCGAGGAACTAGTGCTGAGATTCCGCCGAGTTGATGACGAGCTTAAGTCCGTCCGGTCCGAGATCGAGAAGAGCAAGAGAGAACTAGCCGGGGAGGTGAAAGCTTCCCTGGAGTCCCAACAAATCTACCAGTTTGAACGTTTCATCCCCTGCATCATCCCGCCCAAGGGTGAGTCCCGGGTAGGCCAGGCCGAGGATCCCAGCGGACTGGCCAGGCGGCTGGAGCGGATTCGCACCCTGCCGGAGCGGGCCTATTTCTTCCGCCGCGAGGAGATCTGCCGGACGGTGCTGGCCGGTTTTCAGAAAAGGTTCCCCCTGGCCGCCTTCAAAGAGGAGGCCTCGCTGGAGGGCGTCGGCCGGGTGCTTGACCGCTGCCGGAGTCTGAGTGTTGCCGAGTTCGAGCTGCAAAAGAACGGTTTGGCCGAGGAGCTGGTTTCGCTCTTCAAGCCCGAGTTCAGGTTCGGGGACATCACCAAAAAGATCGAAACCTTCCTTTTGAGCGAGGAGGTTATCCCCCTGCTCCGGGAACGGCTGACGAGCTGAGGCGGCGATTCGTCGCGCGCCGATTGTCTAACCGCGCCCCCGAATTCATGGGACACGATACCGAATTAAGAAATTCGATTCATGTCCCGGAATTCCGCGCTAGAAATTTTACCCACACCTGCCGGCGGCGAGGGCCGTCGAACTCGCAGAAATAAATGCCTTGCCACGTGCCGAGCTGCATCTGGCCGTCCTCGACGATAAGGGTGACGCTTGTACCGGTCAGGACCGCCTTGACGTGGGCCGGGGAGTTGCCCTCGCTGTGGCGGTAGGGAAGCGCGTCGGGGACAATATGCTTCATGGCCATGAGCACATCCGATAAATGTTTTTGAAAACGATCGAAAAAAACTACTTGACAAACAAAAAACCGGGTGTATAAATAATGGCGGAAATACAATATATAGTATTTCCTAGCCCTAGGACATACAAGATATATGCCGAGGCGGGGGTATATCCTAGTTGGTTTAAAGGGCTGAGGGAATGTTCCGTGATAACAATTTTTGTCGATCTTTTTCATAATCAATAAGCTGGAAAGGAGGAGCCATGCCCGGGACCATAGCGCGCATCAAGAAAAGAGACGGGACGATCGTGGACTTTTTCCAGGATAAGATCACCACCGCCGTGGCCAAGTCCATGGAATCCCAGGGCATCTCCAACAGCGGCGCGGCCAAAACCGTGTCCGATATCGCCACCTTCGTCCTGGAGGAGAAATTTGGCGGCTACACCATCCCCTCCGTGGAGCAGATCCAGGACATCGTAGAAATGGTCCTCATGAAGCAGGGCTATCATGAAGTGGCCAAGTCCTACATCCTTTATCGGGAGCGGCATAAGGACATCCGTGAAGCCCGCCGGACCGGCCTCAACCTGGAGCGCCTCATCCGCGACTACATCGACGACAAGGACTGGAAGATCCGGGAGAACTCGAACGAGGGCACCATGAGCTTCTCCGGGCTCAACGCCCGCATCTCGGGCGAAGTCTTGTCGAATTTCGCCCTCAACCAGATTTACACGGATAAGGTCAAGAGGGCCCACCAGGAGGGCGATTTCCATCTCCACGACTTATCCTATCCCATCGTGGGCTACTGCGCCGGCTGGTCCCTGGAGAAGCTCCTGCGCAAGGGCTTCGGCCACGTGCCGGCCCAGGTCCATTCCTGCCCGGCCCGCCACCTGGAGACGGCCACCCTGCACATGGTCAATTTCATCGGCACCATGCAGGGCGAGTTCGCCGGGGCCCAGGCCTTCTCCTCGGTGGACACGTTCCTGGCGCCCTTTGTCCGGTCCGACCGCCTGGACTACGACCACGTCAAGCAGGATGTCCAGAAGCTCATCTATGGATTGAACGTGCCTTCGCGCTGGGGCTGGCAGACGCCTTTCTCCAACCTGACCTTCGACTGGACCGTGCCCGAGGACATGAAGGACAAAAAAGTGGTGGTCGGAGGCGAGGAGCTCGATTCGACCTATGGCCAGTACCAGGCCGAGATGGACATGATCAACCGGGCCTTCCTGGAGCTGATGGTGGAGGGCGATTACCGCGGCCGGGTGTTCACCTTCCCCATCCCCACTTACAACTTAACTCGGGATTTCGACTGGGATTCGGACAACGCCAAGCTCCTCTTCGAGGCCACGGCCAAATACGGCATTCCCTATTTCCAGAACTATATCGGCACGGACATGAACCCGGGCGACGTGCGGGCCATGTGCTGCCGCCTCAACCTCGACCAGCGGGAGCTCCTGCGGCGGCCGGGCAACATCTGGGGGCCCGGCGATTCGACCGGCTCCATCGGCGTGGTCACCATCAACATGAACCGCATCGGCTACACTTCCAAGACCGAGGAGGAGTATTTCGGCCGGCTGCGGGAGCTGATGGTCATAGCCAAAGAGTCGCTGGAGGCCAAGAGGGAAATGGTCAACAACATGTTGGCCCGGGGCATCATGCCCTACACTCAGGTCTATCTCGGCCACTTTGACAACCACTTCTCCACCATCGGCCTGTGCGGCATGCACGAGTCCTGCCTCAATTTCCTGGGCCGGGGGATCGGCACGCCGGAGGGCAAGGCTTTCGCCGTCAAGACCTTGAACTTTATGCGGGACATGCTGCGCCAGTTCCAGGAGGAGACGGGCAGCCTCTACAACCTGGAGGCCACCCCGGCCGAATCCACTTCCTACCGCCTGGCCCGGCTGGACCGGCAGAAGTTCAACAACATCAAAACTTCGGGCACGGAAAAATACCCCTACCTGACCAACTCCACCCAGCTCAACGTGGACGCCACCCGCGACGTATTCGAGGCGCTGCAGCACCAGGCGGACATCCAGCCCCTCTACACCGGCGGGACGATCTTCCACACCTTCCTGCCCGAGTCGATCGACGGCCTGACCTGCCGCAAGCTCGTGCAGAAAATCAGCCGGACGCGGATTCCCTACTTCAGCATCACTCCCACCTTCTCCGTCTGCCTCAACCACGGCTACCTGCCCGGCGAAAAGAGGGTGTGTCCGGAGTGCGGCTCTGAGACCGAGGTCTATTCCCGAATCGTCGGCTATCTCCGTCCGGTCAAAACCTGGAACGACGGCAAACAGCAGGAGTTCAAGGAGCGCACGCCCTACTCCAAGCTTCTCTGACGATCGGTGTGAATGATCACATGACCTATGAGCTGTTCACCTACCCCAGCTGTCAGAGGTGCGGGGAGCTCAAGGCCTTCCTGGGGGGAACGGACATCCGGGGCGAGGAGTTCAGCCTGGCCCGCAAAGAGGGCAAGCTAAAAATCAGGGAATACCTGACCTTCATAAAGCGTGACGAAAAGGGCGGCATGGTCCTGCCCATCCTCATCCTTAAGGATGAAGGCGGGGTGAAGGCTGTGCTCGCCAGCCGGGAGGAGTTGGGGGAGTGGTTGAAATCAAAGGCATAGAAAAGTTCGCCTCCCGCGATTTCCCCGGCCACATCTCTTCGACCGTTTTCCTGGGCGGCTGCAATTTCCGGTGCCCCTATTGCCACAATGCCGACCTGGTCCTCCGCCCGGAAAGTCTGCCCACCACCCTGCTCGACACTTTCATCTGCTATCTGGACATGCGGCAGGGTTGGCTGGAGGGGATCTGCGTTTCGGGCGGCGAGCCTCTTCTTACCGCGCACCTGGAGGAGCTGCTGCTCGTCATCAAGGAGCGGAATCTTTTGGTCAAGCTGGATACTAACGGTTCTTTGCCCGGCCGGCTGGCCGAGCTCATCCGGGCCGGCCTGGTGGACCGGGTAGCCATGGATGTCAAGGCGCCGCTGGAGAGATACCGGGAAGTGACTTGTGCGGACATGGATCCGGCCGCCGTCTCGGAGAGCCTTGACCTTGTGCGCAGCTCCGGGCTGGAGTGCACCTTCCGGACGACGGTCGTGCCGGGGCTGGTGGGGCCGGAGGACATCCGCAGCATCGCCCAGATGCTCCGGGGCGCCCGATTCTACCAGGTCCAGCAGTTCCTCCCCAACAACACGCTCGACAACCGGTTTCTCGAGGTCCAGCCCTTCAGCCGTCAGGAGGTGTTGGACATGGCTGACCTGGCCCGGCCCTATGTCGGGGAGGTGCAGGTTGAAGGGATATGACCATGGAGCTCAAAGTTAAAAAAATACATCCTGCGGCCAAGCTTCCGGCCTATGGGCATCCGGGCGACGCGGGGCTTGACCTTTTCTCCTGTGTGGATGAGGCGCTCGGGCCGGGCGAGGTCAAGGCTGTACCGACCGGCCTGGAGATGGCTATTCCGCCCGGCTTCGTCGGCCTGGTCTGGGACAAGAGCGGCCTGTCTTTGGAGGCCGTCCACCGTTTAGCCGGAGTGGTGGATGCGGGCTATCGGGGAGAGGTCAGAGTGGTGTTGGCCAACCTCGGCAGGCGGACGTTCAAGATCAGCCAGGGCATGAAAATCGCCCAGATGCTCATCCAGCCCGTGCAGTCCGTGAAAGTGGTTGAGGCCGAAACACTGGACGCCACCTCCCGCGGCCGGGGCGGCTTCGGCAGCACGGGAAGGTACTGAATTCCGCATCATTAAATGCCCGTTTAAATCGATAGCGTTTATAAAGCGCTTCGATATCCTATTCCAAGCTTGAAGGCTGCTTTTTTAAGCATATCATCGAGAGTCCAAAGCGGTGCGGAATTTAGCAGCGCAGAGGCCAGGAGATGGATATCCACATAGCCCAGGCCGCAGCCCATGAGCCTGCGCTCTTGGATAAGCCGAAGGACTTCTTCATGAGTGGCCTCCTGGGCCATGGGCAAAGCTTTCAGAAGTGAGAGGATTTCTTTTCTGTTATTGATTTGACCGCAAGCCAGCTCCCCGATAATGAAAGGATGGGAGGATACCTCGCCCCGGCTCAGCAGACCTTCGAGGTGGGTGTGGCCGGTCCTTAAATGATTCACCCAGACCGATGTATCGACTAGAACCATGCGGTTTATTCAGGGAGCCGTCTTCGGGGAATGGGGCGAAGGGCTTTCTCCGTGCCGCCCAGCCGGGCTAGCCTTCGGCTGCTTTCCAAAGAGATCAGGGCTTCCAGCCCCCTTCGAACAAGCGCAGTTTTTTCTTTGACGCCTGTCAATTCCGAGGCCTTTTTCAATACCTGGTCATCGATGTTGATCGTTGTTCTCATATGCATAAGTATGCCCCTTTTATGCATATATGTCAAGACCGCTCATCTTGCCATTCATTGACGGTCATCATCTTGAAATTAATGCAATCATCATAATAGACGATGAGCAAGCGGGAGCGCTCTCAAAAGCGGGAGAAATTTGACAGCTGGATATGAGCCTGATACAGATAGCCTTCAGCCATGAAAATATTTTATAATTCCCAGTAATTCAAAGGAGTTTAGCTATGAATCGGTCGCTCCTTGCTTTTTCTGTCTGTATCCTGCTGCTGAGCGGCTTGGGGGCTCAGGAGAAAGACCTCGCACCCATCTACAAGAATCCGAAGGCTGCCGTTGAAGACCGCCTGGCCGACCTTCTCTCCCGCCTGACCTTGGAGGAAAAGATCGACATGCTGGGCGGCGTCGAAGGATTCTATATCCGTCCCAACGAGCGGCTCGGGATTCCCAAGATCAAGATGTCGGACGGGCCGTTGGGTGTGCGCAATTATGGAGAAGCCACCGCCTTCCCGGCGGGCATAGCCATGGCCGCTACCTGGAATCCGGGGCTGATGTCCAAGGTTGGGGAAATGGTAGGCCGGGAAGCCCGCTCCAAGGGCGTCCACATCATGCTCTCTCCCGGCCTGAACATCCATCGCGCGCCGATGTGCGGCCGGAACTTCGAATACTTCGGGGAAGACCCCTACCTGGCCGGCCGGATGGCGGTGGCCTATGTTCAGGGGGTGCAGAGTCGGGGGGTGGTGGCCACGGTCAAGCACTTTGCCGCAAATAATCAGGAGTATGGCCGTCATCGGGTCAGCTCGGATATGGACGAGAGGACGCTTCAGGAGATCTACCTGCCGGCCTTCCGGGCGGCGGTGGGGGAGGGGAAAGCCGGCGCGGTCATGAGCGCCTATAACTTGCTCAACGGTGTCTATTGTTCGAGCAACGCGCATCTCCTCAACGACATCTTAAAAGGGCAGTGGAAGTTCGAAGGCTTCGTCATGTCCGACTGGGGCGCCGTGCATGACGGCCTCGCTTCGGTGAACGGGGGCCTCGACTTGGAGATGCCTTCCGGTAAATTCATGAACCGGGAGACGATCCTGCCGGCCCTCCAAACGGGCCGGGTGATGGAATCGGCCATCGATGATAAGATTCGCCGCCTGCTGCGCATCATGTTCCGCTTCGGGTTTTTTGACCGGGATCAAGTCGACCGGACGATCCCGCTCTATCCGGCTGAATCGCGGAAAGCGGCTCTCCAGGCGGCCAGGGAGGGAATCGTTCTGTTAAAGAATGAGGGTGGGCTCCTGCCCCTCGACCGGGCCGCGGAGAAGACGATCGCCGTGATCGGCCCGACGGCTTTCCCACCCGTTACGGGCGGCGGCGGCAGTTCCCGGGTCACACCTTTCCAGGCCGTAAGCTTCCTGGAAGGAATTGCCCGGGCCGCCGGAGAAAAAATCAAAGTTCTCTATCACCCCGGCCCGAAAATCGCCGGCCCGCTGGACAAAGATTCAGCTCCCGGCCAGCAGCTCATCGCTGAAAGCGGGAAGATCGCTTCTTTGGCGGAAGTGGTCGTTCTCTGTCTCGGCTTTAACCAGGACACTGAACAAGAGGGTGCCGACCGGCCGTTCGATTTGCCGCGAGAGCAGCGGCTGCTGCTGGAGGAAGTGGCCGGGGCGAAGAGGAAGGTGATTGTCGTCCTGACCGCCGGCGGAAACGTAAAGATGGCTGATTGGCTTGACCGAGTGAAAGCGGTCATCCACACCTGGTATCCGGGCCAGGAAGGCGGGACGGCCCTGGCCGAGATTCTTTTCGGCGACATCAACCCCTCGGGGAAATTGCCGGTTTCCTTGGAGAAGCGGTGGGAAGACAACGCCACCACCGATTCCTATTACGACGACGACAAGGACAACCGGGTGAGATACGCTGAAGGCATCTTCCTTGGCTATCGCCACTTTGACAAGAATCACATCGAGCCGCTATTTCCCTTCGGCTACGGGCTTTCCTACACGACCTTCGAATACAGCAACCTGCGCCTCGGGCCTAAACGGATTTCCCCGGGGCAAAAAACCAAAGTGAGTTTCGACATCAAAAATACGGGAAAGCGGGAAGGGGCCGAAATCGCCCAACTCTACATCAGGGATGTGGAGTCCAGCGAGCCGCGCCCGGTCAAAGAGCTTAAAGGCCTGGCCAAGGTCTTCCTCAAACCCGGCCAGATGAAAAGGGTTGAGATCGAGGTGGGAGAGAGCGACCTGTCCTTCTATAGCGCCAACAAGAATAAGTGGATCGCCGAGCCGGGAGAGTATGAAGTCATGGTGGGCCGATCATCGGCCGATATCAAGCTGAGAGCGCTTTTCACCCTTCAATAGGGTTTGAGCTGCGGCTTAGAAGCACAAGCCGACCCGTAATTCTGGCCCGTGGACGAAGCGGCTGTTGTAGCCGGCGTTTCTGATGTAGAGCTCGTATCCGGCGGAATAAAGCAGGGTTAGGGTGACGGGTTTGAGGCTGAGCGTCGCTCCGACTTCAGCCATGGGCGCGATCATGGCGTCCTGGGGACGGTTGTCCCAGCCGAGGCCGATGAAGACAAGATGGGGAGCCCGGGTGAGGATGTAGCCGTGCCAGCGGAAGCCGAGGTACCAGCGGCCTTTGTTGTTGGCGTACTTTTCGCCCATCCCGCCTTGCCCGGCTCGATGATAGGTGTAGCCGAAACGAGCGGTCCACACGGATCGAGAGGACAGCGTGCTGGCCAGCTCGAATTGGATGTCTTTGTTCGCCAGCCACAGGATATCGGTGGTGAGGCCGTAGCTGATGGGAGCAGTGAGGAAGGTGGATTGGCCAAAGAGTTTGGGCGCGGCGGCCAGAGTTCCGAACAGCATAAGAACAATCAGCCATTTTTTCATAGTCGTCGCCTCTGATTTGAAATGTGAGCTGGATACGCGAGGTAATGCCCCGAAGTTTCCCGCCTCAAAAAAAATCTATTCTATTCACTAAATTATTATGCGTCAAGTACTTTTGCATATTATTTTTGACATTTTTTGTCACTGTATAAGCAGGAAAGCATAGCGGTTCATTGTTTGGGAATAATCGGACAACACCTGAATGGGATAGCCCAGACGGCGGACCGAGGTATAGACGTCCATGGCCAGAGCATCCGGCGTGGGCCTGGCCATTTTGGGCAGCTTGCAGGCCCGGAGGTTGCCGGCGCACTCGGAGCACAGATTGCAGCTGTCCATGAAGAGGAGGAAAGCTTTTTCCATTCCCCGCAGGAAGACCTCCCGCTCGAGCTTAAGAAGCTCACGATTGACGCCCCGGGTCCAGTCGGAGCGGTCCTCCGGCTTGGCGGCTTTCTTCTGGAAGTGGAAGACGGCGGCTTCCCGGTAGTCCCGGAAGAACCGGCGGCATTCTTCGACGCCGGGCAAGCTAGGCGGACAGGAGGCAGTCCGGCCGTACTCCGGACAGCCGAAGCGGCATTTCATCCGCACCCACTCGGCCACCGCGAAGCGGCGTGGGTCGGCCCAGCGGAAATCTTTGAACCCGAAAGACAGGAAGAGTTGCTCCAATTCTTGGCGCTTCATGACCTCACCCTCGTTGAAATTATTTAAAGGAAATATATATTATCAAAAAAAACAAGATCTAGCATTTTTTTCGGTTCTCTTCCATTTTATATGTCAGCCGTCTTTCTGTTTTGTGTGTTTTGTCCCAGGGATTGTTCTATACTAGGCAGCGGCCATGATTCGCGAGTCACGCCGTCCCGTCCGACGCCCGGTCTCCATCATCTTGTCCAACCCCGAAAATCCGGACAACCTGGGCCTGGTCGCCCGGGCCATGAAAAATACCGGGTTCCGCGACCTGCGGCTGGCCGGCCTCCGCAGCGTGCCCGAAAAAGCCTACAGCGTGGCCGTCCATTCCGAGGAGATCCTCCGTCAGGCGAAGTTTTATCCAAGCCTGGCCGAAGCCACGGCCGATTTGGACGTGGTCTTCGCCGGCACCGTGCGATTCAGAAAGGATTTTGTCTCCCTGTCTCTCAGGGAGGCAGTCCGGAGCATATTCCGCTTTCCGACCTCGACCCGCCTGGGCCTCCTCTTCGGCAACGAGCGCACCGGGCTCGACCGCGAGGAGCTGCGGAGGGCGAGCGCCTGTTTCGTCATTCCCCAGGCCGGCAGTCAGCCTTCCTATAATTTGGCGGCGGCTGTTCTGCTGACCCTGTTTGCTATATTTGACCGGGACCAGGAGCAGGAGCCCATCGTCTTCAGGCGTCCCCTGCCGCGGCCGGAACAAGAGGAATGCTTCGACCGGATCTGCCGGAAGCTGGAGGAGGCGGGGTTCATCCACGACACCA
>JBAVVA010000080.1:0-3711 GCA_049697055.1 Candidatus Aminicenantales bacterium
GCGTCTTTACGGGCGTGGCCTTCAATTCCTCTATGCTGCCGAAGCCGTAAATGTCCAGCATGGCCCGGTTAGCATAGAGGCTCTCTCCCTCGGCGGTGACGATGCGAATACCCAGCGGGGACTCGTCCAGAGAGCGGCGGAAGTTCTCTTCCGATCGGCGCAGTGCCTCCTGTATACGCCGGCGCTCTACGGCGTACTGCGCCGCGCGTGCCAGCAGGCTGCTGGTGACCTCACCCTTTATAAAATAATCCTGGGCACCCTCCCTGACCGCGGCCACGGCCGTATCCTGATCGCCGTTTCCCGTCAGTACGATTATCGGGATTTCGGGCGCCGCGTCCCGCAGCTTGTGAAAGGTTTGAAGCCCTTGGCTGTCGGGCAGCCCGAGGTCAAGCAGGGCGAGATCGATGTTTCCGCGTTTCAGCCGGCTAACCGCCCTAGAAAGCCGCGGCACGGACTCCAGCCGGACACTCACGTTCCCCCTCTCGGGCAACATCTCCCGGATCAATTCGACGTCGGCCGGGTTGTCCTCGACGAGGAGAACCTGCAGTCTCTCGGTCATTTTTTTGATCCGTTCGGCGGAAGCTTGACGATCGATAGCCAGAAATCCTCGATGGCCTGCACGACCTTGATGAACTGGCTCAGGTCAATCGGCTTGGTGATGTAGCAATTCGCATGCAGGTCATAGCTCCTGAGTATGTCTTCCTCGTCCTTGGAGATGGTCAGGATCACGACCGGAATGCGCTTCAGGTCCTGGTCCGCCTTTATCTCGGCCAGGACTTCCTTCCCATTCATCCTGGGCAGGTTGAGGTCCAGGAGCACGATGTCCGGACGCGGGGCGTCGGCATACTTCCCCCTGCGCCGCAGGAAAGCCATGGCTTCGACGCCGTCGCCCACGACGTGCATCGTGAGGTACATCTTGCTGTTCTCCATAGCCTCCCTGGTCAAGTCCGCGTCCCCGGGGTTGTCCTCAACCAGGAGAATTTCAATTGGCCTGACAAGTTTTGAGACGTCCATTGGTGTCACCTCCCTGCCTACTTCGGAAGCGTAAAGAAGAATGTCGAGCCTTTCCCCGGCTTCGACTCGAACCATATTTTGCCGCCGTGGCGTTCCACTATCCTCCTGCAAATAGCCAGGCCTATTCCCGTGCCGGGGTATTCTTCCTTGGTGTGCAGTCGCTGGAATATCAGGAAAACCCTGTCCGCGTACTGCGGGTCTATGCCAATGCCGTTGTCACGGATGGAGAATATCCACTCGCGGCCATGGTCTTGAGCGGACACATGGATGCGCGGATTGTCCTTTCCGCGGAACTTGATGGAGTTGGCCAGGAGGTTCTGGAAGACCTGCACGAGCTGTGATGCGTCGGCGAGCACCGTCGGCAGCTCGTCATTGGTGATGACAGCCCGGTTCTCCTCTATCATGGCGGCCAGGTTCTTTATGGCCTCGCCCAGAACTGAATTCGAGTCTGCGGGCTCCGGCGGTTTGCCCCTTGTTCCGACGCGCGAGTAGGTCAATAGGTCGTTGATAAGCCTCTGCATGCGGACCGCGCCGTCCACCGCGTAGTCAATGTACTTTTTGGCCTTTTCGTCAAGCTGATCTTTGTAGCGCTCGGCCAAAAGCTGCGTGAAGCTGGCCACCATGCGCAGGGGCTCCTGGAGGTCGTGGGAGGCGATGTAGGCAAACTGCTCCAGTTCTTTATTGGAGCGCGCCAATTCGGATATGGTCTTATCCAGATTCGCCTCCGCCTCCCTGCGCTCGGTGATGTCGCGGAAGATGAACAGGTCGGCGGGCTGCCCGTGCCAGACTGTCTTAGATGCGGACAGCTCGATCGGCACGCTCTTTCCGTCCTGGCGGATAATGATGGTCTCATACCGGGGCGGGGCTGGCTCTCCGGCCAGTCTTTTTTTGTATCGTTCCATGACCTTCTTCACTTCATCTGGGTGGATTAAATCCCTGATGCCGGTCTTGAGCACTTCAGCCGCGCCGAAGCCTGTGATTTCACTGGCTCGCTTGTTGGCATAAGCGTAGGTTCCCTGCCCCACAGCAATCAGGATCCCATCGTTGGCATTCTCGGCCAGAGCCCGAAAGGCCTCCTCGCTCTCCCGCAGCGCTTCCGCTGCCCGATTTCGCCACACTCTGGCGCTGAGTATGGGAGCGATAGGCTCGGCTAGGGACTTCAGCAAACGAACATCTGCTTCGGTGTAGTCCGTTTCCTTATTGGCCACTTGAAAGAGGCCGATCACCTCCCTCTGGAACAGAATGGGCAGGGAGATGTGCCTTTGAATGTCGACGTGTCCCTCGGGTATCTGAGTGGAGACCTTGTTGGAATAGATAATCCTTTTTTCCCTAATGGCTCGGGGCCAGCTGCTGTCGCTCCAAGCGTTTCTGGGGAAGGTGAAGGTTTTGTCGGGAACCTGGCACCTGTCCCAGATTTGCCTGGTCATGGTCGGAACCACCAGGGCTCCGTCCTCAGCGATGTATCCGAAGACACCGAACGGGCTTTGCATCAATTGCAGAATGATTTTCAACACCTCGTTGTACCACTCATCGTCGGATAACATGACTAAGATATTGGAGATTTTGCGTTGGATCGACAGCGGCTCCTCCGCCTCAAGTATTTTCTTATAAGAACGAATACTCTGCTGTCTCCAGATGAAGCCGACAGCCGTGCTTGCGCCGAGGAGCAGGGAGCCGACGATGATGACCGTCAGCCAGAGTCTTTCTCTCAGCGGCCTATGAACCTCGGCCCTGTCTATACGGGCTATTAAAAACCAGGGAGTATCAGGAACGGCATGCAGGGCGGCCAGCACCGCGACTCCCCGGTAGTCTTTGGCCTCTACAATTCCTTCCTGTCCAAGGACCGCTTTCACCGCGGGACGATCTTTTTTGTCCAACGGAACACGAAGATTGAGCGCGACATTTTTTCTAAACTTGAGTTCATTCAAATATACAACATCATCCCTTTCCCGGCGGACGAGGAGGGTCTCCGCTGTCGGGCTGGGAGTCGGCCAGCGGCTGATGAGGGGATAAAGGTGGGTCCGGGGATTGATCCTAAGGACGAGGATTCCCAGCCCCCGGCGGTCCGCTCCTCCCCCGAGAATAGGAACCAAGATCGAAAGGTGGATAGGCCGATCCGGAGCATCCCTATGGAAATCCAAGAAACTCATCCGGCCCGACCGAATAATTTCTGGAGCATCTTTTGTTAGGTGGGCCGCGACCGGCTCGGGGATGTCGGGAACAGCCATCCGCTCGACACCTTGAGCATCAAGCAGGAAGACCCGGTCATACCGTAATTGCTCCTGGAACTGCCATAGCCACGAACGAAGCTGTTCTGACGCTTCCATGTCTCTGGGCTTTTCGAAATAGCGCCGCACCAGAGCGGAAAAGGCCTCATTTCCGTAAAAAACGGCGGCATCCCCCAAACGCTCTTTTCTCCACTGAGCGAGCTCGCCTACCTTCAGGTCGGCAATGGCCGCAAGCTGTTGCTCGACTGCCTTCCGATAATTCTTAGCGTAATTCCCGTAATAAGAATACCCGGCCAGGATGATGCCCGCAGCCAGAATTGTTATAACCAGGATGAGAAAAACCGATGGGCGCCTTTCTCTTCTAGGGACGCGTTCCATAGTCAAATCCCCCCCCCGCCCAAGCCATGAATCGCGCTTTTCATGACCAACCCCTCTTTGCCAGAGGCCTACCCGCCGCGCAGGGTTTCTA
>JBAVVA010000081.1:0-1664 GCA_049697055.1 Candidatus Aminicenantales bacterium
ACGTATTGGCCATCACCTCGCCCCCCAAGGCTCGGAACCGTGTCTCCAGCGACTGCACTATGTCCGGGCTGCCGTTCTTGATGTATCCCAGGTCGCCGTCAGCTAGAAAGGCCAGCACGAGGCAGACGAACCAGACCGGCACTTCAGGCAGAAAAAGGTTATTCATCAGGAGCCGCAGCCAGGGATCCGAGCTTTTGCTCGCGAATTCGGACATGGAGCGGGCAAAGCGTCCGCTGAATGTCCCCCAGGCGCGGCGGACACGCCACAGGTCCTTCCAGAGGCTGAAGCGGCCCGACAATTCAGGCGGCCGGCTCAAGCCAAATTGACTCAAGTCCAGCCCCCTCAGCCGGCGAGCACCGTTGACCAGGAGGTCGATGAGGGGCGCATCATCGCCCGAGTATCCTTTGAAGTCGCGGGCCAGGCGGTCCAGGTCCTGCGTCACTTCGATTCGGCGTCCCTTGTTCTCATCTATATAGCGGCCATAGGTCCTTATCTCGACAAGGCGGCCCTGAAAATCCAGGCCCATTTCGCGATACAGGTTTTGGAGTGCAGAGCCGGGCTTGGTGCCCATTATGAAATGGACCCCGCCGTCGATAAGGAAATCCTTCCTCCGCCAGGCGGCCGCCACTCCGCCCGCCGCGGAATGCTGCTCCACGATCCGGCAGGGATAGCCGCAGCGCCGGGCATAAATGCCCGTGGCTAACCCGGCCAGCCCGGCGCCGATGACGATGACCTGTCTATGCGTCATTCACATAATCCATTTGTGTTCGATATACATGATCTTCTTTCCAAAAAGCGTCCCCCCTTGCTGAAAAGCCGAAAAACAGGAATATGATATTCATCCAGCGATATTAAATCAAGATCATAATAGTGGCGGATGGGTGGGTCTTGCGTAAGGGTGGATGAGGTCGCGCCGTGACAGAACGCCTCCCTCTTCTTGAATGTTGAGTCAAAAAAAGTAGATATGACCGCTTCTTCTAGCGGGTAATGAGTTTTCAGCCCGAATGGGATATAATCCGTTCCAAAATGACGCGCGGCCTCAAGCATGGACATCATTCACTGGTCGGTTGAGCTTCGTTTCGCCCTGGCCCTGGCCCTCGGCCTTCTGGTCGGGCTGGAGCGCGAAGGTTTAAGGTACGAGCACCGCCGCCTGACCCTGGGCGGGGTGAGAACCTATCCTCTGATCAGCCTGTTCGGCTTCGGCTGCGCCTGGCTGAATAAACTCCAGGCCGGCTTCATGCTGCCCGCCGGCCTGCTGGCCCTGGCCGCCCTGGCCGTGCTCTCCTACCTGGCCAAGATGAGGGAGTCCGAAAAGTTCGGAATCACCACAGAGATCTCCGCCCTCCTGACCTTCATCACCGGCGGCCTGGCCCTGCAGGCCGACGTCTGGGTGGCCATGGCCCTGGGCGTTCTCAACGCTTTCCTGCTCTCGGAAAAAGCGGAGCTGGAGAACGCGGTCAAGCACCTTGACCGGGTCGAATTCCTGGCCGCCTTGAAATTCCTCCTGGTGACGCTCATCATTTTGCCCGTCCTGCCCAACCAAGAGTACACCCGTTTCCACATCAACCCGGCCACGGTGTGGAAGGTCGTTATCCTGGTGGCCTCGGTGGGCTTCCTGGGCTACATCCTGGCCAGCCGTCTGGGGCGTAAGGTCGGATTATGGC
>JBAVVA010000082.1:0-13019 GCA_049697055.1 Candidatus Aminicenantales bacterium
GTTTGAGCCGGCTGACCGGCACGCCGCGCTCATAGCTCTGGGTGTAGATCCCCCCGTTGCGCTTGACCTCCAGGTCGAGCCTTCGGGACAGGGCGTTGGTCACTGACACGCCGACCCCGTGCAGTCCGCCCGAGACCTTGTAGGTCTTATCATCGAACTTGCCGCCGGCGTGCAGCATAGTCATGACCACTTCGGCGGCCGACTTTTTCTCTTTCTTATGCATCTCCACGGGGATGCCGCGGCCGTCGTCGATGACCGTCACCGAGTCGTCGACATGAATGAAGACATCGATGTTCTTGCAGAAACCGGCCAAGGCCTCGTCGATGGAATTGTCCACCACCTCGTAGACCAGATGGTGGAGGCCCTCCGGTCCGGTCGAGCCGATGTACATGGCCGGCCGCTTGCGGACGGCATCCAGCCCCTTAAGAACTTTGATGCTCTCGGCAGTATACTTGGTCTCTCGGCGGGGCTTGCCCGTTTCCTCCGGTTCGGGAGCGGGTCCGGCCTTAGCGGGGAGAGCGACGGGCGCAGGGGGCACCTTGTCGGGCTTGGCCTCGGCAGTCGTTTTGGCCGCTTCCGGCATCTTCTTTTTCTGCCCTGCTGCGGCGGGCCGGCCAGGCTTGGCTCGAGCAGATTTCGATTCAACCTTTAGCTTGGCTGAGGCTTTCTTGAGGTTCAGCTTTGGCTTGCTCGCCTTGGGCTTTTTTTTTTCCTTTTTTTTCATGATAATTTCGCCTAATTGATAAGGACGTTCAGCGGGCCATTTCTTGCTACAAATAGACTAAAAATTTTCGATAAAATTATAAACAAAATAATGACAAAAGTAAAGCAAAATTCAAAATATTTTGGGGAGGTGCCGGAGCGAATCTACTACATATTGAGGTCAAGCCCGCATTTACAACTGTTGTGCAAATAAATCATTTTTCATAAGAAAGCAGAAGAAAATATATGTTTTTTATTTATTTTCATGATTTTAATATAAACTAAGCCAATTTTTACATAAAAAATACATTATTCTAAAGAAATATCCGGCAGCGATGATAAAGATGAAATTGATTGATTTATAAGCATATTTGTATATAAAAACAATATTCCCCTCGAACCTACGGCGATTTTTTACGCTACTTGTTCCTCCCAATCAATATTTTATAAAAGCTTCAATTTTTATATTGAAAGCCTAACGACATTTTTTGTATCCTATTCTCTTGAATTTATAGATTAGCGCTTGGAGGATCTTACCGCCGATGCCGGCCAACCTTCCACCCCAGTATTTTGAGGTTGAGAAAAAACTCAAGACCGCTCGCAGCGCTCAGGAAAAGATAGAAATCCTGGAGGAGCTGTTGGCCGTCATTCCTAAGCACAAGGGGACGGAGAAACTCCAAGCCCAGCTCAAAACCAAGGTCGCCAAGCTCAGAGACTCCGGCGACAAACAGCCCACCCTAGCTCGGCACAGTCCAAGCACCCTTATCGACAAATCGGGCGCCGGCCAGGTCATCCTGGTCGGCCTGCCCAACGCGGGCAAATCCTCAGTGGTCAAAGCCCTGACCGAAGCCAACCCCGAGGTCGGCAACTATCCGTTCACCACCCGGCAGCCGGCGCCCTACATGATGAAGTTCGAGAATATCCGCATCCAGATCATCGACACCCCGCCCCTGATGGCCGATTTCATTGAGACCGGGCTGGCCGAGGCGGTCAAAGTGGCCGATGCCGTGCTCCTGGTGGCCGACCTGACAGCCCAGGACCCGGCTTCGGACTTGGAGGCCGTTCTCCTTCGGCTCAAGGAAAAAAAAGTGGAGCTGGTGGGCGGGGGGGAGCCTCTGTCCGGGCCGGTCCCGCCCTACCGGAAGCGGACGCTGGTGGCGGCCTGCAAAGCCGAAACGGAGCGCGCCCCAGAAAATCTCGAGGCCTTGCGCATCCTGTTCGGCGAGCGGTTCGAAGTGATACCCGTGTCCCCCCTGGCGGCTGAGGGAATCGAGCCGCTGCGTCGGAAGGTCTTCCTGCTCTTGGACATCATCCGGGTTTACAGCAAGGCGCCCGGCAAGAAACCTGATTTGGACGAGCCTTTCACTCTGCCCAAGGGCAGCACGGTTATGGATCTGGCCAAAGCCGTGCACAAGGATTTCGCTCAGAGCCTCAAGTACGCCCGCATCTGGCGCGGCGATAAGTACCAGGGCCAGATGGCCAACCGGGACCACCTTCTCGAGGACGAGGATATCCTCGAGCTGCACCTCTGATCAGACGACGGAATCGGTTTTCTGCCTCCATGACGATCTTCCTGGTCCGGCACATATAAAGAGGGATACGGCCCAGGGGAGAGCCCGAAAAGGCCGCGTTCACCGGACAGACGGTGCACTGCTCCACCTTGGGGCAAAGAAAACAACCGCCCCGCCGGGTGGCCATATGGTCCATGGCCAGCCGCTCAAAGCGGGGAGCCAGGCGGGCGCGGGCCGCTTCGGGACTCCCGCTGATCTCGGACAAGGTCCCCAAGCCGTAGCGTCGAGAGGCTTCTGCCCGCTTCTTCCCCCGAAAATAGTCGCTGAAAAGGTGGCAGCCCCAAATCCTTCCGTCGGGAGTAAAGGCCAGCCGGTCGCGGCCGGCGGCACAGGAAAAAATTCTTTTTGGTCCGGATTCCCGGAAAGTTTCGAGCGGCACTTGTCCGGTCCTCCGGAAATGATTGAAGAGATGGTTGACCACCCTGTTCATCTGGTGGTCCAGTTTGCTGAGCGAGGCCCGGCTCCAGGGCTTGAGAACGGACAGGTTGAAGTCGATGTCCGGGACGTTCAGGCCCAACAGCAGCCGGACGGATTCCGAAAGGTGGGGAATCGTTTTGGGCGTAAAAACGCTGTTGACCCTGAGCCGAATCCGGGTTTCGTCCCGCAGGGCTTTGAGCCGGGAAAGCACCAGGCGGCCGGAGCCTGGCTGCCGTTGAAAATCCTGGGCCGTTCCGTCATAACTCAAGGTGACCGTGAATCGATACCGGCTCAAATAGCGAAGGACCGTATCGGAGACCAGGCTGCCGTTGGTGGTGAGGGAATAATGCGCCTGCTTGCCGAGCGGCGGGCTGGCGGCCTCGGCCAAAGCCACTATCTTTTGAAGAAGGCCGAAGCAGAGGAGCGGCTCACCGCCCGTGAAATTGAGATAGTAGTCCCGGGTCAGAAACGGTAAAAAAAAACAAGAAGGCGCCGGGCCAGGGAAAAGCTGAAGCGGGCCGACCTCGTCTTTTTATAGCAGTAAGCGCAACGGAAATTGCAGTCTTCGTTCAGGACATACGTCAACGCCTTGAGCCGCATAGCGCCACGGTCAGAAGAGGAAATTCGGTTCGGCTTATTTGATGATGCTTGTATTACCTGGACAGCCGCGCCCGCCCAGGGGTTGGGGCCGGCCCTGGAAGGTCTTGGACATATACGCCAAAGCGTCCTTGGCCTGATCTTTAAGGCTGCCGGGGGGCAGGCCGGCGACAGCCTTGGTCAGCACAGCCAGGCATTCCTTCACATTGGGAGTTACACGGATGGTCTTGCTCTCACCCATGGGGAGGCCTCCTTTTGGTTAATAATTTCGAGAAATTTGTCGTTTTTTCTAATTTTATCGAAGTTTTTATCCAGGGCGATATACCGATAATTAATGAACCGGTCCCCCATGGTGCGGTCCATCTGGAAGAAGGATTGAAGATACTGATAGCCGATTTCCTCCCGGCCCAGCCCTATAAAAATGGAGGCCAATTTCAGCCGGTCGTCGAAATAGCGGAACTCTCCGGGAGATAAGAGATTGATCTCCTGCACGGCTTGGAGCGCCTCTTTCTGTTCCCCCCGTTGGGCATGGATCATGCCCAAATAATGCAAGGAAATCAGCCGGAAGGTCATGGGCACTTCGAAGCCCTTGAAGACGGCCTCGCTTTTCTCCAGGTCGCCCCGATAATAATAGACCTCTCCCAGCTGCAACTTGGCCAGGCTCGAAGTGTCGAGTTTTTCCAGCAGCGAGCAAACCTCCAGGGCTTTATCAAAGTCCCGGTCGAGCATGAGGAGCTCTACATAGACCATGTTGCTGAGAGCATAGGGATTCAGCCAGAAGCTTTTTTCCTTGAAGCGGAGGGCCTGGGTCCAATCCTCCGGCCGCCCCTCCTTTCCGAATCTTCGGAAATGGTAAGTGCCCACAATGGAGTTGATCTGCGGGTCATTGGGGTATTTCTTCTGCCCCGCTTGGGCCAAGTTCTCGATTTGCGCCTCCCGATTTTGTCTGAAGCTGTATTCCCTCAACAAAAGGGTCTCCACCTGGGTGCTGAAGTAGCCCGGCAGATCGGGATTCAAGGCCTGGGCTTTGGCCAGCAGTTCTTCGGCCCGGTCCAGCCAGAGGATGTTGTAGTCCCAGTTGAAATGGACGTAATTGGCGTAGCAGGTGGCCAGCCCGACAAAGGCCGGAGCGAATGTCTGGTCGCGGCTGATGGCTTGCCGGAAAAGGCTTATGGCCAGCTCATTATCGCCGATCGTGTATTTCGACTCGTAGTATTTCCCCTGATGATACAAAATCCAGGGGTCATTCATCTCCCCGTTCAACCGGGAGAGAATGAAATTTCCCTTGAGATAGCTGTCCAGGACGAGGGTGTTCGTGGCATCATCCGGCCGTCCGGGGAGGGGTCCAGGGGGAATCTCTCTCTCGTTCAGCACCTCGCCGATCTTGGTCAAGAGATCGTTCTTGATGACCCACAACTGGTTCAGCGGCTCCTGGTATTTCGAGCTCCAGATCAGCTCTTCATTGGTGGCTTTGATGAATTCCAGGGCCAGGTTGGCGCTGTCCTTCTCCCTCCTGATTTCGCCCTTGAGAATGTAGTCCAACCCCAATTCCCGGCCGATATGCTCGGTCTTGGAGGAAGGCATGTTGCGGACCCGGGCCGGCAAGGAGATTACGGCCAGGCCTTTATGCCGCTGCAGGCAATCCACGATTTCCTGAGCCAGACCGACGGATAGGTATTCTTCATAGGCCGCGCCGTTCCCGTCGGTGAAGGGCAAAACGGCGATCTTCACTAACCGGAGGGGGCCGGCGGCCGAGGCGCGGCCGGACGAATAGGCCGTAAAAGGGCGCACGATAAAGATCAAAAATAAACCTATGGCCAGGAAGACGGTGCCGGCGATGATGACTCTTCCGGACAAGAAAGGCACACGGCGAAAGGAACGGACCTCGGCCTTTTGTCTCCGCCATTGGTCGATCTCGGATTTATAAGCGAAAACCCTGGAACGAGTCGAATGGGCATCGATGCGGTGAACGGGCAGCCCGAGTTCTTTTTCCCACCTTATGCAGGTCCTGACTCTCTTGCCTAAGTATTCGGAAATTGCCTTCCAGGAATCGAATACGTTGTTCTCGGTCACGTCACCCCCGCTCCTTCTCCAATATATAAATGTGATTTTAAATAAGTTAAGGGAAAAGTCAACAAATATTTTGACCCCCGGCGGCCCATGAAAAAATATGAACCGTTCAAATGTCCTATTATTTCAATTCATTTCACATTATTGGCCTTTTCTTTTTTGAAATCGTCTTTATATTGAAAAAGGGTCAAACCCGAGCAGAAATTGGGGTGCGTTTAGGGGACTGAAGGCGGGGGGCTCCAGCTGAGGAGAGAGCCGCAGACAGCCAAGAATCCTAATCGAATGAGGGCGTCTATCGGCTCCGGAGATGGCGCCTCCGGAATACCCACAGGCCGAGGGCGAAATAAAGAACGGTCAAGACCAGGATTCCGGCCAGCTCGAAGGACACATCCTTCAGCCCGGCATTGAAATTGAGAATTTGCTCAGGCCGCAGAGACGCAAGGCCCATGCGGAGTCCGGACCGGCCTTCATGCCACTCTCCCCGTCTTGCCCGGCCCGGCCGCCGCGCGCCGGAGGATGCCCAGATAATCCTCGACTCCGGCCGTCCGCGGGTTGGAGGGGTTGGAGTTATTGGCCGCCGACTTCTGGGCAATCTCCTGGAAATGTTCCGGGCCAATCCCCAGCTCTTTAAAGGAAGGGATGCCGAGGCCGCGGCTCAATTCCTTGACCCGCACGATGAGCCGGCGGGCGGCCCGCTCGTCGTTTTCGTCCGTCTCACCGATCAGGCGGGCCAGCTCAGCGTAGCGGGCCACGGACGCCGGCAAGTTGAATTCCATGATCAAGGGAAGAAACACGGAGCAGGCCGCGCCGTGCGGCGTGTCGAAAAGCGCGCCCACCGACTCGGCCAGGCAGTGAACGGCGCCCACATCGCTGTGGCCGAAGGCAAACCCGGCCAGAAGGCTTCCCAGCATGACCTTCTCCCGGGCTTCTTCATTCGCGCCGATATCCAGGAAGGCGGCCCGGAGATGGCCGAACAAAAGCCCCACCGCTTCTCGAGCGAATAGGTCCGTGAAGGAAGTGGCCGGTTTGACCGTAAAAGCCTCCACAGCATGGGTCAGGGCATCCAACCCCGTCGAACCTGCCAGCGCCGCAGGCAGAGTCCGGAGCAGGTCCGGGTCCACTACCGCCGTGGCCGGGAACAGGCCCGGCCCCTTGATGCTCATTTTGAAGCGGCGGCCGGTATGAGTGATGACCGCCACCCAGGTCACCTCACTGCCCGTCCCGCACGTCGTTGGCACGGCCAGGACCGGAAGGGGACGCGCCTTGTACCGGCTCCGGCCCTCATAGTCCTCGATGCGGCCGGGGTTCACCGCCAGAAGGGCTACAGCTTTGGCCGAGTCCAGGGCGCTCCCCCCGCCCAGGCCGATGATGACGGCGGGCTTGAAGCGCCGGGCCAATTCCCCCGCCCTGTCCACGGTCGACTGCCTCGGGTTCGGCTCGACTCCGTCGAACACTTCGACCCTGGGCAGCTGGCGGATAATACGCGCAGCGATTCCCGAAGCGACGATCCCTTTATCCGTGACCAGGAAAGCAGGACCGCTTTGAGACAGGAGCTCGGCTTCTTCTCCGACGCGTCCGGCTGTTCCGGCGCCGAAGACAACCCGGGTGGGGGCCTCGAAGGTGAACATCCCTCTCCTCCCCTCCCCAGCCATGGAAGGCACCCCTTCACTCACCTACCGGTTTCCGGGCGAAAATCCAGCTTGCCGGCCGAAGCCATATCCATAACGGCCATGAACAGAAGCTGGGCCGCGTCCTCCATGATTTCGGGGGTGATGGTCGAGATATCGTCTTTGGTGATGTGATAATAAGTCCGGCCGCCTTGGGAGCTGAGGGTGACGGAGGGCACTCCCTTCCACAGGAAGCGGGCCGTGTCCTGCCGGGGCCGGGCGATGTTGGCGAATGCGGAAGCGGTCATGATCCGGTGGATGTACTTCTGATTGGCACGGTCGAGAGTGCTCCACAGGCCCGGAAAATTCTTGCCGGCCAGAATATTTAACTTGTCTCCCGAGCCGGCATTCTCCATATTGATGAAGGCCATGGTCTTGCCCAGGGGGAAGAAGGGGTGGCTGAGGTAGTATTCAGAGCCCATCACGCCCTGTTCCTCGGCGCCGAAGGCGATGAACATCACCGCGCGGCGCGGCTTGACTTCGCAGCGGCTCAAGGCCTCGGCCAAACCCAGCATCACCGCCACGGAGGAAGCGTTGTCGCTGGCCCCGGGCATGAGCTCCCAGAGGCGGCCGAGGTGGTCGAGATGGGCTCCCACGATGAGGACCTCATCCTTGAGAACCGGGTCGGAACCGGGCAAAACGGCCAGCACGTTGAGGCCGATGCCCTCCGGGTGGTGCTGGGTGACATTCTTGATGGTCATGATCTTGCCCGTGGCGAAGGATTGGGGCTTGAGCGTCCGGGCGATCTTTTCCACGACCTCCTTGTGGTTCCGGCCGGTGCCGGCAAAGATATCGTCCACCACGGCTGGCCCGACGTGACTGTAGATAAAACCCTCCCGGTAAGAGTTGTTGGGGTTGCCGATGGGGCCATAGTTGTAGATCAGCCCCCGGGCGCCTTTATCGTCGGCGGTCTCCAGCTTGTACTGATGGAAGGAGTAGGGCCGCCACTTTTTGAACAGCTCGGGGTCCTTGTCCGGTTCAACGGGCACCTCCCGCTCCATGAGCACGATCTTGCCCCGGACGTCCACCCCCTGGTAGTCGTCATAGCCAAGCTCGGGCGCGGAAAGGCCATAACCGACATAGACGACCTCGGCCGTAATTTCGCCCGAAGCCGAGGTGCCCCCGGGGATGAACTCGTCCTCGTATCGATAAGACTTCTTGATGAGCCCGTCCTTCCAGGGAATATTGAGGACAAGCTCGCACCCCGGAAAGACGAGCGTATAAGGGTCGGGGAAGGCCTGGAAATAGGTCCCCTTGTCGCCGGCCGGCTGCAGCCCCCATTTCTGAAATAGTCCAGCCACCCAGCGGGCGCAGAGGTTGTACTCCTCCGTGCCGGTCAACCGGCCGCCGTACTTCTCCGAGGCCAGCTCCCGGACATAATCGGTGAGGGGTTGGCTCTGAATGCTGTGCATGGCCGCCAGGAGCTTCTGCTCCTCGCTGGCCGCCGCCGCCGTCGGCTGTTGTTGAAGAGCAGCCCAGGATAGCGAAACACCAAGGACCGCGACGGCCAGCCCGATGGATAATGATTTTCGAAGGCTCATCCTTTTCTCCTTTTTTATCTATTATAATGGCTCTGGCATTTTCTTTTCCACCTAAGATGTGGCCAGCCTCTCCGCTTCAGATATGGCCTTGACCGGGCCGCTCATGAGAAAATGGTCCGCCTGAACGATCCATGACCAAAAAGGGAAACAAGGATGCGAGGCTTGAGACTCTCCGCGGCCTGGCCATCCTTCTGGTAGTGGCCTTTCATGTGAATGTTTGGGCGCCCAGCCGGGCTCCGGGCTTATATGAAGGCCTTATATATATCTTCGGCTTCATCAGAATGCCTCTCTTTGCTTGTATCTCCGGTTATGTCTATGCGCTCCGGCCTTTGGTCCCGGGGAACGGCTGGAAATTTATGAGGGGAAAGGCCAGGAGGCTGCTCCTGCCCATGGTCTGTGTGGGCATCCTCTTATTCTTGCTTAAGCACACCCCCCCTTATGTGGCGCCGCCGACAAAAATTTTGCGGTCCTGGAAAATCCTTGTTTTCCCGGTTTCTCAATTTTGGTTTCTCCAGGCGCTTTTTTTGATTTTTGTGATCATCGGCCTTCTCGAGTCGGCCAAATGGCTGGATAGAAAATGGCAGTGGCTAGTGGCCCTGAGCTTGACACTCCTGCCGATCTTCCTGGCCAAGCCGGGCGCGTTTGCGTCAGTCCGCTGGCCTCTTTCTCTCGACGGGCTATTGTCTCTGCTCCCCTATTTCCTATTCGGGTTAGGCCTCTGCCGTTTCAAACAATTATGGCAATCCCCATGGATATCGGCAATTGCAGCGGCCCTGGCCGCCGTCGGCTTATCACTGCAAATATTGATCCTGCTGGGACGGCTGAAGATTCCAGGCGATAAGGGAACCCTGTTCTACCTCAGCCTCAGCCTGACCTATATTTTTTTGCTGTTCAAAATCAATTGGAAAACCGGTTGGCCGGCCTGGCTGGGCAGTTTTTCGTATTCGATCTTCCTTTTCCATGTTTACGCCATAATGGGGATCAACATCATTCTTTCCGCTTCAAGCCTGACCCTCGCCCCGGCCTGGCACTACGGAATTCTCCTGGTAAGCGGCCTGGCCCTGCCTATCCTGGCCCACATTCTATTGCGGCCTTTCACCCTCACCCGGAGGTTGTTTCTCGGCCTGCGCTAAACGATCCCACCAAAACGGGCAGGGAGCATTCCTCAAGATTGGCATTATCCCCCCGCTTTATGTTAATTTGAAATTCGGCCGGCCGTCGGGCTGAACCGCCATGTTCAAAAAGAAAAGCTCAAAAAAGGTCGACCTGATCTTCGCCTTTTTCCACCTCTTTCTGCTCCTGGCCATCCTGGCCTACGGGATAATCGGTCTCATCCAGGGCAACCTCTGGCGCTTCGGCATCATCAGTGCTGGGCTGGCGGTCTATTATTTTGTCGTCCTGCACAAGCCGGTTCGGCTGGAGATCGCCCGCCGGAAAAAAATAAAGGAGTCACCATGAGAGCCGCCAAGCTCGTTTTATGCGTACTGACAGCCTCACTTCTGATGTTAACCCCTCTGGCCCAGGCCAACCTGGACCCGGCCAGCCTGAAAAAGGGTCTGGAGGCCATTCGCCCCGAAGAAGCCTATGCCATCTGCAAGACCCTGGCCTCGCCGGAGTTCGCCGGCCGGCTGACCGGCCACCAGGGCTACACGGCCGCCTGCCGCTGGGCGGCCCTCAAGTTCAAGGAATGGGGTTTGAAGCCCCTCAGCGCCCAAGAGGGGTATCTGCAGTCCTATCCCTCGCCCTACACTCTCATCGACAAGGCGGACATGACGCTCGTCCTGCCGGAAAAGACGGCCGACGGTCCAGTCAAGCTCGTTGAAGTGAAGCTCGAGGCCGGGAAAGATTTCCTCCCCCTGCTTTTCAGCGACAGCGGCCGCGCCGAAGCCGGCCTGGTCTTCGCCGGCTGGGGCATCTGCGCGCCGGAGCTCGGCTACGACGACTATGCCGGCCTGGAAGTCAAGGGCCGCTTCATCCTCTGCTTCCGCGGCACGCCCGACCCGTCCGACAAGCGGTATCAGGATTACGACCAGCATCGCACTCGAATGAAGACCGCCCGGGACAAAGGCGCGCTGGGCTTGGTTTACATCTATCCCGAAGTATCCGCCAACCCCAACGGCGACTGGCTCCCGGGTTTCACCCCGGCCGAAATCTCGGAACAGACGGCCGACCTGCTCTTCAAGGACAAGGGGCTCACCTCGGCCGACCTCAAGAAAGACCTGGCCGCCACCAAACGGCCGCTTTCCTTCCCGCTTGAGGCCGGCCTCCGCTATAGCGTCGAGTCCCGTCATTTTGCCGACGGCCTCGGCACCAACGTCGTGGGCTGGCTGGAAGGCTCGGACCCCAAGCTTAAAAGCGAATGCCTGATCTTCGGCGGCCATTTCGACCATTGTGGCCGGCACCTGAGCATCCTCTTCCCCGGCGCCGACGACAATGCCTCGGGCTCGGCCACGGTCATGGAGATTGCCCATGCCTGGACAGCCCTCGGCCGGCAGCCCCGCCGCTCGGCGGTCTTCGTTTTGTTCGGCGGGGAGGAGATGGGGCTCCTGGGCTCCAACTATTTCGCCGGCCATCTTCCGCCCCGTTTCACTAAGGTCACGGCCATGTTCAACTTCGACATGACCGGAGAGGGAGACGGGACCCGCGCCGGGGTGAGCCCTGAGCCGGCCGCGCTCCAGCAGGCGCTGGAGGAGGCTGACCGCGGAGTGAAGATCCTGCGCGGCCTGCGCCCCATCCAGGGCGTCGGAGTGCGCAGTTCGGACTTCGCCCCTTTTTTCCTCCAGGGAATCCCTTGCCTATCGCTCGGCTCCAACGGCCCGCATCTCTCCTACCATCAGGCCGGCGATACCATCTACCGTATCAACCCCGACATCATGGCCGATATCGCCAGACTGGCCTTCCTGGCCGGTGCGGCCTTGGCCGACCGCTGAACCGGTGAGAGGGAGCCCGGCTGGGGCCGGCAACCATAAGGCTTCCACATTCGTTCCTTGAATGAGAGCAGGCGGATGACCGTATCCCGGAAAAAAAAAGCACCGGCCCGAAGATCCCTAAACCTTTATCGGCCGATTCCCCGCCGGAAAACGGCAGCCAAAAAAAGACCGCTCCTGCTCGTCCTGTCCCTGGTCGGCCTTCTGGCCTTCAGCTTAGCCGCCTATTTGATCTTCCATCGAACCGGACCTCCGCCCCAAAAAACAGCCGCCTCCCCAAGCCTCTCCTTGGCCCAATGGCTGAGGCTGCCCGCCCCTTACTCGGAGCGCAAAGAGGTCATCTTCCCGGGCCAGACTCTGGCCGGGATTCTGTCCGCCTATGGTTTCGGCCCGGCCGATGTCCACAACCTCATGGAGCAGTCCCGCTCCGTCTTCGACCTGAGCTCCATCAAGGCTGGCCGCGAAATGCGCTTTTACCAAGATCCCCAGGGGCGGCTGGAGGTCATCGAATACGACATCAACGACACGAATTTCCTCCGCCTGCGGCGCAGCGGGGGCATGATCCGGGCCGAAGTCCTCAAATTCCCGGTTGAGATCCGCTTGGCCGCGGTCCAGGGCCAGATTGAAGACTTCCTCATCAGCTCTTTTGACCGGGCTGGAGAAAACGGCCTCCTGGCCCTGGACTTTGCCGAGATTTTTGCCTGGGACGTGGACTTTTATATCGACCCGCAGCGGGGGGATCGTTTCCGGGTGCTGTTCGAAAAGAAGTTCAAGTGCGGCCGGCCGGCCGGCTACGGGAACATCCTGGCTGCCGAGTTCTGGAACCAAGGCCGGCGCCTGCAGGCCTTCCGCTTCACCTATCCGGACACGGGCCAGACCGATTATTTCGACGAATCGGGCCACTCCCTGCGCAAAGAATTTTTGAAATCTCCGCTTAAGTTCGGCCGCATCACTTCCCACTTCACTTCCAGCCGCTTCAACCCGGTGAGCAAGATCTACCGGGCCCACTACGCGGTGGACTACGCCGCGCCGGTGGGCACGCCAGTGCGGGCCACGGCCGACGGCAAAGTCCTGACCGCCGGCTGGAGCGGAGGGGCGGGCCGCCTGGTTACCCTCCAGCACAAAGCCGGCTACGAAACCATGTATCTCCACCTCAGCGGCTTCGGCCAAGGGATCGGAGCGGGCGCCCAGGTCCTGAGCGGCCAGGTCATCGGCTATGTGGGGACGTCCGGAGACTCCACCGGCCCCCACCTTGACTACCGCATCCTCCAGCACGGGAAGTACATCAACCCCCTGGCCGGCCGCTTCAACCCGGCCCAGCCGATGCGGCCAGAATTTCGGGCCGCCTTCCAGCATCAAACCGCCGAATACCGGCTGGCCCAAGACGTGCAAGCCCTGCCCCGGCACGCCCTGGCCCGCCTGGCCGCCGTGTTCGACCTCAAGATTCCCTTCCTAAGGCAATAGGGCGAAACATCCCCCCTTCCGTAAATCATGAGGGGGGTGGCACGGCGGAGGGGCATCCCCACC
>JBAVVA010000083.1:0-15439 GCA_049697055.1 Candidatus Aminicenantales bacterium
CGGATATATCATCCAATGCTTTTTTGTCCTGGTGTTTTTCTTCGTGATACTCCAGGCCTTGGACCTCTGGACGAAGAAGAAGCTGGGCCCCCTGCCCGCCCCCAAGATTCTCCGCTTTCTCCAGGAAGGATTCCCGCGGATCAAACGGGCGGCGCTTTGGCCGGTCCTGGGCAAGGTCCTGCTCGGCCTGGGGCTAGCCTTCCATTTAGTCTATGTCCTGATTTTTATTAAAAATTGGGACGACAGAGCCCTGGCCCAGTCCTATTTCAGCGCCATTGTCAAAGTTGGCCGTTCCCCCCAGGTCCTCCTCCATCGCCCCGGCCAGCCCTCCACGGCCCGGGGCAAGATGGACAAGAAGTTTATCGATATCTTTGAGTGGACGGTGCCCTTCGAATTGCGGCCCGGGCAGCAGCGAAAATCCATTCGCCTGGGCCCGGCTTTCTTTTTTGATAGATGCCCCCCGGGTTGTTACAAAGTGGACCTCGAATTCTACGACCCGCCGCCGGATCTCTCCCTTCTTTCCCTGGACTTCATGCGTGAAACGCGGGAGATGACGGTGATCCCCTTGCCGGGGAAAGCCATCATTTCCACCATCTACCTGGTCTTCCAGGACATGTTCGTCTCTCCGGAATTCGTTATGCGGTATGAGGCCCGCCTGGCCCGGGCAGTCAAGGGAAGGATGATTTTTTTCCCAATCCCCAGCCTTGTTTTCGAAAATAAGTTGATGGTGCGGCTGGCCGAAGGTTTGTACCCGAGCTGCATCCGATCCAGCGGGCCGCATACCTACCTGGGCTTTATGGCCAACGCGCGCAAGGATAATTCGACCTTTCGCTTTCACCTCTCCCTGCGGGAGAGTCCGGAGGGGGGAGGCGGGGCCACTGAGATCCCCCTGGGCACTTATCCCGTGAAGTTCTGGAACCGGGGACGGCATAAATTTGATATCCGGCTGGACCAGCCGGGAAGGGCTTGGCCGGAGGAGGGAACCGTTGTTTTTTCCGTAAGCGACGCCCGCGGCCGTCCGATGGACTGCCGTAGCGTTTGGCTCACCGTCGGGGAGAAATCCTGGTTTATCCGCTTCCCACCCTGAGCGAGACTCTGCCGAGCGGCCCATTTCTGAGAATTCGATTGTTTCCATTTCTGAAGCTAGGAGTGCGTTCTAAATTCGGATCATCCAGCTTAAGGCTGTTTTGGAGTTTTGATCGGGGGCGTGTTCAGGATGATCGTCGAACAGTTTGGAGGCTCTGAAAAGTAAGGGATCTTTCCAGAGCTTCCCGCAAAATAGGTCTCTTCTTTCTCCGGCCTCTGGAAAAATTGGAGTAACTTCTGGGATCGGCTATTGACGCAGAAACGAGTTTAGCGGAAAATAAGAAAGTAAAATTCTCTAAGAAGAGTGAATCCAATGCGTTTTGAAGGTGCGAGGCAGTGGGTTCCTTTCCTCCTGGTGGGGAGTCTTATTTTTTGCTGGGCGATAGCGGAAGCAAGAGTCCGTATTCCTAGTGCACAAAACGGACAGTGCTGGTCTCCCCGCATCGCCATTGATTCTTCGGGAAACATTCATGTGGTCTGGATGGAGGCCTATAACGGTTCCAGAGGAGACATTTTCTACAGCCGTCGCCCGGCCGGCAGCGAAACCTGGAGCGCGCCAATCAACCTCAGTAACAGCGGCCGGGTGGGTTGCGAATCCCTAATGCCCTGCGCTGTCGGCCTCGACAGCTCCCAGCGTCTTTACGTGGTCTGGGGCGAAGCCGGGAACGGTATTGTTTTAAGGGCCCTGACCGGCGATTCCTGGAGCGGCCCCGAGCTGGCGGCCTCTTTTGACAATCCGGACATGACCCGTATGTCTGTGGATAGCTCGGGGAACTTGTACATCATTTGGAATGACTATGGGGATGGTGAAGTCTATTCCCAGGCTCGAGTCGGTGGAACCTGGGAGACGACAAGACTGATCAGCAACGGCCTCTATCGGTCGAAATTCCCCGATATCGCCGTGAACAACGGAGTGGTCTATGCGGTCTTCACCGAGAAGACCAGTGACTACCAGACCGTGTACTGCCGCCGGGATGCCGGCTTTAACGCTGGCTGGAGCGCGCCCAGCCCGGTTTTCACTGAGTTCCCCATGGCCCACCAGCACCCAACCTTGGAGGTGGACTCAAGCGGCGTCGCCCACGTTTTCTTTGTCCATGTCGCGCCCGACGATAGCGGAAACGCCGTTGCTTATTCCTACTGGACGGGCTCCGGATTCTCTTCGCCGATCGAGTTAAGCGGTTGGACTTTTGCTCACTGGCCGCATGTGATCCATAGAGACAATATTCTTCATATACTCTGGCAGGAGGGCAGCGCAGATGGGGGGGACCTATATTTTCGTAGCGGCCAGAGGAATAGCTGGTCTGAAATAAACTACGTGCCCGATTCGGGGAACGCCGTCCACATGGACTTGGCTCTCAACCCTCAAGGTTTGCTGTGCTTTGTCTGGATCAGTGGGGGGGAGATTTATTTCGGGACCGCCACTCCTGGCGGGGGTGGGGGCGGCGGTGGCGGCGGGGGGACAAATCCCCCACCCAAACCAAACCAACCGCCCGTAGCTGTTTTAAATTTAATGCCCGACACTGGTTTTGCTCCCCTCGAAGTTCAGTTCGACGGGACCGCTTCCTATGATCCGGACGGGATGGTCGTCCAATGGAACTGGATGTTCGGAGACGGTGATTCCGTTTCTGGAGGGAACGTCTTTCACACCTACCAGACCCAAGGCCTATTCCAGGTTAAGCTGACGGTCGTCGATAATTTAGGGCTCACCGCCAGCACCGTGAGGTCCGTCGAGGTCCTAGGCGTCAACCCCCCCTTAAACGTTCGCTGGCAGACGTTTGTGGACGAAAGCGTTTTTATGACCCGCTACGTAACAGAAATAACCTGGGAGAGGAACCCCGAGAACGACAGATACAATATCGTCCGCTACAACATCTACCGCAAGAACAACGAAGAAGGCGGGGGCTGGAAGTACATCGGCCAGACCACGCCGGACGTCTTTAATTATCGCGATACGGACGTCAAGCAGAAAGATATCTATGCCTATTCGGTCACGGTCGTTGACGCTCAGGGGCATGAGAGCCGTATCGGTGCTCAAACGACAGGATCTTCTTCGGCAGCGTTGAGGCCGGAACGTAAAGAAGTGCCCAGCCGGCCAAACCCGGCTCGGGCCACTAAAAAAGACTGAAGGCCAAGGCCAAGCCGCCTCCGACCTCAATCCCTCCCAGATTAACGCGCACGCCGTTTTCTTCGGTTGGGGCATAAGTCCAGCTGAGAAAGATTTTAGCCTTGATGGCCTGGAAGGTGGGCGTCCCCAGGATGATCCCTCCCTGAAGATGGAGGCCCGTGGTGTAGCCGAACGTATCCTGGAGGGTACTCTTTTCCATATAATTGAAAAAAACAGGGCCGGCCGAGATAAAAACGGAACCCTTGTCGGATCGGATAAGATACCTTAAGCTCAGGGGCAGGGGCACAATAGTCACGGACGTTTCCTGTCCGGTGACGGTGGAGTATCCGTGCAAAGAAATGCTTCTGTATTCAAGGCAAACGGCTAAATCTGATTGACCGGATCTCCAGAACACCTGAGAGAATTCTAGGCCCAAGGACGTTATTATTTGAAGACCGAACACGGTTTTAAATCGTTTGTCGGATAAAATAGAGTTAGAGAGATTCAATCCGAGGAGAGTTGTCGGCACCTTAGGTGCTTGGGGGCCCACGGGCTTAGATGGGGAAACCTGCTCAGCTGCCTTAGCCGGCAACATCTCCTGCGACCAGAAGACGACCTGGAGTCCGGTATTTGACTGGGTAATCAAATAGAATGGAATCTTTTTTGAGAATTCAAAAACGATTCGGGCTCCTTCTTGTCCCCACTTGACCAGACGAACTCTTTCGACATGGAACGCTCCGATTTCTTTTGAGATCGGCGTTGGCAATTCCTCAACAGGAGAACATTCCAAAACTAGGCTAGGGGATGAGTCCGGGCTGATGATTTGATAATGAAACGGTCCCTCAATTTCGATGGTGACTTGGAGTTCTTGATTCTGTATTGTCGCCTCGATGTTTTTAAGCTTAGCGGCTGATCCATCCCCGGCCGCTCCTGATATGGAAAGGGAGAGGAGACTCCAGAGGATAAAAGAGAAAATAAGCAAACGTTTCTGACAATTCATAGCCGCATTTCCTATGTATTGAGTGGTCATATATAGCTTATACCGGATAAAATAGCAATTTTAATATTCCAGCTCGGTCTTTTCCAGTAAATAGGAAGTTTTCCATAGAGGAGCAAATTCAAAGGGAAGGTGATATTTCGCCACAAAGCTGATGATGTTTGGCCCCTTCCGAAAAAGCGGATGATCAAGGTCCAAAACAAAACGGTTGAAGCCGTCCCGGAGAAATTCGGATCTCAAGAATTGATTGTTAATCAAAATGTCTAGGCGCTGTTCATAGGTTCCGTACCAGTAGGAATCAGAGAACTGGAAGGGAGAGTAGATGTGGAAGATGAGTCGGCCCTCTTGGCCGGCTGAACACTCGAGTTTATACTTTGTCTTTTGAGTGCAGATGGTCATGGGTTTCCCGAAAATGCGAACCTTAGGACCGAAGCCCCAGAGGCAAAGAATTTTGCCTGGGATCCCGGACGGGCGGGGTTGGGAGGGAGAGAAGAGCTTTATTTTCGCGGTCGCCGGGATCTTCATCCCAACATAGTCCAGGTAATATTGAATGAAAAAAGAGCCCTCGGGCGGGAAGGGAAGCATGACCTGAATTTGGCTTTCATCAGGCATAAGATCCTGCAGGAGAGAGCTGTACCCTGGAATTTCAACGCCCAGCCGAAAATCCTTATTTTGGGCGACAGGGCTCAGGTTAAAGGTCAGTCCGATCGACTCGCCCGATTGCTTGATGGCGGATAGGGTGACGTCGGGGAGCGCTCCCGGAAAAGTGCTGGTGATGGCCTGTGGAAAAACGTCGGCAAAAACATTGTAGATCAACCAACAATTGTCAATTCTGCATGTTGTGGCCGGGATGTTCAAGATCTTAAGGAGACGAATGAACTTTTCCGCTTCCTCGAAAGTTCGAGAGAGATGATCATAGAAAACTTGGCCAAAATCCTTAAACTTTAGGTCATGCGCTCCATGGATATCCTTGAAGAAAAGGAAGTTATTGTTGCGGCCGTCGTTGAAGTACATGAGCCTGTAAGGGTAGTAATCTTCATGGCTGTAGCTCCAGCCTATGATCTTTTCCTTGGACAATCCGGTCAGGAGAATGACCTCCCAGAATTCTCCAGCCCAGTATTTTTCCCCTGTTTTAGCGCAAGCCTCAAGGATATTTTTCAAACTCTCGTTCGAGCTTTTGATCTCGCGATAGTTAAGATAGGTTTCTTTGACGTTGGGGACTAGAGTGATCAGTGCCAGTAGCGCTGCCAGGCCCGCGGTCCGGAATTTAGCGGGCAACAAGCGCAGGGGAGAAAACAGCAGATAAGGAATGGCAAAATAAAGAGGATAAAGATATCGAGTTCCAGCCAGTTCCGGAGCGCTGAATTTTGAAAATATATAAATAATGGGAAGGGCTAGGAAAAAGACAACAAAGACGAGCTCAGGATACAGTCTTTTCTTACGAATACAGGTCACAAGTATGACGATGATCCCCAGTCCGAGGAAGCCAATGAACAGCCAATTCCAGAAATTGATCTTCGGGGTCAAGAGATGTTGAATTTCCTGAAAAACACCTCGAATCTTCTCTCCGAGATGGCTGGAGTATTTCTGCCCGGAGAACAAGAAGCGAAGGATCCCGAATTTATTGTTGATTTCGTAAAGCACTGCTGGAAAAAATCCAAGGAAGAAAAAGGCGGCTAAGGTCAAGAACATTTTTATTTTGAATCGGTAGCGCCAAACGATAAAAAGGACGGAACAGAACCCGTAAATCAAGACGATCGGGTGAGTCCAGAAAGCTAAGCCCAGTACCAAGCCAACAATGGGGAGTAGGTCTATCCGTTCATATTTATAGACGAGAAGGGATAAATAAATACAAAGACTCCCCAGGAAGAGATAGATGGAAATATGGCCACCGAAAAGAAAACTAGCTCCCAGAAGCTCTCCGATAGGAAGACAATAGAACAGGGCGAGGACTGCAGACACTTTGGTGGATGCGGTCAGTTCTTGGAAGAGGATGAACTGGATGACAATGAAGGCCAGATAAAAAATCAAATAGACAATGGCCATGGCCAGAATCGAAGGGCCGGTAAATTTAAAAATCAGGGCGTAAAGATGATAAGGCAGGGTCCCTAGATAATCTTGTCCGTAATGATAAATCGGTGGTAGCCGACCATCGGCAATGTGCTTGGAGGCCAGAAAAGCGAGGGCATCATCGCTGTGAAAAAGGCCGGGGAGCAGGAAAAGAAAAGGAAGTCGAATCACCACCGCGATCAGCAAGAGCATGACGAGAGTCTTCCATGATTTTGGCAGCCGAATTCGGAATGACTGCTTTTTTTCCCGGCGGCGGAGGCCGATGCGGACGCCGGTGACTGCAACCAGGAGACCGAGAGGAACCGTAAAGGCGATGGGAATGTTTTTTAAAAAATTAAAATTTCCCTTGAACCAAAGCGAGACAAATATCAAATAAAGAACGATTTGGACATTCCGAAGCCATAAAGACAGGCGAGAGGCCATTTCAGAGTCCTCTTTTTGTGTTGTTTTCAAGAAGAAGACTCATACAAAAAATACCTTGCTGATTTCAAATCGAGCATTCATCCGAGCAGAATGGCCTTTTTATTAGCATGGGATATGATTCCATGTCAAGCCAGTCAGGCACAGACGGCTCTATGACATATTGGTTTTTAGCTCTCATATTCATTTCCCGGCTGTAGCCCTCCTCCCTTTGAGGTTGGATTGCATTTTATTTGATTTAACCGGCTCTCCTTCGGTGACTTCTTACATGATTCACATCAGATTCAAATCAGACTCTTGACATGGGCTCAAATATTCCCAACAATAAGATTATGACCATACTTCAAAATCCCGGCCGATCCGGGATTCGATCTGCCGCTATCAAGACGATCATCCTCGTTTTTGCTTTTATCGGCCTGGGCCTGGCCGCCACATTCGGTCTGGCCGGATGCCAGGGGGATTTGGCTGAAAACGAAAAGGACCTGAAGCCTCTAAACATCAATGACCTCCGGGCCCAGTTCGATTTCCGCGGCAGGATCGTCTTTGAGTCAAACATGGACGGCGACAGCGAAATCTATCTTCTCACCGCTGAGAAGCTAACCAAGCTCACCGACAACGATTGGAAGGACGAATATCCCCGCGTCTCGCCCGACGGCCGCCGCATCGCCTTCAGCGCCAAGCCCTCGGGAACCTTCCAGATCTTCACCATGAATATGGACGGGACGGATGTCGTTCAGGTCACTCGCTCGCCCCATGACGCCATGGAGCAGGCCTGGTCTCCGGACGGAAAACGGATCGTCTATACCGAGGAGGCCCCCGGAAGACATTTTTCCATGTGGACCCTGGACCTGGAGACAAAGAAGGCGGAGCTCCTTCTGCCGGACTTCAAGAGTTCCAACGCCCTGCCGGATTTCTCCCCGGTAGAGCCGCTGATGGGGTTCACCGGCAAACGGCTTATGGGCTGGGATGTTTTTCTCCTCGACCTCAGCACCGGCCGCTGGCGGGATCTGGTCAAGGGCGGCCGGAGCTGCCGTCCCCGTTTCTCGCCGGACGGGCGGAAAATCGTCTATGTCTCTTCCGAAGCGGACGGCAAGGGCGATATCTGGCTGATGAACCCTGACGGCAGCGATAAGACCCGCCTCACGGAGCGGGACGACATGTATGATTATTTCCCCTCCTGGTCCCCCGACGGAAAATATGTCGTCTTCTGCTCGAGCCAAGTGGGCCGACTGGACAGGTGCTGCTGGTCGTTATTCCTGGTGAAAGTGGCCACCCGGCGAGTCTTCCCCCTGTTCCAGAGCGGCCGGAGAGATCTCTTTCCCGAATGGCACTAGAGCCGGGAAGCCTGCGGCCCGGGTTTCAATTCATCCGTTTGAAGAGGAAACGCCAGAGATATTCCGTGGGAAGGCCCAGAAACTGAAGCCGCTACAGGCGGTCGTAGTGTGCACAGGCGGCCGGGCCGGAAATGTCCCTGGAGGCGATTTTCCTCCGCAGGGCCACCATACGCTCGCCGTTCCAAATAGACGCCAAGGAGGATTCCCGCATATTGCCCAGGGCGGATAGGCCGTAAATATTTAAAGACTGAAATCCTCCGCGACGGCATGAATCGCATCGAGCTTTCCTTCGATCAGGCTTTTTTATGCGGTAATGCCGCATGTCAGGATTTGTGATAGTGAAATCCACCACTATGAACGACTCGACGCACTTTCACTGATGAATGTTTAATAGAATGTAACCAGATCGCTTTCATTTCCGGCCACGTTGACCGTGGCAATGGCGAATCTGCGCTTGCTGGTGGCGTCGCTGAATTCGAACGATGTGTTGAACGTCGTCTTGGTCACCGACGACAGCAGCTGGTAATTTCCATTGTTTTCTTTCATGTAGATATTATACCCGCTCAAAAATTGGTCGTTGTTATCTGGGTTGGCGCTCCAGCTCAAACTGAAGCTGACTTGGGAAGATTTTTTCCCGCTGGTCAAAGTCACCGTCGCCGAAAGGTTAACGGGAGGGAGGAAGTATTTGGGCGAAATGGGTTCAAGGGAATTGATGTACACGTCCGACCCTGAGCCCAACCAAGCCGACCAGCAAACGGCTACGTTACCCCAACAATCGGGGCTGACACCTCCCATAACGGTCCAGGCCCCCCACATCATTTGAGAGTTCCACGTCCCGCCCACGTTATTCACGTAGAGAATTCCGTCGCCCGAATCGCCTCCGCCCTGTTGAATAGCGAGATGACAATTGTTATAAGTGTCAACCGTCACATGAGGAAAATGCTGGGTCGTCCGAGGGGTGACCATTTGCATAGGATTGGTATTCTCATCGAGTCTGCAGACCGCAATTTGAGAAGCTTCCTCAGGGGTAACATCCCCCCAGGCCACCCAGGGAATACCGTCCGGTCCAACTCCAATGTAGGGACATTCCTGGCTGAGGCCGGTTTCGTTGACCCAGCGCTGAGACGTCCAGCTCGTCGAAGACGTGCGTTTTCGGTAATGGGTTTTGTACTCGCACATATTATAAATGTTGCACGACCGCTGCATCCAGACCGACCAGATCGTTCCGTCGGGAGCCAAAGCAATATTTCCTTTTACACACCGCTCGTCGGTTCTGGAAATGACGACCTCATTTTCCCAGACGCCGTTGATTTTCGACCTGGCGTAAACAATGCCGTTTCCATGGCTCCAATACTGCACATGGATATTTCCGTTAGGTTCGATAACTACGGAAGGATCGGAATCGCCTGATCTGCTGACCTCTTCAATAGCCAGCCAGTCGCCGACGGTGGGGTCGAAGACCCTTAAAAAAATGGCCTCCTCGCCCAACGCCCAGACAACCGCGATCTTCCCCTTGGTATTGACGGCGATCCACGAGTACAGAACCCAGTCATCAAACGAGGCGTTCAACATCCGCGGCGCGGAAGCTGTCGTCCCGTCATAGTTGACATAATAAAGAGGGTTGCGATATCGAAAATCATTTATTTCCATAAAGACAACATGAGCGACGCCGTCCGGGGCCAGGGCGACTTGCGAAAAGCGGACCATTCCATCCACATGGGCCACTTTGACCTGGCTGTTCATGAGATTCGCCGTGGCTGCCGTGGCAAGCAGGATGAGCAGCAAGCTGCTGGTAAAAAACTTCTTCATAGTCCTCTCCTTCGAAAAATTCTAAAAATAGGGAGTAATTGTCACAAATTTGTCCTAGCATGTCAAATTAATTTAAAGATGGTAATTTGAAATCATCCAGAGAAACCTGAAACCAGGCCGAATGATCAGAGGCTTTCCCTCTGGCTTGAGATGACTTCAACCTCAGTGTTGAGATCAGAAATATTCTGTCCCTTCCTCGGCGCCATGAGCGTGACCTGCTCGAAGACATGCGCCGGTGGTGGCTTATCGGCCACAAAGACGAGGAGGCCGGAGGGATCTCTTTCCCGAATGGCACTTGAGCCGGGAAATCCGCGGCCCGGGTTTCAATACATCCGTTTGAAGAGGAAACGGCAGAGATATTCCGTGGGGATGCCCAGAAACTGAGGCCGCCACAGACGGTCGCACTTGGAGCAAGCGGCCAGGTCGCCGACGTCGCCGGCCAAGACCTTCCGCCGGAGGCTGACCATCCTCTCGTTGTTCCAGATCGAAGCCAGGGAGGATTGGCCCACGTTGCCCAGGGCCAAGCAGCCGTGAAAATCTTGAGTGCAGGGCAGGACGCTGCCGTCCCAGAAAATGATCATCACCTGCCACAGGAAGGTGCAGGGAAGATAGCCGCCGCGCCTTTCCGCCTGAGCAGAATCGCCCGCCCAGTTGTGCAAATTCTTGACCTTGACTTTATCCAGGGGAAGGCCTTGGAAGCGGGCCAGGAACTCTTTCTTTCTCTTCTCTCCCTCGCCGCGGAAGAGGCCGGGGAAGTCGATCAGCTCGAGGATGGTATGGGGCTTGCGGGCGCCCAGCTCCTTCTTGATTTCGAGGAAGCGGACGATGTTGCCCACGGTCCGGTCGAAATTTCCCTTGATCCGGATGCGCTCATAAGTCTCCCGGTCGAACCCGTCAAAAGAAAAGGCGAATTGATCGAGGCCGGAGGCCATCAACTGCCGGGACTTGTCTTCGTCCAGGAGCGTGCCGTTGGTGTGGAAGCGGGTGATGAGACCGGCCTGATGGGCGTAGCGGACCATGCGGAAAAAATCCGGATGGAGAAGGGATTCGCCCCGGTGCAGGAGGTGGACGTCGAAAACGAAGCGGGAGGCCTCATCGATGATCTTGCGGAACAGCCCGAAATCCAGGTAGCCCTTTTGGCTCTTGTCCAGGTCCTTGTTGGGGCACATGAGGCAGGCCAGGTTGCAGTAGCTCGTCGGCTCCACCCACAAACGAACGGGGAGATAAGGCAGGACTGTCTTTTTCCGCTTATAGCTCCAGAGGATCTGGGCCAGACGGCGGTAATAATCCAGAGTGTTCATGGGCCAGGGAGCTTTATTGTATCGGGAAAGCGACGCCCTGTCCACGCGCCGGTTCATTGACTTTGCTTCAGGGCTATGCTATTTTGCCCTTTCCATTTTTTCATCCCGACAGCCGCGGAGTCCTTCATTGAAACCCGAACGACGGCGCTTGATATTGATCAGCCTGATCATCGGGCTGCTGAGCCTGGCCTACTACCTTTCCTACTACAAGCACCTTGAGGTGGATGTGGACGAAGGGCTGCTCATTCAGGGCGCCCAACGGGCCATGGACGGGCAGCTCCCCTTGAAGGATTTTCATCAGTACATGCCGGGCCGTTACTACCTGTTGGCCGTTTGGTTTCTGGTTTTCGGCAAATCCATCGCCACGGCCAGGCTTCTTCTGGTCATCGTCCATACTCTTAAGAACATTCTCCTCTTTCATGTCGCCCGGCGGCTCCTGCCCCTGCCCTTCAGCCTGATCCCGGTCGGGCTGATGCTGCTGTTGCCCGGTTTTTGGGTGAAAGCCGACATCAGTTCCGTCCTGCTGTTGAATACATTGTTCCTTCTCAAATATCTGACTCCACCCCATCGGACACGGCATCTTGTTTACCTGGGGCTGTCGGTAGGTTTTTCAGTGCTGTTCCGGGAAGACATGGCCGGTTACAGTTTCCTGACTGTAGCCGTGCTCCTTCTGGTCAAGGGCATCCTGGACAAGGAGCGGTTGTGGTCCATCCTGCGGAAGGGGCTTCTTTTTTCCCTGATGATTTCGGCCGTCCTGGCGCCGGTCGCGCTCTTCTATTGGCAACAGGGTGGATTGAGCCGGCTCGGCCAGGGCATCCTGGAAACCGTTCGGCTGGGCCATATCGAATCATCGCCGTTCCCCCCGCCCGCCGCCCTGTTCCGCCATCCCGCCTTTGTGTTTCCCTACCTGGCCATCCTGCTTTTCCTGATCATGATCACCATCCTCTTTTTTCGTTTCCGCAGGAAAGACCCTATGGACGGCCCGCCCAATCTTTTCCTTCTGGCTGTCACTCTATTGGCCGTCCTGTCCTTTTTCCACATCCTTCACTGGACTCACGAATTCCGCATTATCCAGACCGGCTGTCTCATCCACATTCTGTGGGCCACCCTTATTTATCTGGCTTTCCGCGAGGCTAAGCGCCGGGCCCTCCGGGGCGGGGGGGCGGGCTGGCTTAAGCCGGCGGCCTTGAACCTGGGGGCCGTCCTGGCTTTGGCCGTGCAGGTCACTCTGGTCATCTTCAGTTTCACCGGCGATTATGCAGTCCAATTTGATGCCGGAGGGATATCTCTGCGCAGCGGTGTTCACCGCCCCATCGAAGGCACGGATAAAGCGGGCATCCTCCCCCCCGTCCAAACAGCCGTGTCCCTGTCCCGTCTGGTGCAGTACATCAATACTTATACTTCGCCGCGAGATACCATCTACTGCTTCGGGGAAAGCATTCTTTATTTTTTAACCGGGAGGAAGAACGCCACCGAATTCGACAACGGACGCATTCCCGCCTATTTCACCGACCAACGAAAAAATTTTATCAGTCAGCTTTGGAGCCGGAAACCCAAGGTGATCATCGTCCGGGATTTTGAAATATTCTGGTGGTCGAAAAAGATGCCGGAGGTGTTCAGAGCCATCCAGCAGGACTATTTTCTGGACGGGGAGATGATCTATTATTATGTGTTTTCGCGCGTAACCAACCTCGACTCCTGGATCCGGCGGGGAAACTATCTATTTTGGGAAGGCGAAGTGACCCAATCCGCTAAGCAATACTGGACCGCCCTGCAAAGAAAACGGGACCATCCCGAAGTGAAAAAAATCCTCAGCCGTTTTTTCTTTTCCAGCGAGCTGGCCGAACGCTGTTTGCCTGTCCTGGAAGGCTACGCCGTTAAGAAAAATCTGAATACCTGGCATGTGCGCTGGGGAAGCCTCAGCGGCCGGCGTTTTTCGGGAAACATCCGCCTTCCCGGCACCGGGAGCGCCCAGGCGGCCTTCTCCCGAGTGGCCGTTTTTCCCCAGGGCAGCGGCCGCGTAAAATTGGAGAAGGGACCCGGCCCGGTCATTTCTTTTGACTCCAGCCTGCAGGGAGCGGCGGCCGGGCTGGACATCACGCTGGCCGACCAGGCCCTGATGGGCGCCATCCGCTTCGAGCTCCGAGTGGACAGGAAGAAAGCCGAATTTGTCTTCCTCAATGAGCGGGGGCTCATCCCTGCCGAGGAGGTCACCTCCAACGCTCCGATCTTCTGAAGGGCGGGGAAGGCGATCTCACTTCCGGACAGCGAAAGAATACAGGAAACGCACGGCCGAGAGGCTCAAATCCATAATTTTTTTTAAGCCGAACAGCCGGATGAAGCTGATCATTTTGGCCGGCCTCAGATAGAAGCCGAGGTAGGCGTGGCGGCGGACCTTGGCCAGGTCGAAGGGGTTGCGGTAGGGGTCATAGTCGTAGCGGATGTTTCTCCAGTCCGGGGGCAATTCTTCCTTCATCGTTTCGAACAGCCGGCTGCCGGGGAAGGGCGTGGCGATGTAGAACTCAACGAAGTCGGGGTTGACCTCCCGGGAGAAGCGGAGCGTTTGTCTGAGCGTCTCCCGGGTTTCTCCGGGGAAGCCCAGGACGAAATGGCCGATGGAGATGAGACCGGCCTGACGGGCCACCGCTACCGCCCGGCGCGACTGGTCCAGGGTGATTTTCTTTTGGCAAAGGTCGAGGATCTTCTGGTCCCCGCTCTCGATGCCGAAGGAGACCATCCAGCAGCCGCTTTTCTTCATCGCCTCGGCCATTTCCTGGTCGAAGGTGTCCACCCGGCTGTTGCAGATCCACTCCAGGCGAAGGCCTTGCCGGATCATCTCCCGGCACAGGCGCAGGACATAGTCTTTGCGAAAAGTGAAAAGGTCGGTGTAAAAGAAAACCTGGTCCACGTATCGCGACACAGCCCGCAACTCCTCCAGCACTTCCTCCACCTCCCGGAAGCGGACCTTCCGGCCGCTGTAGTAAGGGACGACACAGAAGGTGCAGTCGAAGGGGCAGCCGCGGGCGGTGGATACCAGGACATAGCTTTTTCCCTTAATGGGGATCTTGTAGCGTCGCAGGTCCACCAGGTCCCAGGCCGGGACCTTGAAGTGAAGGGCCTTGTCCCGGGGAGGGGGCACGCGGACCACTCGGCCGTTCTGGCGGTATACGGCGCCGGACACCGGCCCTGCTGCGCCGGAGGCGATGTGCAGGGCCGCGAATTCCGGGTCGTTGAGAAAGACAAAATCGAGGGCGGACTCTTGGATGAGGTCGTCAGCAAAATAGGTGGCGTGAACGCCGAAGACGGCCGTTCGGCTGCCCGTCCGCTCCTTAATCTGTTTCAGGGCCCGGAGGTCTTCGTTGACCGTGGGGGTGGAGATAGAGGCGATGACCAGGTCCGGCCGGAATTCTTGAAGGCGGCCCAGGACGGCTTCCAAGTCCAAATCCTCGGCGATGGCATCAATGATAATGACCGGATGCTCCTCCCTCAGGAAGGAGGCCAGGGTGGCCAGGGACAGCGGCGGATAGATGGAATCCCAGATGGCCGTTTCGTGCTGGCAGCGGCCTTCGCGGACGACCTTGTAGGGGTAGGGAGGATTGAGGAGGGCGATTTTCACGTTAAAAAAGGTTGCTCATAAAGCTCCACACATAGCGGAACCAGACCTTGCCCAGTTTGATGACCGAGGCGCCGTGCTCCCGGGCATACTCATGGGTGGGCACTTCGCTGATGCGGAAGCCTTTCTTCAGGCATTTGATGGTCATCTCCTGCTCGATGGTGGTTATATTCTCCTTGAGGCTGAGGGACCGGGCGGCCGTGGTTCGGATGGCCCGGTAGCCGTTCTGGCTGTCCGTCAGGTGAACCTTGAATTTCTTGTTGATGCCGATGAGGATGATATCGCTGCCGATCATGCGCAGTAGCTTTTCCACGTCCCCGTGCAGCTCGTCGGAGCCGCCCATGCCGCGCGAACCCACCACCATGTCGGCCTTGTCCTGCCGGATGGGCTTGATGAGCTGAGGAATGTCGTCCGGGTCGTGGGAGCCGTCGGCGTCAATAAAAACCAGAATATCGCCCCTGGCTTCCTGAATGCCTACCCGGATGCCGTCGCCCTTACCCCGGCCGCGGTCCTGGACGACCCGCGCCCCAAGCTTGCGGGCCACTCGGGCCGTGCCGTCCGTAGAATGGCCGTCCACCACCAGGAGTTCGTCGGCATATTTTCGGCATTGGCTGATGATCTTGCCGATCGATCGTTCTTCGTTCTTGGCGGGGATGACGACGGTGACCTTCATCGTCTTCATGGTGCGGGCATTGTAGCATGGGG
>JBAVVA010000084.1:0-5794 GCA_049697055.1 Candidatus Aminicenantales bacterium
TCACTAAGGTCACTATACGAAGGAGAAGACCCAAAATACTTGCGATAACCTTTTTTTCTAGACGGGTGGGCCAAGATTTGCTAATGTGGGAACATGTGTTTAGGCATACCGGCCAAAATCGTCAGCCTGGATGAAAACAGGCAGGGCGAAGTGGACTACCTCGGCACCCGGGTCAAGGCCAGCTTCATGCTCCTGGAAGAGGCCAAGCTGGGCGATTGGGTGATCGTCCACGCCGGCTTCGCCATCTCCCAAATGGATGAAGAGGAAGCCCGGGAAACCCTGTCGCTCCTCCGTGAGCTGGCCTCCGCGCAGGACACATGAAGGAATTCCGCGACCGGAAGGTCTTGGCCGGCCTGCTGCGGACCATCGGCCGCCAAGCCAAACAGGCAGGCCCGCCCCTGCGGCTGATGGAGGTCTGCGGTACCCACACCATGACCATCCACCGTTATGGCCTGCAGCCGATGCTTGAGCAGGCCGGCGTGGTCATGACCTCCGGACCCGGCTGCCCGGTGTGCATCACGCCCGACGCCTATCATGAGGCGGCCATCGGGCTGGTCACCGGCCGGGAGAACATCATCCTAGCCACCTTCGGGGACATGACCCGCGTTCCCACACCGCGGGGCTCGCTCCAGACCGTGGTCCCCGCGGCCGGATCACGCCTCAAAATCGTTTATTCTCCGCAGGAGGCCTTGGAGGCGGCCCGGCAGAACCCCGGCCGGGAGGTCATCTTTTTTGGCGTGGGGTTCGAAACGACCATCCCTTCCATCGCCCTGACCATCAAGCAGGCCGCCCGGGAGCGTCTGTCCAACTTCTGCGTCCTCTCCGCCCTGTGGATCATTCCCCCGCCCCTGCGGGCAATCCTGGAGTCGGGGGAGGTGCGCCTCCAAGGATTCCTTTATCCGGGCCACGTCTCGGCCATCATCGGGCTGCGTCCGTACGCTTTTGTGGCCGAGGAGTTCGGCGTGCCGGGCGCGGTGGCCGGGTTTGAGCCGGCCGATATACTGTTGGCTGTCTCTTCGATCCTCGGCCAAATCATCCAAAAAAGGCCGGCCGTGGCCAATGTGTACGGCCGGGTTGTCCGCGACGAGGGCAACCCCCGAGCGCTGGCCATCATGGAAGAGATGCTGGAAGTCAAAGACGCCCTTTGGCGGGGTCTGGGCCTCATTCCCAAGAGCGGCCTGAGGATCAGAGATTCATACGGCGCCTGGGATGCGGAAAAAAAGCACGGCCTCCGGCTCGAGCCGGGCTTGGCCGAGCTGGCCGGCTGCCGGTGCGGAGAGGTTCTGCGCGGAGCGCTGGCGCCGCCGGAGTGCGGCCTCTTCGGCCGAATCTGCAACCCGGAATCTCCCCGGGGACCCTGCATGGTCTCCCTGGAGGGCGCCTGCCTGGTGTATTATAAATATTCACGAAGATGAGCCCGCGTTTTCTTAAGGAACAGCCGGCCAGGATCAGCCTGGAACTTGGAAGCGGAGGCCGGCTGATGAGGGATTTCCTCAGCCGTCACATCCTGACCACCTTCCAAAGCCCATTGCTGCGCGGCCTTCCGGACGCCAGCCATCTCCCGGAGGGGATCGCCTTTACTACAGACGCTTATGTGGTCGATCCAATTTTCTTCCCGGGCGGGGATATCGGCCGGCTGGCCGTGAACGGCACGGTCAACGACCTGGTGGTCTCCGGAGCCGTACCCCAGTACTTGTCCCTGTCGCTCATTCTGGAAGAGGGGCTGGCCATGGAGGACCTGAAGAGAATCCTGAGCTCCATCAAATCCGCGGCAGCCAAGGCCGGAGTCGAAGTCGTCACCGGCGATACCAAGGTCGTCCGCCGCGGCCAGGCCGACAAAGTGTTCATCGTCACTTCCGGCCTGGGCCGGGTTCTGGCCAGGCCCTCGCTCTCCAAAATGCGGCCGGGCGACGCGGTCATCGTCACCGGGAGCCTGGGCGAACACAGCCTGGCCGTGCTGCTGGCGCGCGGCGACTTCAGCCTGTCGGCCAAAATTAAAAGCGATTGCGCTCCGCTCCGATTCCTTCTCCCTCTGTGGAAACAGGGCGCGCTGTGGATGAGGGACATCACCCGGGGAGGCCTGGCCACCATCCTCTCCGAGCTGACCGAGCAACTTCCCTACTCCCTGCTCATCGAGGAGGAAAAGATCCCGCTCTCCAAGCCGGTCCGGGGAGCGGCTGAGTTGCTGGGGATCGATCCCCTTTACCTGGCCTGCGAGGGCCGGGCCGTCCTGGCCGTCCCGGCCAAGAAAGCGGATGCCATCCTCCGCTCGCTCAGACGTCAGGCCCAAGGCCGGAGAGCGGCCATCATCGGCCGGGTGGAAAACAAGGCGGGAAGACCGGGCGAGCTGCTCCTGGCCACCCTGGCCGGCGGGCTGAGGCGGCTGGAGCCCTTGACCTCTGAACTCCTGCCCAGAATATGTTGACGCAATCATGAGGCCAATCTGCGGATTCTGTGCTCGGCTGGCCCTGATCGGGCTGGCCTTGATTCCGGCCGTTATCTCCGGATGCCGGGACAGCCAGGATTCCTTCAAAGACAACAGCTCCAGGGATTACGCCTGCCGGATAAAGCCCGCTCGACAAAGCCTCGAAGCCTGGGAGGGCGAGCCGTTCCTGCTGAGGGTCGAAGTTAAAAATACGGGCCGGAAAGATTGGATCTCCTCCGGCCCGAACCCGGTGATGCTGTCCTACCACCTTCTCAATTCGAAAAAACGCCTGCTTTCCCGGGACAACACCCGCTATCCATTCTCCAGGCTTATTCCGGCCGGGGGAGCGGCCGGCCTGACGCTCACGGGCAAAGCTCCTCTTGAAGCGGGCAAGTATTTCCTGGAGCTCGACTTAGTGCAGGAGGGCGTCTCTTGGTTTAAGGACCTGGGCTCCAGGACCTATCAGGTTGCGCTCCTGGTCAAGCCCAGACCCTGGCCGGAGAACTCCCAAGCTCTGACCCTTGACTACGGCCGGTTCACCAATTTTCGAGCGGAACGGAAGGGCCTGGCCGACCTCCTCAAGCTCATCCGCATCACCCTCAACCGCAACGTTGTCACCTTCAACGGACGGACGGGGCGGGTGGCGGGGTTCCGGGCCGGAACGGGCTATCCGCAGATCTGGCTCAGGGACGCCAGCACCATAATCCCCGCCAGCCGTTGGTTCTACGGCCGCGACTACATCGATTCCTGGCTCCGGGAACATCTGTCCTTTCAGAAGGAGGACGGTTCCCTGTCCGACTGGTTCGACATTCAAGGCCGGACGGATAAGAACTCGGTCGAGACCGACCAGGAGACGAGCGCCGTGCTGGCCGCCAGCCAGGCCGCCGGACTGTTGGGCTCGAGCTGGCTGCAAGAGGAGGTCAAAGGACAGACAATCCTGAATCGCTTGGAGCGGGCCCTGGGCTATGTCCTGGCCGAGCGGTACGACGAGAAAACGGGCTTGGTCACCGGCGCCCACACTATCGACTGGGGCGATGTGGAGGAAGTGGACTCCGACCAGCAGGCCGTCTATCGCGACAGCCGCTCACACCTCGCGGCCGATATATACGACCAGGCCATGTTCTACCAGGCCGCCCGCGAACTGGCGGCCATGATGGAGGGGGCCGGCTTTAAGGAAAAGGCCATGTTGTGGACCATCCAGGCCGATTCCCTGCAGAAAAAGGCGAACGAGCGGCTCTGGCAGCCGGAGCGCGGATTCTATCGGGTCCATATCCATCTCGACCCGAAATACGTTCATGACTTCAACGAGGACGAGCTCTTTGCCATGGGCGGGAACGTCACGGCCATCCTGTCCGGGCTGGCCGATGAGACCAAGAGAAATCTCATCCTGCAGAAAGCCCTTGAACTGCAGAAGGCTTTCGGCCTGCCTACGGTCGGCGGAGTGCTGCTGCCGCCCTACCCGCCGGGGGTTTTCAAGCACCCGGCCGTGGACGAACCCTACGAATATCAGAACGGCGGCCAGTGGGACTGGTTCGGCGGCAGGCTCGTTTATGCCCTTTTCGACTGCGGCTACAGCCGCGCCGCCAAGGACAAGCTCCGGGAGATCATCCTCAAGGACTTGCGCAACGGAGGATTATCGGAATGGGACGATCCGAAGGGCACAGCCCGCGGGAGCGAATTCTTCAGCGGCAGCGCCGGCAGCCTGGCCAAAGCTCTCCTGGAAGGGTATTTTGGGCTGAGGATGAGCCGCGCCGGCATCAGCCTGGAGCCGCGCTTGGCCGGCGATGAAGCCCGGGTACACGCCTTCCTGCCCGCGGCCGATATTTTCCTGGCCTACGAGCACCGGGTGCTGGCCGACGGAAAAACCTTGGCCCTCGACTTCAACAGCAACTTCACCGAGCCGGGGACGGTCAAAGTGCTGTTGCCCTGGATGTACGTGCCGGGTGAATCGCGCGAGGTGAGATCGGAGGAGCTGGAGGTCACCCTGGACGGACGGCCGGTCGTTTTCCGGAAAACTCGTGTCCAGCAGGATGAATTCGTCATCATCCAGACGGATTTTAAGAATCACCGTCTGAAAATCAAGCTGAAATAGAATGAGAATTGCGGTCAGACGCGCCGGACGGCTTCCCAGACCGCTCCGGGCTTCAGCTTGAAAAGCGCCTGCCGCTCGTTGTAGTAGGCCAGCCAGCAGTCCCGGCAATTGTGCGTCCGGACATGGATAAGGCTTGGGATGAGGCCATGCCGGAGAATATTGTTCGGCACAAAATCCGCCGTGTACTGACAGCAGGGCAAGACATCGCCGTTGCACTCGACCCGGATATAATCTTTTCCGGCCACACAGGGAGAAACACCCCGGCCCTTTAGGGACACCAGGCTATAGTCCGGCCAATCCATCACTTTCTTATAAGCCCATCGAGAAAATAAGAGCGCCCGGCCTTTCTTTTTCCAAAGGATCATGCGCCGGCTGACCTCCCGTATTTCTTCGAGCGTCAGAGCCAACGACCGCGCCTCTTCAACATAATACAATCGCCCAAAAACTATGGGCTGGGCGTTCATCAGCACACCCCGGGCCTCGCAGAAGGCCAGCATATCCCCAAGGTCGTTCAGGTTAGCCCGAGTCAGCACCATGTTGACATAGGTCCGCAGGCCGCGCCTGAGAGAGAGGTCAATCGTCTTCACCGCGGCCTCAGAGGACCCTTTTCCCCGAATACGGTCATTCACTTCAGGATGGGGGGAGTCCAAGCTGACGATGAGCTCCTGGAGATAATCAAGCAGCTCAGGACGGGCCGCAATCGTTGAACCGTTTGTTGTGGCTGCGGGAATCATTCCGGCGGCCTTCACCTCTCTAGTCAGCTCCCGAAAATCCGGCCGTAAAGTCGGCTCGCCGCCATGAAGCTTGAAGCGTATGGTTCCCAGCGAGGCAAAGCCTCGAATAATATCTTTCCATTGCTGAGATGTCATTTGAGGTTTCAGCCGGTCGGGGCAATGACAATAAAGACAATGGAGGTTGCACTCATTGAGGAGGGCCGCTTCGACCTCGAAGGGATGGAGCTTTCGAAAGCGGTAGGCCAGATAGTGGAAAGGCATTTTCAGGCGGTTCAGCCGAATCATGATCTTCCCCCGAGGGGAACCTGGCTTTGGGAATTGGGAGGCAATGTCAACATAGACATCAGAGTCAAGGCAAGATAACGGCTCAGGGCCAGGGGCAATCTCCACCAACGGTTCTTCTCGCCCTTGAGGAGAGAGGAACAGAAAAGGAGGATGTAAAGGGGCAGGGCGAATACAAAAAATACAGACAGCGGCCATGGCCAATAACGCGTCCCCAAGAGGATTAAAGAGAAAGCGGCGAGAACAATTGCTATTTTGGGC
>JBAVVA010000085.1:0-11610 GCA_049697055.1 Candidatus Aminicenantales bacterium
CGCTACAACTCCCTGCTTAAGAAGCTGGACCCGGCTGTGAGAAAAAAGGTGGCTGTGGAGAACGCCGAGAAGCTCTGGTTCAAATGAGCCGGGGCTAGCTCGATGTGTCTTCTGGCTTTTTGTCCCCGGACGTCTTGTCCCCGACCTTTTCCACCTCAATGGTGCACTCGCTGACCAAAGCAGCGATGACGCCGATGGCCGCCAGCACGGGCGCGGCCAGGACGGTGATGACCCCCACGGTCAAGGGAATGTCGATCAACGGCTTGTCGTCCTGGAGCAGTCGGATACGCCGGATGTTGCCCTCATGAATGAGCTTTTTGATGGCCTCTATAAGCTCGGAACCGTTGACCGTGAACTTGCTCTTTCTTGTGTCAGCCATGGTTTCCTCCACTATTATATACGATTCGGCCCCCGCAGTGGTTCGACTGGAAATGGCCGCCGGGAAAAATGAGGCCCGCTGGCCGCAGGAATGGCTTGATATTAGAATCTTACTTTGCCAAAATGGAAGAGAGGCAAAGATGAAAAAAATGCTGTGGAAGACTATCTGGGCCCTGGCCCTGCTGCTCCTGGGTGCCAGCCTTCTCCCTCAGACAGAAACGACCTTGCCGGTCGGACTTTACGCCCGGCTCAATACCAACAAGGGCGTCATCCTGCTGTCCCTGGAGTTCAAGAAGGCTCTCTTGACCACGGCCAATTTTGTCGGGCTGGCCGAGGGCACGATCGAGAACGGCGTATTCCCCCCGGGCCGGCCCTTCTTCAACGGCTCCCGGTTCCACCGCGTCGTAGCCGGCCACGTCATCCAGGCCGGAGCCCCGGACACGGAGGGCGCGGAGGGAACGGACTATACTTTCCCCAACGAGATCGTTCCCGGCCTGAGCCATGACCGGGAGGGGGTCCTGGGCATGGCCAACAGCGGCCCCCACACTAATAGCAGCCAATTCTATATCACCCTGGCCGACCGATCCTACCTGGACGGCGATTACCCGGTCTTCGGCCGGGTGGTGGAGGGGATGGACGTGGTGAAGGCCATCGTCCAGGGAGACCTCATAAAAAGCGTGGAGATCGTGCGGCAAGGCCCTCTGGCCAACGCCTTCAGGCCCGACACGGCTTCCTTCCGGCGTATGGTCGAAGCCGCCAAGGTGCATCAGGCTGAAGCCGATGTTCTAAAACAAAAACAAGAAGATAGAATCATCAAGGCCAACTGGCCCAAGGCTGTTTCGACTCCCTCCGGTTTGAAATATATCGTCCTCCAAGAGGGTCAGGGCTCCTATCCGGAAAAAGGGGTCTGGCTCAAAGTTCGCTATTCCGGACTGACTTTGGCCGGCAAGAGCTTCGCCAGCAGCGCCGAGGAAGGGCGGCCCGGGCCCGACTCCCCGGCCCAGCCTTTCCTCTATAAGCCCGGCCGGACGCATCTCCCTCCCGCCCTGGAGTCGGCCCTGGCCGCCATGAAAAAAGGCGGCAAGAGGATCCTCATTGCCCCCGCGGCGCTGGCCTACGGAAACAGCGGCTTTTATGCCAAACAGCGGCCCGCTGAAAAGCGCTTTGTTATATCGCCCGGGACGACCCTGGTCTATGAAGTCGAGCTGCTGGATACGGTGAAGCCCGATTATCCCATAAGGCCCGTGCCCTTCACCGAGGTGCAGCTTACCGACCGCTTCTGGGCGCCGCGCTTGGAGACGAACCGCCGGGTGACCCTTCCTTACGCCTTCCGGCAGTGCCAGGAGACCGGCCGTATCCGCAATTTCGAGAACGCCGCCGCGGTCCTGGCCGGCACAGCCCGGGAGCGCAAGTTCGCCACTAAATATCCCTTCGACGATTCGGATGTCTACAAGATCATCGAGGGCGCCGCTTATTCGCTCCACACCCATCCCGACCCCGAGCTCGACGGCACTCTCGACGCGCTCATCTCCAAGATCGCCGCGGCCCAGGAGCCGGACGGCTACCTCTATACGGCCCGGACCATCTTCCAGGAAAACCCCTTCCTCATCTGGGTGGACAGCCGGGAGCGCTGGTCCAACCTCCGTTACGGCCATGAGCTGTACAATGCCGGGCACCTCTACGAGGCGGCGGCCGCCCACTTTCAGTCCACCGGGAAGAGGAACCTGCTCGAGGTGGCCCTCAAGAATGCCGACCTGGTGGCCGGCGTCTTCGGCCCGGGGCTGCGCCACGGCCTGCCCGGACATGAGGAGATCGAGATCGGCCTGGTCAAGCTCACCCGTCTGACCGGCGAGCGCAAATACCTCGACCTGGCCAAATTTTTTATCGACGAGCGCGGCCGGCCCGTGGACCGCGAGTCCTTCGGCGAATATGCCCAGGACCACCTACCCATCACCGAACAAACCGAACCGGTGGGCCACGCCGTGCGGGCGGCTTATTTCTACTCGGGAGTGGCGGATGTGGCCGCCCTGACCGGCAACGAAGCCTACCAAGCTTCCCTCGACAAGATCTGGCAGAGCTCCGTTTCCCGGAAGATGTACTTGACCGGCGGCCTCGGCGCAGTGGGCGGTATCGAAGGCTTCGGCCCCGATTACGACCTGCCCAACGCCACGGCCTACTGCGAGACCTGTGCCTCGATCGCCTCGGCCCTATGGAACTACCGGATGTTCCTGTTGAGCGGTGAGGCCAAGTATCTCGATATCCTGGAGCGCCTGCTCTATAACGGCATCCTGTCGGGCGTCGGGCTCAGCGGCGACCAGTTCTTTTATTCCAACCCCCTGGCCTCCAGCGGCGAACAGAAGAGGAGCCCCTGGTTCGCCTGCGCCTGCTGTCCTTCCAACATCTCCCGCTTTATCCCCTCCCTGCCCGGCTACATCTATGCCGTGGCCGACAATGTCCTTTACATCAACCTGTTCGCCGACTGCAGCGCGAGCCTGAAAATCGGCGGGGGCTTGGACGTCCAGGTCCGCCAAAGCACGGATTATCCTTGGGCCGGAACGGTCCGGATCTTCATCGACCCCAAAGCCGCCAGGAACTTCACCGTGGCTGTGCGCATTCCCGGCTGGGCCAGGAGCGAACCCGTGCCCAGCGACCTCTACAGATACGAGGACGGCCTCAAGCCCACGGCCTCCCTAAAACTAAACGGCCGGCCGATCCCGTTGGACCTGGATAAGGGCTTCGTCAAGATGGCCCGCCTGTGGGCCAAGGGCGACTTAATCGAGGTGGAGCTGCCCATGCCCGCGCGCCGGGTCAAGGCCCATTTGCTGGTCAGGGATGACCTGGGCCGTGTCGCTTTCGAGCGCGGGCCGATGGTCTATTGCCTAGAAGCAATGGACAACCTGGGCCAGGTGTCCAACCTGGCCCTGCCGGCCGGCGAGGCGCTTGAACCCCAGAAAAGGGACGACCTGCTCGGCGGCATCGTCGTGCTCAAAGGCCGGGCTACGGCGATGCGCATGTCCAAGGACGGCAAAAAAGTCCTCCGCTCCGCTCAGGACCTGACAGCCGTCCCCTACTATGCCTGGGCCCACCGCGGACAGGGCGAGATGGCGGTTTGGCTGCCCGTAGAGGACATGGGTTCCCGTAAAAATCAATAACGGCCAGCATCGAGGGCGCTCGCTTGGCTTCCCCGGTCCCGGGAGCGATGGAGGGATGCCTAACCGAGACCATGGATTCGGCCGTAGAGGTCAGGCTCATATCCAAGACTGGGTCAGACAGGCCTGTGATTTATCAGGGCCGAGGCCGGTATGCCAGTCTCGAGGCTGTCGGGGATTCAGACGAGCTGCGCTCCGACCTCGGCCGCCGGATCCTCTCCCCCGCTCAGTGCCGGTGGAGGTCCTTGTGCATGATCCGGCGCGTCTCGAGCAGCCGGTCGTCGGCCGGCAGGTCGGCCAGCCTCTGGTTCATGAACTCATCATTCTCCTTGGCCAGCAGGCCGGCCACATAGTCGATGATGCTGGCCGGGAATACGCCGTCGCGCTCGTAGAGCTCGCGCTTCTGGAGCAGAAGCCGGCCGGAGGCGACGCAGCTGGTGGGCAGGACCGGCAGCCGAGCCAGGAGTTCCTGGTCGGTGAAGATATTTCCCTTGACATAGAGCCTTTCGGCCAGCTCCAACGGTCCGTTGTCCTTGAACAGGGAACGGTCTTCCTTGAAAGCCCAGTCGGTTGACATGACGATGCCGGCCAGGAGCAAGTGGATGAGGGCCGAACCGTCCGGGCTGCGCAGCTCGACCGTCTGCCGGCCGCGCTGATCGTGGAACTCCGTTTTCTGGCCGGGGTTGACGCGGGGGGCTAGGTCGGGGAGGTTGGCCCAGCCCAGGGGCACCCGGATCATGGCGCTCCGGTTGAAGTCGCTCCAGCAGATGCGCGTGGGCGCCTCCTGATTGGGAACGAGGCGCAGGTAGGCCGAGGAGCAAGTGTTGCCGAAAGCCGTCAGCGAGTCGGCATAGTGGCACAGCCCGCCGATGAGGCGGCGGGCCTCCGGGCTGAGCTTACCGTCCGGCCCGGTCATGACGTTCCGTCCTTGGCCCAGGAGCTCGATGTGGAAATGCAGACCGTTGCCGGCGATGCCTTCTTCGATCTTGGGGCTGAAGGTGGCCACGCAGCCGTTTCGATAGGCGATGTTGCGGATGAGCCAGCGGCCCAGGACCAGGTCGTCGGCCATTTCTTCCACCGGCCGGGGCAGGAACTCCACTTCCAGCTGCTCGGCCCGCTTGCCCCTGATCTCCTCCAGGTCGCTGCGGACGCTCTCCACGAAACCCACTTCGCTGTGGGCGTACTTGACCGCCCCGGTGATCTGAGTGATGTGATGGACCATTTCGTTCAGGAGCTGGCCGCTCTTGAGGAAGGGCCCGGAGCTGTGGTAGCCCATCTGCTTGGGAGCGGGATAGAAGTTCGGGGCTGTGTCGCTGAGCAGAAAAAATTCCAGCTCGCCCAGGGCGTAAATATCCAGGCCGGTGTTCCGGCGGAACAGATCGGCCGCCCGGGCCAGGATGTTGTCCAGGGCGTAAGGCGCCGGCTGGCCGTCTTTGGTCAAGTAGCGGCAAATGAAATCCAGGCTGCCCGGGTCGAAGGGGCTGAGGAAAGCGGTCCGGTAAACCGGCACCACGTACAGGTCGGAGAGCCCCATATCCACCATGCCTTTGAACAGCGAAGAGCCGTCCACCCGCTCGCCCTCGGCCAGGATGCTCTCGGCCTGCTCGCTGTCGGCCACGGGCAATTTCAATTCCTTGATTTTGCCGTCCAGGGCCGTGTAGTGGAAGGTGATGCGTTCGATGTTCTGGCCGCGGATGACTTTGAGGAAATCCGACCGCTGGAAATCCCGGGGATCTTTGTCCAGCAGCACGGCCAGCGGGTTGGACAGGGCAAAAGAGGCGTTCTTGTCGGCCATGACTCCGGCTCCTGAGGAAGACACTACGACCCGCCTCATTGGACGGGGGCTATCATTTTAAGAAAAACATGATAAGAATTGCAATAAACAGTTATTAGCCCTAGGATAATTGTGGCCTGTTGAGGCTGTCATGGGTATTTATCTTCTGCCCTTGTTGCTCGGCTTCATCTTCAACCTGGCCAGCGCCTTTACCGCGACTTTTTCGAGGCGGTGGGGTGAGCAGCGCGGTTCTTTGGCCACCTTCATCCTGAGGAATATCCTCGGCATCCCGGTCTGGGCTTTGGGCTATGCTCTCGCCTTCGGGACGCCATCGTCCTGGCTCTGGCCGCCCCGGCCCCTGACCCAAGTTTTGGGCTGGATCTTTCTAGCGGGAGGAGGCCTGATTATCGGAGCCGCCCTCCTGGCCATTCGAGCGCGCGCGGCCAAGCCCTCGGCCCGCGACTCCTTGGTCCAGGAGGGGCTCTATGCCCGGGTACGCCATCCCATTCATTCCGGCATGTTTCTCGAGCTCGTCGGCCTATTTCTTCTCAGGCCGACCCGGGCGGTCACCCTGGCCTGCGCTGTAGGGATCGTTTGGGTTTTTATTCAGACCAGGTTCGAGGAATTTGATCTCCTTCAACGATTGCCGGACTATCGTCCGTACATGGCCCGAGTCCCGCGTTTCCTGCCCCGTCTGAGGGCTCGCTGAACAGGCCCGGCCGGCCCCGGCCTATTTTTTGGTTTCCGGATAATATTTTTTCAGGCAATCCGGGCAGATGCCGTGGCTGAATTTGGCTCCCGAACGCTGGGAGACATATTCTTCCATGCGCGTCCACACTTCCTTTTCATCCCGGATTTTATGGCAATGCATGCAGATGGGGATGAGCCCCTGCAAGGTTTGGATCTCGGCCAGCGCGCTTTCCAATTCCTGGACCCGGTCGGCCAGGGCGGATTGGAGCTCCGTCATGCGGCGTCCGATATCGAGGCGCGAGCGGAATTCTTCGTTGTCGAAGGGCTTGGTGATGTAATCATTGGCCCCCGCGCTCAAGCCTTGGACGACGTCCTCCAGGCGGCCGCGGGCGGTGAGGATGATGATGTACGTCATCCGCGGCGGCTTTTCCGCCTGGCGGATCATCCGGCACACATCCAAGCCGTCCAGCTCGGGCATCATCCAATCCAGGACGGCCATCTGGATGGCTCTGTCCGCCGACCACTTTTCCCAGGCCTGCCGTCCGTCGGCCACGGAAACGAGGTCGAAGCCCCACTGGGGGATCAAGTTTTCCAGAATGCGGCGGGAGACGATATTGTCTTCCGCGGCCAGAACCTTGATCGCTTTTTTCAAGTGTCGTTTCGGCCCATCGGCTCTTTAGGCGCGGCGGCCATGGCTATTCCAGAACGATCCGTCCGTCCTTGTCTCGGACGACACGGGTGATCCCGGGATGCTCCTGTTCTAGCCGGTCGATGAGATTTTCGCGCTTTTTCAATTCGTCCAGGAGGCGCCTGTTCTCCAAGATCAAGCCCCGTTGTTCCAGCGCCCGGCGGATGGTCACCAGGAGGTCGTCGTTGTCCCACGGCTTCAGGATAAATTTGTAGACCCCCAGGGTGTTGATCGCTTCCATGGCAATTTTGATATCCACGTAGCCGGTCATGAGAATAGTAATGACATCCCCCCTGTTTTTGACCAGCTGCTGCAGCAACTCCACGCCGTTCATGGCCTTGTCCAGCATGTAGTCGCACAGCACCAGGTCCAGGCCGAACTGATCGGCCTGAGCCAAGGCCTCCCTGGCGTTGTGAGCGCAATGGATCTCATAGGCCGGGTTCCGCAGAAGCCTGGACAGGGCCTGCAGGATTTCCTCTTCATCATCGATGATCAAAATCTTATAGCGATTCATGGCGAACCTCCTTGGACTTCCAGGGGCAGCCAGACCGTGAAGGTCGTCCCTTGATGCTCTTGGCTGGCCACCTCGATCTTGCCCTTGTGTTTTTGGACGATATCGGAACTGATGCTCAACCCCAGACCAGTTCCTTTCCCTATTTCTTTGGTGGTGAAGAAAGGCTCAAAGATATTGTCCAGCAATTCCGGCGGAATGCCTTTGCCCGTATCGCTGACCTGCAGGCACACTCCCCCGTCTCGAGGAAAGGTCCGCACGGTAATCACGCCCTGGCCCTCCAGGGCCTGGACGGCATTCAACAACAAGTTGAGAATGACCTGGCCGATCTGTTGCGGGTTGCATTTGACCGTTGGCACCTGGCCGTACTCTTTCTTCAGCTCAGCCTTGTATTTCATCTCGTTCCAGGCGATGCTGAGCACGCCCTCGACCACGTCGTTGAGGTTGACGGACTGGCGCGCCCCTTCATCCTTGCGGGAGAAAGTTTTCAACTCGGTCATGATCTTCTTTATGCGGTCCACCCCGGTTACCGTGCCCTGGACAAGCCGGTCGGCATCCTCCAAGAAGTAGGAAATGTCCATTGAATCGCTCAGCCGGGAGAGCCTGTGGGCCTCCTCGGAAACCTGTCCCTCGTCTTGCCGGCCCACCGCCGCCTGGAGGTCCTGGATAGGCGCAAGCAGGGATTTAAAATTTTCTAAATATCTCCCCAAGACGATAATGTTGCTGCTGAGGAAGCCCAGGGGATTATTGACTTCGTGAGCGATACCCGCCGCCAACTGTCCGATGGAGGCCAGTTTTTCCGATTGAAGGAGCTGGGCCTGGGCCTTCTTCAGCTCTTCATGCGACCTTTGCACTTCCCCCAGCATCCGTTCCAGCTCTTTCTCACGGGCCGCCAGGTTCAGGTTGATCTGTTCGAGCTCTATGTTCTTCTGCTCGATGGCCTTCTTGTTGCGGGTGCTCTCCGTAACGTCGCGAATGATCCCGATGCTCCCCAGCAGAGCTTTCTGGCCGGTGGCCTCATCGATTCCCCATTTCCCGGAGGAATGCATCTCCACATAAATGAAAGGTTCCCGGCTGCCGGCCGCCGGCCCCGGCATTAGCTCAAGGACCAAGCTTCTGGTCATCCGGAGGCCGGTCCGCCTCTCATCGAACAGCTTGGGGGCGCCCCGGTCACCCGTTATTTTGCCCTTGTAAAGCTCCAGCACCGTTATGCGGCTTACCTTCGATAGGTCATCGGCGTGGATGATTTCGCTGAAATGCTTGCCCAGCAAGGCTTCGGGTTTGTATCCGGCCAACCGGACGGCTTCACTGAGGAAGGTGAATCTCCCGTGCTGGTCGATTTCAAAAATGATATCCGGGATGGTATCGACCAAGGTTTTGTATTGCTGGAGGACTTGCAAGGACTTCTCTTCCGCCTCCTTTCGCCGGCTGGTCTCCTTCCTGAGCTGCTCGCTGTGATAAGCGCTGAAGACGGCCACCAGGAAAAAAAAGGGAATGCGGAGCAGGATGTAGGAGCTCATCAGCGAATCGAAGGAATTGTTCCTGAGGTAGAGGCCCATGTACAGGACTGCCGTCACCAAGCCGATGACCCAACTGCGGCGGAAGCCTCCGCCTTGCATGGCCGCCACGAAAATGATCAGGAAATAGACGAGGTAGAGGTCGGTCTCGAACCCCTTAATGAAATATATGATGGCCGAGATGAGGAAGATATCCACGAAGAGGATGAGGCGGTTGAGCTTGTATTTCTCGAAGGCTTTATCGCTGAGAAAGGACAGCCCGGCGTTCGACAAGGCGTAGGCCATGATCAGCCCCATCAACAGGCTGAACTTTTGAGCGGAATATTTCTCAGGGCTAAAGAACAAGAAGCACAAAAGCACCAGGATCACCAGCCAGCGAAAGACGACGGTGATGTCCTTGCTATTGGGGTCCAGCCGGAAAAACCGTTTGGTCAAGGCCATCTCTCGCTTTCCGGCCTGATTTGCCTGACCGGCCCGCCGCTCGGGGTTAGCGCGCCTCGTGAAGCGCGTCTCCTTCCCGGAATCGCTCCGAAACGGTTCCGAATTCTATACCGTCAGGAAGGATCAGGCGCCAAGCCGAATGGATTTTGCGGTGCCCACGTCACACTCTAGGGCGAATTTATCATCCATCTGGCGGCCTGTCAATATGAGCCGACCGGCCTTAATAGAGCAGATACGGCCGGCGCAGGGCTCCGAATTCCTCCAAGCCCTTTTCAAAACCGCGGATGATGTCCCGGACGGACTCTCCCTTGAGCAAAGCCTTTCGGACCTTGTCCGTTCCCATGATTTTATCGAAGTAATCTTCCTGGAACTGAAACTTGTCCGGATATGATTCAAGAACTGTCTTGATGATATGCAGCGTCATGGCCAAGGGCCGGAAGACAGAGCGGTCAGTGACGTGGACCTGGGCTCCGCGGCAGGCCTCCCCTTGAAACTTGGAAAAGGTGGGCGTAAACCAGGCTTCTCGGAATTGAACTCCCGGAAGGCCAAATTCATTGAGCTTCTTGGTCAGCTCATATCCATCGATCCAAGGCGCCCCGAAGAGTTCAAAGGGCTTGGTCGTCCCCCGTCCCTCCGAGATGTTGGTCCCCTCCAGAAAAACCTGACCGGGATAAACAGTGGCGGTTTCCAGGGTGGGCATGTTGGGCGAAGGGAGAACCCAGGGCAGGTTGCTTTGGTCGTACCACATCTCCCTCCTCCACCCTTCCATGGGGATAACGGTCAAGGCCACTTTTTTCTGGAGAAAGCGGTCGTTGAAGAGCTTGGCCAGTTCTCCGGCCGTCATCCCGTGTCTCAGGGGAATAGGATACAAGCCGACAAAGAAGGAATACCGCGGATAGTCAAGGACTGGTCCTTCCATAATCGAGCCGGTGATGGGGTTGGGCCGGTCCAGAACGATGAATTCCACTCCGAGTTCGGCGCAGGACTGCATGGCGTAGGCCATACTGGAAATGTAAGTATAAACCCGAGTCCCCACGTCTTGGATATCATAAATCATGACGTCGATTTTCCGCAGCATATCGCCTTCCGGAATCTTTCCCTCGCTTTTCGTATCAAAGGAGCGCATCTTTTCGTCGAGACTTTTCTGCCCGCCCGCAGGACTTTTCCTGGCCTGGCCATAGAGGCTGAAAACCGGAATATTGAATTGGCGGTCCATGTAATAGGAAACGGATTCACCGGCCTGCGCCTGACCGCCATGGCCGTGCTCCGGGCCGTAAAGAGCCACGAGGTTCACCCCGGCCTGACGGGCTAGAGCCTCGACGTCGCTTTTCAGGTTGGCATCAACGCCCGAAGGATTAGTGAGAAGCCCGACCTTTTTGCCCTTGACCAAGTGCAAATACTTATCAAGGAAAACTTCCAGGCCCGGCCGAACCCGAGCTCGGTTTGCCCGGCCGAGTCCGCCCGCGGCGAAGACAGCCAGCGCCACAAGAAGCGCGAAGAAAGGCAAAAAAAATCTTCGCCTCCGGACATTCATTTTTTCTCTTCCCTTTTCCAGACCGGGTATCTCAAACATTAAACGCTTTCGCTGTGTTCGAAGAAATAAGCGCCCAGGACGACCATGAGGAGCGAGAACCCGGCCAGCACCGCTAGGTTTAAAGCCGCGGAAAACATGGACACGCCCAGCAGCGTCGCCCGCATGCCGTCGATGCCGTAGGTCAGCGGGTCGGCATAGCTCAGGGGCCTCAGCCAGACCGGAAGGTTCTTCATCGGGTAGAGCGCTCCGGACAGGAACAAGAGGGGGAACATGATGAAGTTCATGATGATGGAGAAGCCCTGCATGTCCTTCATGTTGGAAGCAAAAACAAGACCCAACCCGATGAAGGTCACGGCGATGAAAAACATGAAAAGAACAGCCGGGACGAGGCCGGCCCAGGATCCCGGCCGAAACCCGAGGACGATAGACACGCTGAGCAACAGCAGGCCCTGAATCAGAGTGGTGGTCGTTCCGCCGGCGATCCGTCCCAGCACCAGAGAAACCCGGCTGACCGGGGCGACCATGATCTCCTTGAGGAAGCCGAATTCGCGGTCCCACAGCACGGACAACCCGGCGAAGGTCGAGGTGAAGAGCATGCTCATGCCGATGATGCCCGGCACCAGGAAGCGCAGGTAGCTCAGGCTGTGCGTGCCGGCGGCCGCGCCGCCGGCCGCCCCGCCGGCCAGGCCCGGGACTGCCATGCGGTTTAAGCCCAGCCCCATGAAGGCCAGAAAAAAAAGGGGCATGGCCAGCGCGCCGACGATGCGCGAGCGGGCCCGCAAAAACCGCTTCATCTCCCGCAGCCACATGACCGCCACCGCCGTCCAGTGAATCATCGTCCCCTCCCCGGCCGGCCGTGGGGGTGGCCTCGATGCCGCTCGGCCAGGCTGGCTTCCTGCTCTCGGATGGTCCGGCCGGTAAAGTGGAG
>JBAVVA010000086.1:0-10006 GCA_049697055.1 Candidatus Aminicenantales bacterium
CCGCCACCCAGGACTACCGCTTCAGGTCGCTGCAAAAGGCGGAACTGCCCCGCACCCAAATCGAAATATCGGTCCTCAGCCTGCCCCAGGAGATCAAGGACCCGAACAAAATCGAGGTCGGCCGGCACGGCCTGGTCATTTCCAAAGGGGCCTCGAAGGGGCTCCTTCTCCCCCAGGTCCCGGGCGAGTACGGCTGGGACCGGGAGACCTTTCTGCGGCACGGCTGCCTCAAGGCCGGCTTGGATGAGGACGAGTGGAAGAAGGGCGCGACCATCGAGGTTTTTACCGCCCAGGTCTTTTCCGAAGAAGAATAATAAGGGCCTGAGATTTAAATACCCTAAGCATCCGTTTTAATCTATAATAATCCCCATTTTGTATCAGGAGAATAGAGATGCGCAGAGCTGAATCCAATTTGGGACGGAGGTCGTTTATCAAGAAAGGCCTTCTGGGAGCGGCCGGGCTCGGAGCGCTGTCTGCATCGGCGGCTTCCGGCCTGACCACCCCCCCGCAGCAGGAAAAGAAAGGCAAATTCATCACCCGGACCCTGGGCCGGACGGGCCTGCGGCTGCCCGTGGTGTCCATGGGCCTTATGAACGCCGACAACGAGAATTTGGTGCGAGCCGCCCTGGAGGCGGGCATCATCCACCTGGACACGGCCCACGGGTACCAGCGGGGCCGCAACGAGGAAATGATCGGCCGAGTCATCAAGGATCGGCCCCGGGATTCATATGTCATCGCCACCAAGGTCCCCGGAACGCCGCGCGACCCGAAGACCGGTTTGTTCTCGGCCGAGACCAAGGGCGAAACCTTTCTTCAAATGTTCGACCTCAGCCTTAAACGATTGGGCCTGGACCAGGTGGACATTCTCTACTTGCACAACGTCTTGCACCGCGACTCGGTGCTGTTCGAGCCGCTGCTCAAGGCTTTGGAGACGGCCAAGTCGAGCGGCAAGACCCGCTTCGTCGGCATCTCCACCCACGGCAACCAGGCGGAGACCATCCAGGCCGCCGTGGACAGCAAGTTCTACGATGTGGTCCTCACCGGCTACAATTTCCGGGAACAGAACCTGGAAACGGTAGACAAGGCCATCGCCCAGGCGGCCGGGGCCGGCCTGGGCCTCATCGCCATGAAGCCCTTGGCCGGGGTCTATTGGGACAAGGACAAGACCGACCCGATCAACGCTAAGGCCGCCCTTAAATGGGTCCTCCGCAATCCTCATATCACCACCATCATCCCCGGCATGACCACCTTCGACCATCTGCAGACGGACCTTTCGATCATGGATGATTTGACCCTCTCCCCTCAGGAATGGAAGGACCTGCGCCTGGAGGTCAAGACAGGCGGCCTGTACTGCCGGCAGTGCGGGCAATGCCTGCCCCAATGTCCAGCCGGCCTTCCCCTGCCTTCCCTCATGCGCAGCTATATGTACGCTTACGGCTATCGGAACTTGGGAGCGGCCTTTGACCTGCTGGCTTTGCTCGACCTGCCTGCGGAGCCTTGCCGGGAGTGCGGGACCTGCCGGGTGGCTTGCCCCAGCCGCTTCGATGTAAAGGACAGGGTCACCGACATCGTGCGGCTGCGGCAGACGCCGCCGGAATTCTTAGCCTAGCTTCCCCGAGGATTTAAAATGAACAGACGAATTTATTATCCGGGCCTGATCCTTTTGCTCATGCTGGCCGTCCAGTCGGCGCCGCCGGCCGCTCAGAGCCCCGCGGGCAAGCTCTCGCCGGCATTGGCCATGGAGCTGGCTTCCCTCCCGTCCGGCGAAACGCGGCCGGTGTGGGTCTATCTCACCGATAAAGGATTTGAACCTGATTCTCCAGGGCTTAAGAACAAGATTCTGCAGGAGAGGGCACAGAGCATGAGAGAACGCTGTCTCCATCGGAGGGCCAAGGCCCGGCCCGGCCAAGAGATGGTGGACTTCGAAGACATCGCCGTCTTCCCCGCCTACGCCGAGCGCATCCGAGCCATGGTCCCCCGGGTGAGGACCGTATCGCGCTGGCTCAACGCTCTTAGCGTCGAGGCCGGCCGGGAGGAGGTCGAAGCTCTGGGTTCGCTCGGCTTTGTCCGCCGGCTCGAGCCGGTGGCCTCTTTCCAAAGAAGCGAGGAGGGGCAGCCCCAATTCGAGCAGCCTTCCCCTTCCACTGATAGCTTTTTCAACCACATCTACGGCCCATCCCGAACCCAGCTTGAGCAGATGAATGTCCCCTCCCTTCACCTGATGGGCTACACCGGCCAAGGAGTCCTGGTCTGCCTGCTGGATGTCGGTTTCCACAAATCCCACCCCGTCTTCAAAGCGGCGCGCCTCCTGGCCGAATGGGATTTCGTCAACGGCGACGGAGATGTCCAGCAGAACCTCAACGACTCTCAGGATTATTCCGACTCTCACGGCACCGGCACCTGGTCGGCCCTGGCCGGCTTCATGCCGGGCCAGCTCATCGGGCCGGCCTTCCGGGCGGAGTTCATCCTGGGCAAGACCGAAACCGACAGGTTCGAGCGGCCGATCGAGGAAGACTACTGGGCGGCCGGCATCGAATGGGCGGAATCTCTGGGCGCCGATGTCGTCTCCTCATCCCTGGGCTATACGGACTGGTACACCTTCAAGGACATGGACGGCCGGACGGCCGTGACCACCCGGGCCGCCAACCGGGCCGCTGACCTGGGAGTGGTGGTGGTCAACGCCGCGGGCAACGAGCGGAACGCGCCTTGGGGCCACATCATCGCGCCGGCTGACGGGTTCAAGGTCATCGCTGTGGGCGCGGTGAACACCGACGGCCGCATCGCTTCTTTCAGCTCGCCCGGCCCGACCTACGACGGCCGGATCAAGCCCGAGGTCTGTGCCCTGGGCGTCAGCACCTGGATAGCCGGCCTCAATGGGGACGGGTCTCCAAAGTACGGCCCGGGTTCGGGCACTTCATTTGCCACCCCCTTGGTGGCGGGCGTGGTCGCGCTATTATTGGAAGCCCACCCCGACTGGACGCCGGATGATATTCGGGAAGCCCTGCTGGCCACCGCCAGCCGCAGCACGACCCCGGACAATGATTACGGCTGGGGCATCGTCAACGCCCTGGCGGCCATGCAATACTCCAAATAATCCGATTCTATTTGATCTTGGCCAGGCGGCCCTTCGTGGGAAAACGGCTGAACACGAGCGGGTCATGGCCGGGGACGACCCGCTCAGGCGCCCCCGCCAGAACTGCCATCCGGTCAAGAGCTTTGAGGTTGCTGTCGCGGTCGGCAGCCTCGAATGTCGGAATCGCCGTCCGGGTTTCAAGATTCCGGTACAGATAGCAATTATCGGAGGCGAGCACAAAAACCGGGTTCCCCTGGATACGGACGTATTGCGAGGCGGCCGTGTGCCGCGCTCCGGTGAAAACGCGGATGCCCGGAATGATTTCCCGATTATCCCCGTCGATCAGCTTCAACTTTCCCTGCGTGTTCCGCAGAAGAAGAAGGACAAGATCCTCGGGATCAATTCCGCCGCTTTTGCCGCCTTCTTGCCAGGCCGGTCCCGTGTAGTAAGCAAACTCTTCTTTTTGGATCCATAGCCGCGCCTGGGGAAAGAGATCGATGCCGCCCAGGTGGTCCCAGTGAGCATGGGTCAGGATAATGTCGCTGATTTGGGCGGGGTCGAGGCCGGCTTGACGGACAGCTTCGTCGGGCCTGATGAAATCGGTGATATTGAAAATCTTGAACCACTTTTCCCGGTGAAAACCGGTATCCACAAGAATATTTCGGCCCTGGCCCCGAATAAGCCAGAACATCAGGGCAATGTCCAATTTCTCGTCGCCCGGCGCTCCCAGCACAAGCCCGGAAACGGGGAATTGCCGTATAGTCCCGTAGCGGATGGCTTCAATCGAGTATTCGGGTGTTGCCGGGAAAACGGTGAGGAATAGGACTGTCGCCGCCGTCAAGCAGGAGGACAGTGCTCGCATTCTATTATTATTTTAATTTTTTGCTGACGTCGGCCAGCTCCTTCTCCGCTTCCTTCTTATACAGGTGGCACTTGGAAGTGATGACGGGCGCGTCGATACAAGCCTGGAACTCCTGGGCGGCCTCCTTATATTTTTTCAGAGCCAGCAGGGTCCGGCCCAGCTCCAGATGGTGATTGCCGTAGGTGGGCTTGAGCTCGATGGCCTTGCGGAGGAATTTCTCCGATTCCTCAAAGGTGCCCTTGGGGATTCCGCCGTAGAGAATTCCTCCCAGCAGCCGCTTGAGGCCGCCGATCTCCGCCATGCGGCGGTGCCAGCGGCCCAGGGCATGGTAGGCCAAATCGTTCTTGGGGTCGAGGGCGATGGCCTTGTCGATATAGCCCCTGACTTCCTTGGACATCTTGACCTGTTCCCCTTTGCCCAGGAGCAGCAGCCGCTTGCCCATGGCCGCCGCGAGGTCGAAGTAGCCCCAGCTGTCGTTGGCGTTGGCCTTGACGGCCTTGCGGGCATAGTCCTCGCCCGACTGGTAGGTGGCCATCTGCTTGGCCCGGAGGTCTTTGAGTGAGGGGTCCAAAAGATCGCCGAGGTCAACGTAGGCCCGGGCTGTCTTCCACAGGGCTTCATAGTTGGCCGGCTCCAGCTTGAGCGCTTGAAGGTATTGGGCCAAAGCCTCCTGGTCGTTGAACTGAATGTAGAACTCGTCGCCCTTGACCATATAATCCTGGGCCGTCTGACAGAAGGCCGGAACGGACAAACACAGGACAGCGGCGATAGTCACCGCGCCAAGGATCGTCGGTTGTTTCATTTGTCCCTCCCTGAAGGATGCTCTCAACCTCTACCGTGTACCGTTTTTTCTGGGCAAAGTCAAGAAGAGCTGGGCTCGGGAGTTGCCTTATCCCCTGGCCCTGTTTTCTGGCCTTGTTTGTGAACGTTCCGACGCTGGCGGTTGCGCGAAAAAACAAACTCCAGGCCTCAACTTAGGTCCGGGGGCAAAAATGCCTTGACGAACGGCTCGCCCCGTACAATAATGACTGAAACCGCCGCGGGAAACCGACCGTGGCCAAAATCGAAGGGAGATGCAAAAACCAAAAACCAGGGTCCTCGACCTAGTTTTCGCCCTGACCTTTGCCCTGTGCGCCACAGCCATCTTTTCAGAATTCTCCTTCCTTCAGTTTCCGCGAAAAACCTTTCTATTCAAAGGGGATCCCCGCCACAAGATCGTTGAGGTCCGGAAAGACTTCGACTGGGATAAGACTGGAGAGGACGGCCAGGCTGTTCTGGAATTGGACCTGGGCCACAAGGTCGAGTCCCAAAGGACATTGCTCTGTACCATCAACGGCCGGCCTTCCTTCCTTGTCACTTCACCAAAAAAAGGTTGTTTGGTGACCTTCCCCTATTCCTTTTTGCATCAGGGCAACAATCAACTATCGATATTGTCCCAGAGGGAATGGACACTGAGAAGGTTGAGAATCAAAAATGTCTACGGCTATTCGAAAGGCTTTCTGTCCATTGTCCTAGCCCTGAAAAATAATCGGTATGGTGGCCTCCGAACGATCAAAGACTCGCCTCTGAACCCGGCTTGGGCCGGCCTCTTTTTCCTGTTGACCCTGGCCGGGGCCGGCACCGCGGGCCTGGGCCGATTGGCCCTCCTACGGAGAAGCCGCTGGCTTGAATCCCTCCGTTGGCTGCTCTTGGGGCTGATCGTTTTGCCCCTGCCCGTGTATTTCCTATCGGATCTCAAAATTTATATCGAAACTCAATTCCTGGCCTTTCTCGTCCTGGCCGGGGTGGCGATCTCCTGGGTACCGGTAGCCCGGCATTTCAGAGGGCAGCTTAAGGAAAAACTCCTTACCCTCTTCCGGGTTTTCAACCGACATAAGGCTCGAAACCTGACGGTCATTCTCGTCCTGACGGCCTCTGTTCTTTACACCGCCACTCTCCTGCCGGGGATGGCGGGAACGGGGGATACGGCCAAATTCCAATTTATCGGCAAAGTCCTGGGGGTCCCACATTCGCCGGGCTATCCCTTATACGTCATGCTCAACAGCCTCTTCATCCGTATTCCGGTCGGCTCGGTCGCCTACCGGGCCAACCTGATGTCGGCCTTCTTTGCCGTCCTGGCTCTGGTTCTCTTCTTTCATCTCGCCCGTTCGATATCCAAGCACGAAACCGCGGCGTTCTATGCGGCTCTCTTCTTGGCCTTTTCTCAGACATTTTGGTCCCAAGCGGTCATCGCCGAAGTGTACACCCTCAACATTTTTTTCCTGGCTCTTGTCCTCTTCCTTTTAGCAAAATGGCAGGACAGGCGAAAAGACTTCTATCTCTATCTTTTCTTCCTCAGCTATGCCTTGAGCTTCGGCAACCACTTGACCATGATCACAGTATTCCCCGCTCTCCTTGTCTTCATCCTGACCGTGGAAGCCAAGGCCCTGTGGAAACCGAAGACCATTGGCCTGGCCCTAGGGAGCGTCCTGCTGGGAATGGGGCAATATGCTTTTCTCTGGATCCGGGGCCGACAAGGGGCGCCCTATCTCGAACAGGACGTCTCCACTCTCAAGGCCTTGATCAACGTCGTTACCGCCCAGCGCTTCCAGGACCAGATGTTCACCTTCTCTTTCAAACAGGTTTTGAGCGACCGGATCCCCCTATTTTTACGCAACCTGATCGAGGAATGCTCCCTCTATTTGGTCGTGATCGGGATAGTGGGCCTGGTCTATGTATTCCTAAAGAACAAAAAAGTATTTTTTCTTATATTCCTAGCCCTGGCCGGAGAAGCGTTTTATGTTCTGAACCTCGATATCCCCGACCTGATCTGCTTTTTTATCCCCATCTTCCTGCTCTTCGCGGTATTGATCAGCCTGGGAGTCGCCTGGATGTTCCAGGCGCTCGGGAGAAAGCCGTATCTCCGGGCGGCCGGCCATATCCTCATCCTGGTTTTTCTGGTCAGCCTGGCCGTATCCAATTTTCCAAAAGCCGACAGGAGCCATGACCGAGACAGCGATGAAATGCTGAACGCCCTGTTCGAGAACATCCCTCCTTATTCCCTCATCATCAATCCCGACGACTATAACTCCATCCAGTACGTGTTCTATAAAATGTTGGTTGATTTTGAAAACAAACACATCATTCAAATCATCCACTACCCGGGGAAAAATCTGCTCCAAGAATTCTACATCCAGTCCTACTGGAAGATCAAAAGAGACCGTAGACTGTGGGGTTATTTTCTCGCCGCCGCGACATCCCGCCCGGCGACTTTTCCGCCTTTTGAAAACTTCCTCAGGGACGAGCCGGCCATGAACAAACTCATGTCGAACGTGTATGTGATTTCCGAGAATTTGGCCAAGGAGATCTTGAGTATGGAATGTTCCGTCAGGGAAATGGCCCTTAGCTCAAAACACAACGAAAAACAATACAAATTTTTTAAGGTCCATTTTTAGCAGGCCTCGACAATTCAGAATCATTGATTTCCTATACTCTCCGCGCTAAGCGGATCGATTCCGGCCCAACACCGCTTCGGCCCGACCGTCCAGGCTGTTCAAGAGCTCTTCGGCCTGCCTGCGCAACCTTTCCAGTTCTTCCGCGGACAGCTTTGACTTCACGGTGGAGGGCTTGCCGAACACGGCCGTCACCCGACTGAAGGGCGGAAACATCAGAAACCGGTCCCAGCTCCGGAGGAATTTCTTGCCTGACGCCGAAAAAGTAAAGGGAACAATATAAGCGCCGGTTTGCTGGGCCAGCTTCAGGCAGCCTTCTTTCAGGATGCGGTTCGGGCCGCGCGGGCCGTCGGGGACGATGAGAACCTCGCCTCCTTCACGCAGCTCCCGGACCATGACGTTCCAGGCTCTAACCATAGAATGGGAGCTCGACCCGCGCAGGACCTTGTAGCCCCAGCGGTTCATGATCTGGGCCGGGATTTCACCGTCCCGGCTGGGGCTGACCAGGGGCATGATTCCCCTCCGGCGGAAGAAATAGGGGACGATGAAGATCCGGCTGTGCCAGACGATGAGGACGACCGGCTTCCCGGCTCGGCGGAGAGCTTCATACTCTTCCCGGCCGACGACCGTCCAGCGGCAGAGCTTGAACCACAGCCAGAACAGTGGCTTGCCCGCCAGCCCGATGAGTGCCTTTCTGAGCCGTTCGGGGAGTTGCATCGGGGCCATCATAGCCCAAACAGCTTCGCTCAGTAAACGCCGGCCTGCCGGTCAAGCTTCATCAGGCTGCTTTGATCCCTAGCGAGTCTAGCGAGTCCAGTTAGCATTCCTAACCGAATGAATAGCCGCGCCGATCAGGTAGCCGGCCAGGCTCAGGCCCACCCCCCAGGGCACGGAATAAGGCCAGGCGGGAAGGCTGAGAAGAATGAGACGAGAGGCCGAAGCGAAACTGAGAAAGGAAAAGCCGCCGCCCAAAATAAGGCTCAGCAGTCCGGCCAGGGGGATTCTTTTTTTTACAAACAGCATGGCCATCCCGGGGATAAAGAGCCCTTCGGCCATGATTTCCGAAGCCAGGCCGAGCGTTTTGAGGATGCTCTGAAACCGGGTGGCCACCAGGAAGGCCAGCCCGCCCACCAGGAGGGTGGCCAGCCGGCTCACCAGGACCTGGCCTCGGCCGGCCGACCCGGGAAGGAACCGCTGGACGATATCGCGGCTCAGGGTGAAGGCGCCGGTGTTTATGGCCGTATCCATGGTAGACATGATGGCCGCGGCTACGGCCACAAAAATCAGGCCGCCCAGGATGGGCCCCGCCCGGCTGGTGATGGCTTCGGCCAGCAGCGGATGCTCCAGCCGGGCACGGCCGTAGAAAGGCAGAAAGAGCATGCCGATGGAAACGATGATTCCATAGACAACCAGGAACGTGGCCGAGGCGGCCAGAAGGCCCTGCCGGGCCGCCCGCCTGGAGCGTGCCGCCTGGATCCGCTGCCAGACGATGGGCGAGATGAGCCAGGCCAAGACAAAGGACAGGACAACCAGGGAATTCTCCTTCCAGCCGAGGAAAAAATTTCCATAGCCCTGTTTTCCCAGCCGGGCGGCCAATCCCGCAACGGCCGCCGGCGGGGAAGACCCCAGCAGCCAGAAGAATATCGCCAGGAGTCCCGATATCAAGAAAAAGAAATGGACTCTGTCCGTGACGGCCACAGTGAAAAACCCGCCCAGCGTGGCATACAGGAGGACGACTGCCGTGCCCGTAGCCAGACAGAACAAGTAGGACCGGCCGAGAAAGATCTGGAAAAAACTGCCGATGGCCACCATCTGGGAGGAAGCCAGGAGAACCATATACCAGACAATGAGCAGGGAAACGAAGTGGCGGACGAGGCGGCCGTAGCGGGCTTCGGCCAGGTCGGCCAGGGTCAGAGCCGGCAAGCGGAAAATCGGCCCGGCCAGGAATAAGGCAAAAATCAAAGTGGTCAGCACCGCCGGCAGGCCGATGAGCCAGAACGCGCTCACGCCCGATTGGAGCGCTTGGTCGGTCGTCACCAGGACGGAGCTGGCCCCGATCCAGGACGCGCAGACCGTAAAATAGAGAAGGGCAGCGGAGATCCGGCGCGAAGCGAGGAAGAAATCCTCCAAACCCTTCATCCGGCGCGAGAAGACAAGGCTGACCGCGACCAGGGCCAGGAGATAGCCCAGGAAGAGGATCAGGAATCCCGCTCTCATGGCAGGAATATATACCAGAACTGTCGCCAGGAGAAAAGCTTAAGGCGTAGCATCTCCGTTCATATGATTCAGTATCGGTGCCGGAATCCCCCCGGGCCCCTGGGGAAATCAGTCTCCTTGGAGGGGGAACCCGCTTCGCGTTTCCCCCTTCCAACGCTCGCCGCGAAAGAGCCGCGGCTCGCTGCCTCCCTTTCTCGCGCGGGACAAGAACCTCGCGCTGCGCCCAAGGGGGCATAACCCCTTGGATCCCCCGACGATCGGCTCCCCGCGGCAAGCCTCGTGGAGCCGATTGTCCCGTCGGTTCCCCCCGTCCTAAGGACGGGACCCCCCTCCGACCTTTCCGGAGACGCCATCGAGCTCCCCCCTATTTCCCTAGGGGGGTCGGGAGGGTAAATAAATTTTAAAGAAGTTTGGAGGCGTCTC
>JBAVVA010000087.1:0-53220 GCA_049697055.1 Candidatus Aminicenantales bacterium
CATCGGCCTTCACCCAGTAGGCATGAGACTCGCCGCTGCGGCCAGCGATAAAACCATGAAGGCGAATACGCTTGTTATTTTATGTGCGCAGCCGACTCTCAGTCACTAACAAAAGAGCTTCTGGAGGGAATTCGCTGGGGGCAGCTTTTTAGGCCCTAAAATGCTGAACTATTTCTCGAAGTGATAGTACTCTTTGGGCGTTTTGGTGATGATGTACTTGATGGCCTCGCGGATCATCTTGCGGCAGGCTGCTTCTACCGGCGTGTTCTGGTAGCCCTGCAGAGTGGTGGGCAGGCTGCTGGAGACGCTGCTTCCGCCCAGCCGCACATTCGTGGCGCTGCCTTTGACCGTGGTCACGGCCACGATCCGGCCGGTCCGGGTGTCGATGATCCTCAAGTCCATGCCTACCTCGGACCTGTTGTAGCCCAGGTTGGCGTCCACTATCTGGCCGAAGAGCGGGATGGGGATGGCCATCTCCCCGCCCTCCTTGGACGCTTCGAATTCCGTCAAGGCCCCGTAGATAAAGAGCTCCACGCCCTCCAACTGGCCGGCGGGAATCTTCGCCTTGGGATTGGCCGCCGCAGAGGAAGAGAGCTGCTGTTCGGCCATGATATCGCCCAGGTTCTCCCGCTCATAGACGATGAAGCGGTTGCAGGCCACCAGCTCCGTGGTCAGCATCTCTTTGATCCCGGAGCTGATGGGGTCGCTGAAATTTCCCCAGGCGTTGACCCAGGCCGCCTGCTGGGCCCCCGCCTGCTGCCGGTTGAGGTTCTTCATGGCCTCGGCCATGGCCTTCTGGGCCTGGGCCATGATACGGGCGATATCGCGCTGGAAGGACATCCACATGTTCCCTTCAACTTTATTCTCAAAGCGGGCGACGGCAATCCGCGCCTTGGGCCCGTTGTAGGCTTGGTTCTGGACGTCCTGCATGTTGGGCCCGCCTTGGGTGACGTAGCCCGTGGTGCAGCCGGCCAGGAGCAGGGCCAGGCCGGCCAGGGCCGAAAAAAGGCAAGCTTTCCGGGTCCTCATTTGCCGGCTCCTTTCCCCAGGCTGGTGGTGACGATATAATCGACCGCTTTATCCAGGCAGATGCGGATGGCCTTGTCCATGGGGGTATTGTTCCAGGCGCTGAGGCTCATGACCATGGGAATGCCGCCTACCCATTTCAGCAGACCGACGCCTATGGCCGTGTCGGTGGCCTTGCCCTCCACGGTCACCGAGGCCACGATGCGCGATGTCCGCGCGTCCACGATGCGCAGGTCGATGGCCACGTGGGATTGCTTGACGCCGCCCAAGGGGGTCTGGACGCCCCTCTGGTTCGGCTCGAACTCGGTCACTGCGCCCAGGACCAGGAAGGAGGCGCCCTCCATCTCGCCGCTATTGATGGCGGCCTGCTTGCCGACCGCTCCGGATTTGGACAGCTCCTGCTCCTGCATGACCACGTCCAGGTTCTCCCTTTCCAGGACGATGAACCGGTTCGTCCGGAAGAGGGCCGACACCAGCATGTCGGTCATGCCGGTGCCGACCGAATACTGCGATTTGTTCTCAAAACGGGACACGGCGATGCGCATCTTCTCCGAAGCGCCGACGTTCTGGGCCTCCTCTATAGTCGGCCCTCCCGTGTTGACCACCATGGCCGTCGGGCCGCAGGCGGCGAAAAAGCACAAACCGGTCAAGATCAAAAAGGCGGGATGTTTTTTACTCATTGTTCCCTCACTCATTAATGGCCTCATTATAATCCCGCCTCCAGGCTTTGACAATAAAAAAAAGGGATGGGCGCACGAGCGCCCATCCCTGCTTTTTTCTTTTTAAGATCAGCCCTTCAACACAATCTCAATCAAGGTCAGCATCTCTGTTCCTGTTGATGCTGAATCGTTCATTCCAGCCAGATCTTGACCGTTTCGTCTTCTTCGTAAACTTCGATGAACATCATCGGCCCGAGCTTTTTCAGCTCGGCGAAAATTTCGGTCAGGTTGATGTCGAGGCCCTCCCGGTCGAGCTTGAAGCGACCCTTCTCATGCTGTTCAGCGTACTTGGCCAAGACCTCGACCAGGCTGAGGGGCAGGGTGATCTTCACCTTGTCCTTGCCCGTCTTGGAGTCGGTGACCAGCACCTTGAACCACTGCGCGGGCTTGCCGGCCTCGAACTCCGGGTTCTCCTTGACGGCCTTCTTGATGGCCTGCATGTCGTCCTTGTCCTTGGCATAGCCCTGGACGGAGAACATCAGGGCAGCCAGCAGGATAAGAATGGTGACGACTGTGGTTTTTTTCATGTTGTCTCCCCTTTCTTTTTAGCTTTAGCATCTCTGCTTCCGTGATGTGTTCCTATCATGAAGGGGTGGCGCGGCGGAGGGGCTCCCCGCCTGCGCACAGCCTTGCGAGCACAGCCGGGGAGGAGCCGCGACAGGACCCCACACGTTTTTGTTTTCATCACGGAAGCAGAGATGCATTTTCATTCGATCCATAATTTGATGAGGGTTTTTTCCTCACTGATCTCGATGATGCTCATCTTGGTTCTTTCCAGGTCCTTCATGATCCGCTCCAGGTCATAGCCTTTCTGCCGGAGCATCTGCTTCTCCTTGGGAGGGATGGCCTGGATGGCCAGGTCGGCCAGGGCCAGGGGGATGTTGATCTTAATTTTGACCTTTCCGGCCTCGGTGACCTCGATCCTCAGCAGCCTGGTTTTGGCTTGAGAGTTCCCGTCCTCCCCCATGCCTTCCAGAGCCTCCGGGTCCACCCGCATCAGGCCAATCCTGGCCCTGTCCCTGAGCTCAGCGTCCTTTTCGTCCCTAATGATGTTTTTCAGGACCGGCACGGACTTGGCCGCCTGGGCCCGGTCCGTGATGTAACTGGTCTTGAAAGCGGCGTAGTACCGGACGACTTTGTTGGAACTGGCCAAGCGGCCCTCGATTTCCTTAAGGGTGGACCTGTTCCCCTTGGCATAGAGTTCATAGGCCAGGTCGATCACAATCACCTCGGACTCCTCGGCTAGGCTGGAGTTCCTGTCCTTGGACTGGAGGTAAGCCTGGAAGGCGGCTATAGCCTCAAACTCCCGGCCGTCGAGATGGCTCAGGCACTTGGCTTTGTAGAAAAGGGCCTGGGAGGCTGTCGGGCTCGAAGCATAATCCGCCAGGAGCGTCTCCAGCTTCTCCAGAGCCTGGTCCCATTTCCCGTCGAACAGAAGGACTTTCGCCTCCTGCATGAGCCTCTCCTCCGGCTTGGCCGTTTGGCCGGCCGCCGGAGCGAGAGCCGCGAGGAGGATCAGCCCGGCCAGTGCAGCGATTTTAAAAGCTTTCGCGTTCACTGTCCTGCAGCTCCTTTTTCACAAGATTGATCTTCAGCCAGAGCTGGCTGGCCTCGATCCGGTCCCGGATTTCGGCTCTTTCCTGGCCGGTCAGAGCCCCGCCGACTTGGGTCAGCTCCAGGATGAGCAGCTCGATCTGGTCGCAAATAGCTCTTGCCTTGGCCATCTGCCGCCGGCCGAGCTGAGAATTGATGTATTTCTTCTTGGTCAGAAGGGCCTGTGCCTGCTGCTGGCCGAACCCCTCCCGCCACAGTTCGGTCGAATCGGCGGAGGCGGGCTGGACAAAATCGAGCAGCAGAGCCTGACTTTTATCGAGGTAACTCAACGTCTCCCGCCGGGCCAGCTCCAGTTCCACCCGGTCCAGAAACTCCGGCGAGGCGTAGAAGCCCGTGTCCCGGACGGGGCGCTGGAGGCCGGAGCGCAGCAGAAGGAACACGGCCAGGCCGCCGAGGAGAAGGCCGCCTAGAAGGCCGGCCGTGATGGGCCGGAGGAAGAACGGCCCCAGCCAGCTTCTCCCGGAGGCCGGCGCCCGGAGTCTTTCCGGACGGTCGAACACCCGGCGGGCGATCCGCTCCGGAAGCGCTTCCCAGTCCACCGTGGCCATGACCTTTTCCATGTCTTTTTTTGCCGCGCCCGCGCCGTTGAAGATCCTCTTTAACGATTCCATCTCCCGGCGGCAGGCGGGACAATCTCCGAGGTGGCGGCTGACAGCCTGGCCATCCTCCCGGTCGAGGTCGCCCAAGAGAAAAGCAACCAGCTCCTGTTTGTCTTGACGGCAAGGCTTCATCGAGATACCCCCAAATATGGACTCAGGCGGCTCTTCAGGTTCTGAACAGCCTTGAAATGAAGGGATTTGACCGTCCCGGGCGCAATGTTCAGGATCCGGGCGATCTCCTCCACTTGAAATTGATTGTAGTGCCGCATGACGAAAATCAGGCGCTGCTTCTCGGCCAGCTTGTGGATGCAGCGGGACAGGATGTCCTTGACCTCGGCCGCGCGGCCGGCCGCCTCATTCTCCTCGGCTGGGAGGTTGAGCTCATCCAGGCTCTTCCCCGATTCGAACTCCTTGCGGCGCCGGTAGTTCTTGCGGAAATAATCGACGCACAGGTTCTTGGCGATCTGCATGACCCAGCCCTGCAGGCTGTAGCCGCTGCGGAAAGTGTCGATTTTCTGATGCAGCCTCAAGAACGTCTCCTGAACAATGTCCATGGCGTCTTCCCGGTTGCCGAAAAAGGCATAAGCCAGCTGGAAGACTTTCTGCTGGTAGGTCCCCACCAGGTCCTTGAAAGCCTCCCGGTCGCCGGCCCTGATTCTATCGATGAGGCCGGCGGCCTGCTGGCCGCCCTGGAGCGCCGCTTCGGTCACGCTCACCTCAGCCAGACAAGGACCTGGCTTTGCTCGTCATCCACCGACACCAGCAAGCCTGGCCCGAATGGACCCAGGTCGCGGAATTTCCGCCAGTCAATGCCGTAGCGTCCATCGAAATCAAAGCCCCGGTCGTGTTCGCCGACTCCCAGACCCAGATCCAGGCAGGCTTTGGCCAGCCACAGCGGTATTTCGACGCGGACCAGGTCGCCGGCCTGGCGGTCGAGGACCAGAACGCAAAGCTCGTGGGCCCGGCCGTAGCGATGGGGATCGGCGGCCTCCAGCCGTTCGATCTCCTGGTAAGCCCGCCTGAAGAAGGGTTCCGCATCCCGGCATTTTTCTACGATCTGGACCCGGAAACAGGCGGCCGCGGCCAGGACCGCGAGGCCAAGTCCCGCTGCCTTGATCGAAATTCGGACCTTGCCCATATTGACACCTCGGAAATGCATGTCCATCAGTCTCTACGGTCAATTTTATTAAAAGGTTCACTCCCAATCCAGCCTTTCCAAAGACCCTTAGAACCTTCGAATCTTTCTTAAATTTATAGAACCCCAGCCCCCCTGTATTCAGGGGGGTTAAAGAATGCTGCCTCCGGAAAGGTCGGCCGGAGGTACCTCCGAATCTTTCCTAAATATATAACCCCCCCCTGCCCCCCTGGATTCAGGGGGGTTAAAGGACGGTGCCTCCGGAAAGGTCGGCGGAGACAGTATTATTGAGCGGGGTTGTAGCCAGGCCGATAGACAGACTTCCAGGCCAAGTTCTCCGCCGGGAGCGACGTCTTGACCCGGAAAGCCGCCCCTACCGGAGGCGGCGGGATTTGATCAAGACGATCAGATGGAGAGAGCCGTCAATAGCGCGAGAAGGGTTTCCTTTCTCCTTGGGGCCTGTCGGTTCTGGGCTTGGCGTCGTTCACGATCAGCCGGCGTCCGTCGAACTCGGTGCCGTTCAGCTTGTTCTTGGCCTCCAGGGCGTTCTCGCCGGTGGCCATCTCCACGAAGCCGAACCCGCGTCCCTTGAGGATGTTGACGGACGTGACCTCACCGTAAGGGGTGAAGAGATCCTTCAGCGTTTCCTCGGTGGTTTTGTAGTTGAGGTTGCCCACGTACAACTTTCTCGAAGAATCCATAAAATAAACCTCCTCGCTCTCTCCGTCGTTTGACCCCAGGACTCGGGATCATGCGATCAAAAAGAACGCGCCCATTTTTCCATAATTAAAAAGCAAAATCAAGTCACAATTGGATATGTCGCTCTTTTCTGTTATATTCCTGCTTGGCCCCACAGGAGGCAGTCATGAAACGCAGCCGATATGTTTTGGCCATCGTTCTTATTTTTGCCCTGCTCCTGGCCGTGACTCTTATCAGCTTTTTTCTCACCTCGTTCGGCCAACCGCCCTCGGTCGGAGCCCGCTCCTACCTGGACATCCTCCTCGGCGGGGACCTGGTGGAATGGTCTTCGCCCAACTGGCTCAACACTCTATTCCTGGGCGGGCCGCCCCTGTCCGTCCATGACCTCTGGCTGAACCTCAAAAAAGCGCGGAGCGACCGGCGCATCCAGGCCGTCCTCCTCCGCCTCGACCTCCTCCTCTGCGACTGGGCCAAGGTCAGCGAAGTGCGTGACGCGGTTCTCGACTTTCGCCGTTCCGGGAAAAAGATCTTCGCCTACATCGAGGAGGCGCCGGACTTCGACAAAGAATATTACCTGGCCACCGCCTGCGACCGGATCATCATGCATCCGCTGGGCTGGCTGGGCATCAACGGCCTGGGCGGCCATGTCCCCTTCTATAAAAAAACGCTGGACAGGCTGGGCATCCAGGCTGAGTTCGAGCATGTAGAGGAGTTTAAGACGGCCGCCAGTCAGTACACCGAGACCGGCTTCACCCCGGCTCACAAGCTGATGATGGACTCCATCTACGGAGATCTGTTCGGCCAGTATGTCCGGACCGTGGCTCAAGCCCGTAAGAAGAGCGAGGAAGAAGTCCGCCGGCTCATAGACAAAGGATTCTTCCAGGCCGATGAAGCGCTCCAGGACGGCCTGGTGGACGGCCTGATGTTCGAGGATGAGCTTCCGACGCTGTGGGACAAGGAGGGCGGGCTGCGCGCCTCCAAGGTCAGCCAGCAGGACTATGCCAAGATCTCGCCTGAGTCGCTGGGCCTCAACCGCGGCCGGAAGATCGCCCTCATCTACGCCCAGGGGCTTATCCTGGCCGGCGAGAGCCTGAACGATCAGATGATCGGCAGCCAGACCTTGAGCCGCTGGATCCGGCGAGCACGGGAAGACAAGACCGTGGCGGCCGTGGTGTTGCGGGTGGACAGCCCGGGCGGCTCGGCCGTGGCCTCGGACTCCATCTGGCGGGAGATGGCCCTGACCAAAAAAGTCAAGCCTGTGGTTGTGTCCATGTCCGACCTGGCCGGTTCAGGCGGCTATTGGATCTCCATGGCCGCCCATAAAATTGTGGCCCAGCCCCAAACCCTGACCGGCTCGGTCGGCGTGCTCGTGGGCAAGTTCAATTTCCAGGGGCTCTACCAGAAGATCGGCATGACTTCGGAAAGAATCGCCTACGGCGCACATGCCGACGTCTTCTCCACATTTCGGCCGTTCACCACGGAAGAGAAGGCCTTGCTGAAGAAACAGATATTGTGGATCTATGACCGGTTTCTGAGAAAGGCCGCTGAAGGCCGGAACCTAACCAAGGAGGACGTCAATAAGGTCGGCAAAGGCCGTGTCTGGACGGGCCATCAAGCCCGTTTGAACGGCCTGGTGGACGAGCTGGGCGGGCTTAACCGGGCCATCGAGCTGGCCAAGGAGTTGGCCGGCATCTCCGCTTATCAGGACGTCAAGCTCGAAGTCTGGCCCCGAAAGACCTCTGTTTGGGGTTCCATATTCGGCCGCCAGGAGACTCTCCTGGACCTGGCTCACACCCCCAAAGAACTGGCCGCGGCCCTGGCCGGCCTGGAGAGGCTCATGGACAATGACCGCATTCTGAGCTTGATGCCTTTCGGGCTCGGCCTTTCGCCCCGCTGAGCGGCGGCGGGGCGGATACACAGCCAAACGGCGCCTCGGCGAGGATTTTCCTGCTTCCCTCCTTCAGGCTAGGGCTGATTTTGCATAATATTTCCGCTTGAACCTCAAGGCCACGTTGACCAGGCCGATCATAACCGGGACTTCGATGAGCGGTCCGATGACGGCGGCGAAGGCCTCCCCCGAATTGATCCCGAAAACGGCCACGGCCACGGCGATGGCCAGTTCGAAATTGTTGCTGGCCGCCGTGAATGACAGGGTCGCCGCCCGGGGATAGTCCGCGCCCGCCTTGCGGCTGAGGAAGAACGAGACGAGGAACATGACGACGAAGTAGATGAGGAGCGGGAGGGCGATCCGCAGGACATCAAGGGGAATTTTGACGATGAACTCGCCCTTGAGCGAGAACATAACGACGATCGTGAAGAGCAGGGCGATGAGAGTCAGCGGGGAGATCCGCGGGATGAACTTTGTCTGGTACCAGGTTCTCCCCTTGAGTTTGAGCAGGCTGAAGCGCGTGATCACACCCGCCAGAAAAGGCAAGCCGAGATAAATGAAGACGCTCTTGGCGATTTGCCCGATCGTTACGTCGACCGCGGTCCCTTTGAGTCCCAGCCAGGCCGGGAAAACCGTGATGAAGACGTAGGCATAGACCGAGAAGAACAGAACCTGGAAGATCGAGTTGAAGGCGACGAGTCCGGCCGCATACTCCCTGTCCCCCTGGGCCAGGTCGTTCCAGACGATGACCATGGCGATGCAGCGGGCCAGGCCGATCATGATCAGGCCGTACATGTAGTGCGGATGACCGCGCAGGAAAACAACGGCCAGGGCGAACATCAGGAGCGGTCCGATCACCCAGTTCTGGACAAGCGATAGGGACAGGATTTTGACGTTCCGAAAAACGTCTCCTAACTCCTCGTACTTCACTTTGGCCAGCGGCGGGTACATCATCAGGATGAGCCCGAGGGCGATGGGGATATTCGTCGTCCCCGACTGGAACCTGTTGATGAAGCCGACGACACCCGGGACGAGATAGCCCAGGCCGACGCCGAAAGCCATAGCCAGGAAGATCCACAGCGTCAGATAACGGTCGAGGAACCTGAGTTTCGTTTTTCCGAATGTCATGCGTCTATCCTCTCTTTTAGACGTTCCCCCGCGGGCAAGGGCTCAGATGATCACGATTTCCGGCTCCAGGACATCAGGATCCATGCTCCGCTCCTCCGGAAAAACCGCCTGGTCCGCCCGCCGCGCCGCCGGGACGTCCGAGCCCGGCACCGAACGTTTCCTCGACCCAGCGCCGGATCTCGTCTCGGCTGCGGCGGAAGCAGGCCAAAATGTCCAGCTCCGTGCCCCGGCAGGCTGCGGGGTCCTCGAAGGTCACGTGTCTGTATTCCTTTCCGCCCGGAAAAAACGGGCATGTCTGACGGGCCTTATCGCATACCGTCACGATATAATCAAAAGGTTGGTTGATGAATTCGTCCACTCCTTTCGAACGATGGCCGCTGATGTCGATGCCGATCTCGGCCATGACCAGGATGGCGGCCGGAAGGACCGCGGTGGCTTCCATGCCCGCCGAGAAAGCCTGGAACCGGTCGCCGTAAAGGGCGTTGACCAGTCCCTCGGCCATCTGGGAACGGGCCGAGTTGTGAGTGCAGATGAAGAGGATTCTTTTTTTATCCATGATTGTCCTTTCCACGGGCGCCTCGCACCGTCTCCGCGCGCGACGTTTCGCAGACCCGCGCCCGAATATTCAGGCGAATGGAGGCGTCGAGCTTGCAGGTATCCTGGGCGGTCTCAGGCGACCCCTCGATCCGCTCCCGGAGCGCGCCGGCCAAGAGGTCCTCGACGAACGGCCGCGCCTCGGCGGAGATCCGGTAGATGATCCAGCGGCCTTGCCGGATGTCCTCGACGATCCCGGCCTCGCGCAGGATCCGCATGTGGTGAGAAACGCGCGACTGCTCCATGTCCAGAACGAACATGATCTCGCATACGCAGAGCTCGCGGCGGAGGAGGAGAAGCACAACCCGCAGCCGCGTCGGGTCCGCCAGCGCCTTGAAGATCCTGACGACGGCCTTCAGGGACGCTGGATAATTCCTTTTCTCGGCCATCGGTTCTAATATATGAAGATATATTCATATATTTTTCGCAACCGCCTGTCAAGCCGGGCACGGTCGGCTTTGACTCTGTGGGCCTGGAGTGAAAGCCTACAGCCCGGCTTTCAGTAGGCGTAGGAGGAAGGGCAGATCCCCTTAAAATCGCAGTAACTGCAGTTGTGCCAGTCCGGACGGGCGGTGAAGTCCTGGCGGCGCAGCCCGTCCTCGGTCTCGCTGATCCTGTCCCGGGCCCGCTGCTTTTCCCGCTCGCCCTTGGCCGCCCGGCCGACAATGTCCGACTCGAGGTAATGGAGGCGGACCTCGGCCAAGGACTTTCCCTCTGTTTTCTCAAAGGACAGGGCGTAGAGGTCAAGCTGCAGGCTTTCCGCCGCCCGGTGGTCGGCCTCCTTCTGGTCCTTGACCTCGGCCGCCTTGAAATCGGTGATGACCGCGCCGCCGTCCGCGAGGTCCAGCCTGTCCCAGCGGCCGATGAAGCGGACCTTGCCTTCCTGCCAGCGGAAATCCGCCTCCAGCCGGTCGGGCGGCCGGCCCGCCGCGTCCTCACGCCGCCAGAACATCCGCAGCGCCCGCTCGCCCGCCTGGCGCCGCAGCTCCTCGTGCTCGCGGCTGAGGTAGCCTTCGTTCACCCACAGCCGGCCGTATTCGGCCACCAGCTCCTCCACGGCGGGGGGCTGGCCCGACATCTTCTTCTTTAGATAATAATGAACGGCGTTGTGGAGGACGCGGCCGAAGACCAGGTTGTGGCCGGCCAGAACGGGGATGCGGAGGATATGGCGGTATTTGTAGCGGAGGGGACAGGTGAGGTAGTCGTCCACTTGAAAGAAGCTCAGGGTCAGGACGTCCGCGGGCTTGAAGGCCGGAAAGACTCCCGGCTGAAGCGTCCCTTGGGCCACCCGCCGGATCTCCTCCTCGGCCGGGGACTTCCGCGTCTCCTCCGGCATCTTGAGGATGTCCAAGGCGTCGAGGACAAAGGGCGATATCTTTTTTTGCCGCTTCAGGCCGTAATCCCTGGCCCAGGTCAAGTACAGGAAATGCTTGGCCCGGGTCATCCCCACGTAGAACAGACGGCGCTCTTCCTGAAGGGTGTTCTCGCCGGGCGGCAGAGGCTCCTTGAGCAGCTCATCCGGGAAGGGAATCTTCTCCCGCCGCTCCCGGGCGGGGAACCGGTCGGCCACCAGGCTGACCATGAATACAGCGGAAAATTCCAGGCCCTTGGCCTTGTGGACGGTCAGCACATTGACCGCCTCTTCGTCCAGCTCGGCCTCGGCCGTGGAGGGGTTGTCGCCCATCTCCTGGAGAAGCTCCAGGTGCCGGACAAAAAGCTGCACTGAATCGTCCTCGGCCAGGTCGGAAAAATTCTTGATTTTATCGAAGAAAATACGAATGTTCTTGACCATGGCCTCGGCCCGCAGGCTCCGCTCCTCGAGCAGGGACTTGAGGAACCCGGACCTCTGCAGGAAGTCGAAGAGGAGCTGGCCGGCGTTCCGGCGGGCCGCTTCGTTCACGTAGTGCAGAAGATCCTGGAAGAGCCGGCGGACTGCGGCGGCCGCCTCCTCCGAGATTTCCACCGGGCTGTGGCCCTCGGCGATCTGTTTGAACAGACGGTGCAAGGGGATGTGCTTTTTGGAAGCCAGGGTCGAGATTTGGATCAGGTCATAGGCCGGCACGCGGTAAAGCGGGGAAAGGGCCAGGTAGTAGAGGCTGCGGCCGTCCTCGAAGTCGGTCAGGCTGCGGAGAAAAGAGATGAGGAGCTTGATCTCTTCCTGGGCATACAAGCCGCGGCTGCCCGAAAAGCGATAGGGAATCTCCTTCATGTTCAAAGCTTTGAGGAACGGGTCGGCGTCCGCGTTCCGGCGGACGAGAATGGCCATGTCTCCATAGCCGAAGCCTTCCTTATGTCTTTCCAGGATGATATCCGCCACGCGGTCGGCCTCGTGGGAGACCGTGTCAAAAGCCTCCAGGAAGAGGCTGCGGGGCTGGCCAGGGACCGTGGCCTCCAGCTTTTTGTCCAAGCCCTGCTTAAACTCCAGCCGCTCTGAGTTGAGCCGGATGAGGCGGTAGGAAGCGTCCAGGATGGCCTGGTTGGAGCGGTAGTTGGTGGTCAGGATGACCTTCCGGCAGTCGGGATAGGCGCTCTGGAAGTTGAGGATATTGCTCAGCGAAGCGCCGCGGAAACGGAAGATGCTCTGGTCGTCGTCACCCACCACGGTCAGGTTCCGGTGCCGCGCGGCCAACATCTTGAGCAGCTCGAACTGAATATGGTTGGTGTCCTGGAATTCGTCCACCAGGATGTACTTGAACTTGTTCCGGAACTCGTCCAAGACCGAGGGGCGGCTGCGAAACAGCTCGACCGCCAGGGCCAGCTGGTCCTCGAAATCGATCAGGCCCTTCTGCCGCAGCAGCCTCTGGTATTTTCCGAAAACCAGAGCTACCTCCAGATGTTTGCGCGCTGTCTCTTCCGCCTGACCGGGGCCGGGATCTTCTTTTCCCCTCAAGGACTTCGGCGGAGGCGCCACGGAGGCCGGCCGCGCCTCCCGGAGGCGTCGTCGGGCCCAGGCCCTGTACTCCCCGGGTGCGATGTCTTCCTGCTTCAGCCGGCGGATGGCCTCCAGCATTTCCTGGATATAGCGGGCGGGAGAGCTGGGCGGCCGGAAAATGCGGAGGGGAAGGTCGAAGAGGTGCTCCCGGAAGAAGATGGCCTGCTCAACCTCATCCAGGAGATGGAAATCAAGCGGGTAGCCCAGCTCCAGGGCGTAGTTGCGCAGCATGCGCTCCCCAAAAGAGTTAAAGGTCGAGATTTCGACGAAAGAATAGCTGTAGGGGATGAGCCGGTCCACCCGCTCTTCCATCTCATTGGCCGCCTTTTCGGTGAAGGTCACGGCCATGATCTCCTCGGGCTCGGCCATCTTGGAAGCGATAAGGTAGGCAATGCGGTGGGTGAGGACCTTGGTCTTGCCCGTGCCGGCCCCGGCGATGATCAGGAGCGGCCCCGGGCCGTGGGTCACCGCTTGGCGCTGGCGGGGGTTCAGGTCTTCGAGGAGGGCCTGGATATCGTCCTGTCGGAACAATCTATTTCTGAGGGTTCACGATGACGATCTCATCAGGCCGCATCAGCCACAGCTTCTCCCGGGCTTCCTGTTCTACGGCCTGGGGGTTCTCTTCCAGCTGCTTGATCTCCCGCTCCAGCCGTATCCTCTGCTCTTCCAAACGCTGTTTTTCGAGGAGAAGGGACTGGTAGCCCTGGCGCGCTCGGCGGATCTCCAGGAATCCCTTCTTGCCGAAGAGGGTGGTGATGAGGAAGACGACCAGGAACAGGGACAGGCCGGCCGCCAGCCACCGCCGGCGGCCTGAGCTTTCCCTCCGCTCCCGGATATTTCTCACGACAGCAGCTCCAGGCCGAGCTTCATCAGCCGGCTCATTTCCTTCTTTGATCCGGACTCGGCATAGCAGCGGATGAGCGGCTCCGTGCCGGAAAAGCGGAGCAGGACCCAGTCGTCATCGTCGAAGTCGAGCTTCAGGCCGTCGAGGGTTTCCACCCCCTTGGCCGTCCGGCTGTCCAACTTATGGGGCGGATTCTTGATCAGCCTGCGGAGCTTCTTCTCTCGCTCCGGAGTCAGGCTGATATTCTTCTGGCCGTCTACCCGTCGGCCATAGTGGCGGTAAAGGGCTTCACTGAGCTCGGTCAGCGTCTGGCCCGAGGCGGCCAGCATCTCCGCCACCAGCAGTCCGGCAAAAATGCCGTCCTTTTCCGGGAGATGATCCCGGACGGCAAGACAGGCGCTCTCTTCGCCGCCGAAGATGATCTTCCGGCGGAGAAACAGGTCGGCCAGATATTTGAACCCGACCGGAGTTTTGAACAAGGGCAGGTCGTGCTTCCGGGCAATGCGGTCTACCAGGTGGGTGGTGGCCACCGAGCGGGCTACCCCGCCCCGCCAGCCTTTAGTGTCCACCAAATAGCTCAGGAGCAGGGCCAGGATGAGGTTCTGGTTGACCACTTCACCTTTTTCGTTCACGATGCCGAACCGGTCGCCGTCGGCGTCCGTGGCGATCCCCAGGCTGCACTTCTGCCCCACGACCAGCTTTTTGAGCTCGGCCAGGTTCTCCTCGGAGCAAGAAGGGGTCACCCCTCCGAAATAGGGGTCGATGTAGCCGTGGATTTCCTCTACCGGGATGTTGTTCTCCTCCAAAATTTCATCCAGATACTCGCGGCTCGTGCCGAACAGCAGGTCCACGGCCACCCTCAGGCGGGAGCGCCGAATGAGCGAAAAATCGATTTTCTTCTGGATGAAGGCCAGATAGTCGGCCCGAAGGTCGATCTTCTCGATGTATTCCATCCGGGGATATGAGGGGAGGACGGAAAAACCCGGCTGAAGCCGTTTGATTTCCGCCTCGATCTCCAGCGTCTCCTGGGGCATGGCCGGCGCGCCGCTGGCCGTATTGAATTTAAGGCCGTTGTACTGGGGCGGGTTGAAGGAGGCGGTGAAGTTGATCCCGCCCTGGGCCTGGCGCCGGATGACTTGGAAGGCCTGGGCTTGGGAGGGCGCATCGCGCTCGGCCAGGTAAGTGTAGATGCCGTTGCGGGCCAGGACTTTGGCCGCTTCGAAAGCAAACCTCTCCGACAGGAAGCGCGTATCGTAGTTGACCACAATCGAGATTCGGCCCTTGGCATACTTGCGCTTCAGACAGTTGGCGATGGCCTGCACAACCAGCCGCACGTTGTGGGCCGTGAATTCCTTGCCCATCACCGCCCGCCAGCCCGAGGTCCCGAACCTGATCATCTCTTCCAGAAAAACGTTAGCATACTCGGCCCCGTCAAAGCAAACGGACTCATTTTTTCTTCTTATCCACTTCGCCCGTCATGGGCACGAAACGGACATCCAACAGGCGGCGGACAAGGGGCTGGCCCCGGACCTTGGTGACCATGATCAGGACCTGCTCATCAAGCGGCCCGGCCAAGGGCATGACCAGCCGCCCCCCCTCGGCCAGCTGCTTCAAAAGCGGCTCGGGGATCCGCCCGGCGGCACTGGTGATCATAATGGCTTGGAAGGGCGCCTCTTCCGGCCAGCCGAAATAGCCGTCTCCGCACTTGATTTTTGCCCGGTAGCCAAGTTGCTGGAGAAGCTCGTCGGCCCGGACGGCCAGGTCGCACAGGATCTCGATGGAATAGACCTTGTCCGTCAGGCAGGCCAACACCGCCGCCTGGTAGCCGGAGCCGGTGCCCACCTCCAGCACCTTCTGGCCGGGCTTCAGGGCCAGACATTGGGTCATAAAGGCCACGATGTAAGGCTGGGAAATGGTTTGGCCGTCGCCGATGGGCAGGGGATAGTCCTCATAAGCCTGGTCCCGAAAGGCCGGGCCGACGAAAAGATGCCGCGGCACTTTGCCCATGGCGGCCAGGACGTTTTCATCGGTAATGTCCCGTCCGGCCAGTTGAGAGGCCACCATGTCCCGCCGCATCCGGGCATAGCCCTCCTCCTGGCCGGCCTGACAGACCAGAAAGGCAAAGATAACCAGAAAGATGCAAAATTTGAGGCGCATGGCAGTAATTATATTTATATCAAATAGATAAAATAAATCAATAGCTGATGGCAACCCTGTTCTCGGCTGTCCAGACTCTCACCCCTACGGGTGAGGGGAAAAATGGAAAAATCACCCTTTGATTCATCCCCTTAGGTGATTGCCGGACAGGGGGCCGACTGTATAATGAGCGAAGCTACGGTACCAAAATGTCTCAAGACAGGAGGTTTGGCAACCCGCTCTTTCCTTTTCGGCTAACCGAAAAGCGAGGGAGCGGCGGCTTGATTTGACAGAAATTGTTGGTGCTGAGATGAGGAGCTGTTCTTCGACTAAATCGAGGAGGGACAATTTTTGGCATGAAAAACATTGCCATCTACCCCGGCTCCTTCGACCCTATCACCAACGGCCATGTGGACATCATCGAACGGGGTCTCAAAATCTTCGAGGGTATCCTGGTGGCCGTTCTGGAGAATCCGGGCAAGGATCGTCTGTTCAGCGCTGAGGAGCGTATGACCATGATCCGGGAAATCTTCTCCTCCCAGCCCAAGGTCGAGGTCCAATCTTTCCACGGGCTGTTGGTCGATTTTGCCAAAAAAAATAAGGCCCGGATTGTCATCCGAGGCTTGCGGGCCGTCTCCGACTTCGAGTATGAGTTCCAGATGGCCTTGATGAATCATAAACTCAACCCGGACCTGGAGACATTTTTCATGATGCCCAACATCCGCTACACTTTCCTGAGCTCCAGCCTGGTCAAGGAGGTGCACCGGCTGGGCGGCTGCGTCCAGGACCTTGTCCCTCCCTTGGTCGAGCGCAGGCTCGATGAGAAAAAAGATCAAACCCGGGGGTCTTTTTCCTAAGCCGGAGAGAGAGCGATGCTATCACTAAGCAAAAGCAAAAGCGTAGTGGCCCTGGACATCGGCTCCTATGCCATCAAGGTCATTGAGCTGCAGGCCAAGAAAAAAGCCGATGACTACCGCTATGAAGTTTTTCGGGCCGGCTTTGAGACTTTACCCCGGGATGCCATTGTCGAGGGGACGATCATCGACACCACCGCCGTCACCGACACCCTGAAAAGGATTTTCGAGACCAACAAGATCTCCAACAAAAACGTCATCATCTCTTTGTCGGGCAACTCGGTCATCATCAAGAAGATCGCCCTGCCCCAGATGAAGAGCGAGGAGTTGGCCGAATCCATCCTCTGGGAGGCCAAGCACAACATCCCCTACCCCGTCGAGGAAACAAGCGTGGACTACGCCATCCTCAACGCCTCCCCCGATTCGCCCGAGGCCAACCTGGACATCCTGCTGGTGGCGGTCAAGAGAGAGAAGATCACCGCCTACAGCAGCGTTGTCTATCAGGCCCACAAAAACCTGGTGGCCGTCGAGGTGGACGGCTTCGGCCTGATCAACAGCTTCGAGGTCAACTATCCCGAGCTGTTCCGGGAGAAATCGGTGGCCCTGGTCAACCTGGGGGCCCACGTCACCAACATCGTGGTCGTGGAACGGGGCCTGCCCCAGCTCTTCCGGGACATATCCCTGGGCGGGTTCTTCATCACGGAGAACATGAGCAAAGAGCTGGAGCTCAGTTTCGAGGAAGCGGAAAAACTCCTGCGCGGGGCTTCCTCGGCCCAAGTCAACATGGAACAGTTCAACGACATCCTGGACCGGAACATCAACGATATGCTGACCGAGATTGAGAGAAACCTGTCTTTTTACACTGCCGAGAACAAGCGGGAGAAAAAGATCGATGTCATCCTTCTCAGCGGGGGCCTGGCCAGCCTGAAGAGGATGACCGGGGCCTTTGAGCGGACTTTCCAGATTCCCACTCGGCTCCTCGATCCCTTCCGCCACATTCATTACAGCGAGAGCCGGCTGAACCCGGTCTACTACCAAAAAATACCCCTTCTCTTCGCCGTGGCCACCGGCCTCGCCACTCGAAGCATGGATCAAAAGAAATGATACGCATCAACCTTTTCAAGCCCGAAAGAAAGGACATTCCTCTCCCCAGCCTGGCGGCCGAAGGGCCGAGCCGGGAGCCGGCCGAGGAGACCCCCCGCAAGTCGTCCACGCCCTCCTTGGTCCTGCTCCTGACGGTGGTGGCCATCGCCGCGGCAACCCTGACCCTGTCGCGGTCCATGGGCCGCGAGCAGCGGCTTCTCCGCTTGGCCGAGGAGGACAAGCGCCGGCTGACCAATGTGCTGACCAAGCTGGAGCAGCTGGAGTTACAGAAATCGATAGTGGAGAAGAAGATCAGCCTCATCAACCTGCTCAAGTCCCAGCGGGAGATCGCCGTCCGGATCATGGACGAGCTGAGCAAGAACCTGCCGGATTGGGTCTGGCTGAATGAGGTGTCCTATGAAAACCAACTCCTCAGGATCAAGGGCCGGGCCATGTCCAACACTCAGATCGCCGAATACATCTCCAAGTTGGAGAATACCGAGGCGCTGAGCCAGGTCAACGTGATCGAGATCACGCAAAGGACCCAACGGAACGAACAGTTCCTAGAGTTCATCCTCAGCGCGGCTTACGGCTCCGGGCCGCCTCCGCCTCCGCCGCCGGCCGCCACCGGAAAACGGCCGGCCCCCGTTAAGCAGAGGACGACATGAAACAGCAAAACCTGGTCACGTACATCGCCATCTCGGTTATTCTGGCCGGACTCTTTTTCTTCGCTTATTACAGGCCGCGCAGCTCCGAACTCGGGATACTCAAGAACAAGCGGACGGCGGCCGAGGCCGAAGTGACCAAGCTTCGGCAGAAGAAAAAGGAAATGGATAAGATCGAGAATCAGCTGCAATCGCTCCAAGCCGACCTGAAAGGACTGCAGGCCATCATCCCCGACAAGCGGGAGATCAGCGACATCCTCAGCCAATTCCAGCAGCTGGCCTTCAATTGCCGTTTGAATATCACCAAGTTCACCCCCAAGGGAGAGACGCCCCGGGAATTCTACGCCGAGTGGCCCATTCCCATCGAGATCACGGGCAACTACAACAACCTGGGGATTTTCTTCGACCGCCTGAGCCGCTTCTCCCGCCTGTTCACCATCGATCGTTTCACCCTTAAAACCTTAACCAAGCAGACCGAGGCGGCCACTCTTTCCGCCAGCTTCACTTCTAAGACCTACATTTTCCTGGAGAATCCTCCTCTGCCGGTCAAAACGCCAGATAAAAAGGCCGGCCCCAAAGTTGCCACCCCCGCCAAAAAGGGCAGAAGGGGGGAGTTGGAGGATCTAAAATGAAACGAACCTATGCGGCTGTCATTCTGACTCTGTTTCTGGCGGGGGGCCTGCCCTGCCTGATCGGGCAAGAGCAAGCCAAGGGCCAAGAGCAAGCCAAGAGCCAGGAGCAGGCCAAGAGCCAGGAGGGCGAAAACCAGCCCAAATATGAGCCCGACCTGACCCAGCCTTCTCTCTACACCTCTATCAATAAGCGCGACCCGTTCAAGGATTTGATGGGAGGGACGGAGACGACGGAGAAGCCCGGCCCGGGCCAGGGGCCCCAATTGACCATCGATGACCTGTTCCTCATCGCCATTGTCAAGGAAAAAGGGAAGCTCCAGGCTCTGGTCAACACCGGGCCCCAGGGATTCCCCCACAAGATCCAGGCGGGCGACAAATTCGCTGACGGCTATGTCCTCTCCATCTCCGAGTCCAGCGTGACCTTCCGTAGGATTTCGGATAAAGGCGTCCGCTTGCCCAAGCCCAGGGACGTCGTCAAGGAAATCTCCCAGGAGGAGTAATAAGATGGAAAGAAAAAGGATGTACCAGGCGGCCCCATTGGTCTGTCTTCTTCTCTTCCTGGCGGGCTATGCCCAGAACACAGGAGCTCCGGTCCAAATACAAAAGGTCATCGTCCAGGCCTCCCCGATCAACCCCAAGGTCATTCTCCAGTCGGATGGGACCCTCTCCGTTTCCAAGGCGGCCTATGCCGCCGACCTGCCGCGGACTCTGGTCCTGGACCTGAATAACGCCCGAGTGGAACCCAACTTGACCGTCTCCACCGAAGGAGAATCTTTCTTCGAGGAGATCAAGCTGGTGCCCAACGGCGAAGGCCCGCTGCGCCTCTATTTGAGCTTGAAGGAGCAAGCCTTCTTCCGCGTCACCACCGCGCCGGGACAGACGGTCCTGGAGTTGAACAGGGTCCTGGACCCGCAGACTCAGGACGTGCTGGACCAAGGATTCCGTCAGGAGCTGGCCTCCCGGACTATCACCACCTCCACCCTGAAGACGGTTAACGTCTCCCGGGAGAACGGGAACGTACAGGTCCGGGCGGCGCTGCAGGGCCGCATCCCCTACTACGTTTTTTCCATGAGCAACCCTCTGCGCCTCGTGGTGGACCTGTTCGACACCCTCTACAATAGAGCCACGGCAACCTACGCCGTCGGCACGGCCGGGGTCAGCCAGCTCAAAGTCGGCCAGTATCAAGTGCAGAACCCCTACACCATCACCCGGCTTGTCTTTGATATGAATGAGCCGGGGCCCTACGGTGTCGAAGCCGGCGACCAGATGCTGACCATTACTTTCTTCGGCGCCCCTACTTCGTTCCAGGCCGGGTTGATCGAAAAGGCCAAGCCCGCCGCCGAGCCTTCCGCCGCGGGGGCTCAACCCGCCCCGGCTGAGACTGCGGCTGCGGCCAAGACAAAAGAACCGGCGGCCGCCAAACAGGAAAAAGCGGAGAAACCCGCAGAGAAACCCGCGGAGAAGCCCGCCGAAAAACCTGCGGAGAAACCCGGTCCGGAATCGGCCGCCCAGTCCGCGGGCGGCATCCAGGGCCGGTTCGGCGCCAAAACCATCAGCCGGGGCGTATTGCCCTACAACGGCGAAGTGCTAAGCGTCAAGGTCAAGGACCAGGATCTGCGGGACATCATCCTGTACCTGGGTGAGTTCGCCGGCCTGAACGTCATCTTCGATCCTGAAGTCCGGGGCAAGGTCACCTGCAACTTCGAGTATGTGCCCTGGGACCAGATCCTGGATGCTATCCTCCGCACCAACAAGATGGGCAAGGTCCTGGAAGGCAACGTCCTCCGTATCGCCCCCATGAACGTCCTGACCCGGGAAAGCGAGGACGAGCAAAAACTGCAGGAGAGTCAGGAGTTGAGCGGCCCCTTGTTGACCAAGACTTTCCCCCTGTCCTATTCCAAGGCCGCCGACGTGGAAAAACTCCTGGAGCAGAAGAAGTCCAGCCGCGGCAGGATCGACATGGATGACCGGACGAATACCCTGATCATCACCGATGTGCGGGACCGCATGGACCTCCTGGAAAAACTCATAACCCTTCTGGACACCCCCACCCCGCAAGTTTCCATCGAAGCCCGCATCGTGGAAGCCACCTCGAACTTCGTCAGGAACCTGGGCTTCCAGTGGGGCTTCCTGGGCCAAGCGGACCCCTTCTACGGCAACCAGACCCAGCTCGAATTTCCGAATAAAGCCCGGCTGGACGGCGCCCTGATCCCTCAAGGAACAGCGACCAAGGGTCTGGGCGGTCCGCTGGGCGGCTATGCCATTAACCTGCCCTCTCCCTCTTTTACCACGGCGCTAGGCCTGTCGCTGGCCAACGTCCTGGACACCTTCCGCTTGGACGCCACCCTGACGGCCATGGAGACCGAGGGCCAGGGCCGCATCATCTCCTGCCCCAAAGTGACCGCCCAGAACAACAAAGAGGCCGAAATCATCCAGGGCCGGCAGATCCCCATCCAGACCACGGCCAATTTCACGGTGACCACCCGTTTTGTCAACGCGGCCCTGGAGCTGCGGGCCACCCCCCAGATCACGGCCGAGGGAACGATCATCATGACCCTGGACATCCAAAACAACGCCGCCGACTTTTCCAACCAGGTCAACGGCATCCCCTCCCTCACCACCCAGCGGGCTTCCACCACGGTCATGGTCCCTGACGGAGGCACAACGGTCATCGGCGGCATCTACCGGACTGAAGAATCCCAGAACGAGGAACGGGTGCCTTTCCTGAGCAAGATCCCCATCCTGGGGAACCTGTTTAAATCCAGATCCCGGACCCGGCAGAACAGGGAGCTTTTGATCTTCATCACGCCCCGGATCATCCGGCAAGGAGGAGTCCAGCCATGAAAATCGCAGGATTGATCCTTAAAGCCTCTCTCATCCTAGCAGCGGCTTTCCTGCTGCTGTCCTGCAACGCCCTGGAGAAGAATACACAATCCGCCAGCATGCTGGTCATCAATAGCCTCAGGGGCACGAACCTGAAAGGGGAAGCCGCCGATTATCTCCAGTCCGATGTGTTGATAGAGGACGCCACCACGGGCGCGCAAACCATTACGGCCGACTCGGCCATCGTCAATGTGACCGCGACATTGCTCGAGCCCACTCCTTCTCTGCCCACCTCGGTTTACAATGACATCCAGCTCGAGCGCTATGTGGTCACTTTCTCGCAGCCCAACGGTAACAAGGTAGAAGGCCGGGACGTGCCCTATTCCTTTGAGGGCCGCCTGTCGGCCCTGGTCAAGGTGGGCACCGACCTCGATGTGGGTTTCATCATTGTCCGCGAAGTGGCCAAGATTGAGCCGCCGCTCATCGATCTCCGCGACTACTCCGACATCCTGCAGGTGACGGCCAAGATCGACTTCTACGGCAAGGACATAGCCGGCAAATCCGTCAAGGCCACGGGCTACTTGACCATCTTCTTCGCCAACTACGCCAACTGATAAGGAGGAAGCCGATGTCTATCCCGCGTTCCGTCGTCATCTCCGTGGCGCTCTGCCTGCTCCTGGCTGTCGTTCCCGCCTGCAAGCGGTCGGCGGTCGAGGAGCCGAGCCCCTTCGGTCCCGCCTCCCTGTACCTGAGCTTCGAAGTGTTCGTTTCCCCCAACGTCATATTGACCTCCGACGTCCGCCAGACGGCCGAGGTCAGGGCCCTGGTCAAATTGGGCGGGGAGCCCTCCGCTAACCAGACGGTGTTTTTCACCATCATCAGCGGGCCGGGTGAGTTCGACAACTACACCCGCCGGACAGCCGTCGCCACCAACGCCAACGGCTACGCCATCATCAACTATGTCAGCCCCACAAAATCTCAGATCAGCGGCGACGAATACGCGACCATTCAGGTGCAGCCCCAAACATCCTCGCCCTACTGGGCGTATAAATTGGTGGACATCATCCTGCTTAAAGGAGAATAGGCTTCAGGGATAAAGGTGAACGGACCTGACCATCCGGGTCCGGGGCAGGCTCTCCTCCAGAACTCTCTCCAGGACACTCCTCTCGCTGGACCGCAACAGGACTTGAACGCGGTCGAAGCCCTTTAGCCGCGCAGCAGCGGCCCGGGCCGGCCCGAGGACTTCAACCGACCTCGACGCCGCGGCAACCCGCTTACAGAACAGCCGAGCTTGCAGGGCTAAGCCGCGGATTTCCTTTCCCTCCAACAGGATTTCGGCCAAGTGGGCAAAGGGCGGATAGTTCATGACCTTGCGGAACTCGATCTCGGACCGGTAGAACAGTTCATAGTCCCCCGCGGCGGCGGCCGCCACGGCATGGTGTTCGGGCAGGGCTGTCTGGATGAGGACCCGGCCTGAAGCGCGGGAGGCCGTGTCCATCATCCGGCAAAGCGTGTGATAAGCTTTCTGGCCGGCGCGGTAGTCGGGCAGACCCAGCTGCAGCTCGGGAAAGAGCACGGCGGCCAAGGAAAGCTCGGAGCTCATCAGCCGGAAAGCCAGAAGTTGAGTCCCGACCAGCAGGTCGATCTGACCTCGGCGAAATTTCTCCAGGACTTTCTTTTGAGCGGTCAGGCTGGGCACGACATCCGAATCGAAGACGGCCATCCTCATCCGGGGAAAAAGGCGCCGCAGCTCTTCCGCCGCCGCCTCGACGCCCAGCTGGCGTCCGAGCCGGAGTGGGCCGCCGCAGGAGGGGCAAGCCCGCCAGGCCGGAAAACTCGCCGAGCAATAGCGGCAGACCAGGGTGTTTTTCTGTTTAGAGTAAGCCAGGGCGATATCGCAGCGCCGGCAGCGCGGGACATGGCCGCAGCGGAAGCAGATCAGCGAAGCGGCATACCCGCGGCGGTTGAGAAACACGGCCATTCGCTCCCCCCCGGCGGCTCCGGCCCGAAGGGCCTCGGCCAAATCCTTGGAGATGTAGGCCTTCTCCCGCCGGGCATCCACCACCAAGACCCGCCGGCCGGCTGGCTCCCGGCCCAAACGGATGAGCCGGCCGTCGGCTGAGGCCCGCTGGAAGCTTTCCACCGTGGGCCAGGATGAGCCGAAGACGACTGCCGCCCCCAAAGTCCGGCCGAGAAGACGGGCAGCCTGCCGCGCGTCATAGGACGGGCTTTCCGTTTGATAATAAGACTCATCCTGCTCCTCATCCAGGATGATGAGCCGCAAGCCGGGATGAGGCCCGAACAGGGCGGAACGCGGACCGACCACCACTTCCGCCTGGCCGGACTTAATCCGGAGGTGTTCCCGTTCTTCCTGCGCTTGGGTCAACCGGCTGTGCAGGACGGCGGCTTTCCCCGGAAGCCGCTCCTCGATTTTTCTCAGAAGGTCGCTGGAAAGCAAGATCTCCGGGACGAGAAAAAGCGTCCGGACAGGCCTGTCAGCCGAAGCCCGGATCAGGTGAAAATAGGCAGCCTCCCGGCTCTCCCGGCCGCCGAAAAGGTAAAACGGCGCGGACAGCACGCGGCCCGACCTCGGCCGAAGGGTAACAGCCTCCCTCAGCGCGGCCAGGCCGCTCGGGGCGGGGAAGTCCAAAACCAGCTGCCGCGGCCGCTCCGGCTTTCCTCGGGCTTTTCGTTTCTTCCCTTTCAGCCCGGGCCCGGGCAAGCTCTGGATCAGCCCTTTGGCCTCCATCCGGGCTAAGATCGAGGCCGGGTTCTTCCCCAGCTTTCTCCGGAGATGGAGCGGACGATAGGACTTTCCGGCCAGCGCAGCGGCCAGCCTTCCCTCTTCCCCGCTCAACTTGCCCTCTCTCCAATCTGCTTCGCCCTTGGCCGTCAGCGAGATTCTGGCTCTGTCCCGGAGCAATAAGGAGGAGGGCAGGGACGAAGCCAAAAACGCGCCCCAGGATGACCGGTAATGCCGGCTGAGAAGATCGGTGAAGGCGAGAAAGCGGAGCGGAAAAATCGGCTCTTCGTCTAAAAGCGCCTTGATTTCCTTGAGCGGCGAGGGAGTCTCGGGGGGCCGGTCCCGGAGATGGACGATGAACCCCGTCAGGAGCCTTGGCCCCAGAGCGGCTGAAACCCGGCAGCCGAGGCGGGCCTTGGCGCCTAAGCTGTCGGGCAGAAGATAGGTGAACCGCTGGGGAAGGGGCAGGGGGAAGACCACTTCGGCATAGCGGCTCATTTCTTGCCCAGGAGGGCCATCACCTGCTTCACGTCCTCCCAGACTTGTTTCTTATATGATTTATTGCCCTCATTCCGCAGCAGGAAGGCGGGATGAAAAGTCGGCATGACGGGGATACCGTGGAAGTCGAGGAACCGGCCGCGGAGCAACCCCATGGGCAGAGCCTCGCCGGAAAAAAAGTTGGCCGCCGGCTTGCCCAGGGCGATGATGGCCTTGGGCCGGATAAGCTCGACCTGCCGCTGGAGATAGGGTGAGCAGGCTTGGACCTCATCCTGGTGGGGATCGCGGTTATTCGGCGGCCGGCACTTGAGGACGTTGGCGATGAAGACTTCCTCGCGTCGGAACTTCATGGCCTTAATGATGTCGTCGAGGAGATGGCCGGCCCGCCCGACGAAGGGGCGGCCCTGGATGTCTTCATCTTCGCCGGGCGCCTCGCCCACGAACATCAGCTCGGAGGCTGGGCTGCCTTCTCCGGGAACGGCCTGGCGGCGGAGCCTGGACAAGGAGCATTTGCGGCAGGCACGAACCTCCCGGTCGACCTCCTCCAGTTCCCCCTTGTTCCGGCCGGCGTCCAGGTGGGGCGGCGGCGAAGGTACGGCCGCCGGCCTCCCCCCTTCCTTCAAAATGAATTCGGCGCCCAGCTCCGCATAGAAACGGAAACGCTCCTCGGCCAGGCCGAGAAGGCTGTCATCTTTTCTGTCCAAGTAAGACCTCAATCCTGTCGAACAGCAGACGGCTGAGCTCGGGCTTGGAGGCCCGGCCGGTCGGCGTCGCGCTTCCCGAGGAATCGACCAGGAGGAGCTCGTTGTCCTCGGCCTCAAACCCGACTCCTTCTCGGGAAACATCATTGGCCGCCAGGAGATCGCACTTTTTATCTTTGAGCTTCTGCCGGGCTCTGGCCTCCACCTCTCCGGTCTCGGCGGCAAAGCCTACCAGGACCTGGTGGGTTTTTCTTCGGCCCAGTTCAGCCAGAATATCCGGGTTCCGGACGAGCTGGACTTCCTCCGGGATATCCTGCTTTTTGATCTTGTCTGGCCATGTCCTGGCGAAACGGAAATCCGATACGGCTGCCGCCATGACCACCACGTCCGCTTGGTCGAAGCGCTTGAGGACCTCCTCTTCCATCTGGCCGGCGGATTCGACCCTGACCAGCTCGGCCCGAGGCGGGGGCACGAGCGACACCGGCCCGCTGACCAGTATGGTCTTGGCACCGCGCCGGACCGCTTCGGCGGCTAGAGAGTAGCCCATAAGCCCCGAGGAACGGTTGGACAGATACCGCACCCGATCCAGGGGTTCGCGGGTGGGCCCGGCGGTGACCAGGACCGTCCGGCCGGCCAGGCTCCGGCCGGCCAGCATGAGACGCAACCCGGCCTGGACAATCTGATCCGGAGAGGCCAGACGCCCCCAGCCCTCATCCCCGCAGGCTAAAAGGCCGCGGTCCGGCTCAACAAATTCCACCCCCCTCCCCTTGAGCCGGGCTATATTCTCCCTGGTCTGGGCATGGACGTACATGGCCTGGTTCATGGCCGGAGCGATAAGGACCGGACACTCGGCGGCCAGATAAAAAGTGCTCAGGAAATCGTCGGCGATGCCTGCGGCGAACTTGGCCAAAACGTTGGCCGTGGCCGGAGCCACCACCAACAGCTCCGCTTCCCGGGCTAGGCGGATATGGGCGATGGTCCGCGATTCTTCCTGGTCAAAAGGGTCCAGGGCCGCCCTCCGTCCGGAAAGGGCGCTGAACAGCCGCGGCGAAACAAGCTTGGCGGCGTTGGGGGTCATGATGACCTGGACTTCCCAGCCTTCCTTTTGAAAGCCTCGCAGGATGTCCGGGGCTTTGTACAGGCTGATGGAGGAGCTGACACCCAGCACCACCAGCCGGCCTTTTTCGTTCATGATCATCCCTCCTGCCGATAGCTCATGAGGATGGGCCCCATCTCCTCCTGCCGAGCCTCCCGCCGGCATTTGCCGCAGATGATGATGGCCCGCAGTTCCTGAGTGGCCTTTTCCACGAGATCATTGATCACGATGTAATCGAACTCCGGGTAGGCCTCCACTTCCTTCTTGGCCGTAGCCAGCCGCTCCCGGATGGATTCGGGGGTGTTCTCGCCGCGGATCTCAAGCCTGCGCTTCAGCTCTTCCAGCCGGGAGGGCAAGACAAAGATGAAAACAGCCTGGGGGTATTTGGCCTTGAACAGACGGGCGCCCTGGACGTCGATGTCCAGGAGGAGGTCACCCTTGTGGAGCTTGGTTTCAATTTCTTTTTGAGAGGTGCCGTAATATTGGCCATGGACCACGGCCCACTCGACAAAAGCCCCTTCCTGGATCATGCGCTGGAACTCTTCCGGGGGGACGAAATAATAATCCTTGCCGAAGAGCTCCATACTCCGCTTGGGCCGGGTGGTATGGGAAACCGAGAAGTGGACCGTCTTTATTTCATTGAGCAGGCGTCGTATCAGAGTGGACTTCCCGCAACCGGAAGGGCCGGAAATAACGTAAAGCATCTGGCTTCCTCTCCTACCTCTCTTACTCCAGATTCTGGACTTGCTGCCGGATGGCCTCTACTTCCCCCTTGAGGGTCAAACACTCCCGAGTGATGGCCAGGTCCTGAGATTTGGAGTTGATGGTGTTCGCCTCTCTAAAGATCTCCTGGGACAGAAAATCGAGCATCCGGCCCGGCGAGCCCGCCTTCTTCCGGGAAGAAAGCCAGTCCCCCACCGCCTCCAGGTGGCTCTTCAGCCGGACAATCTCCTCGGTGATATCGGAGCGCTGGACGAGGAGGGCCGTTTCCTGGGCCAGCCTTTCTTCGGACAGCGGAGCGGTGTTGGGAACCTCCCTGAGTCGCTGCCGCAGCTTCTCCCTCAACCTTCCACGCTGGGCTCGGAAGCGTCTCTCGATTCGGCCCAGGGAGCGGCGGATGGTCCGCACCTGGGACCGCAACTGGCTCTCGATGGCCCGGCCTTCACGGCGGCGGGCCCGGACCAAGTCAGCCAGGGTGCTCTCAAAGGCCCGGGCCAATATCTCCGCTTCTTTGCGGCGGAGCCCTTTATGCCGGAGCTCGACGACATTGGGAATACGGAAGACATTGTCCACCGCGAAGCGGACTTCGCTCCGGGACCGCCCGGCCGCTTTTTTCAGCGCGTCCAGCAGCTTGGCCAGGAGCGGCTGGTTGATAAACAGTTCCCAGCCGGCCGGGTCGAGGAAAGTAATGTCCAGGCTGGCTTCCACTCGGCCGCGGCGGATGCTTTTCTGGCAGGCCGCCCTCAGCCGGTTTTCCAGTTTGCCCAAGGGAGCGCCTTTGTAGGACCAGTCCAGGTAGCGGTGGTTGAGGCTCTTCAAGCTGATCTTGGCCTGCAGGGTTGGGGAGGAGAAGCTCCGCTCGGCAAAACCGGTCATGCTCTCCATCATCGGGCTCTCTCCTCATCCTCGGGGAACTGCAGCTCGTAGAGATGTTGGTAGATTCCGTCCAGCCGACAGAGTTCCTCGTGGGTGCCCGATTCAGCGATTCGTCCGTTATCGATGACAAAGATCTTGTCGGCGCTGCGCACTGTTGACAGCCGGTGGGCGATGATCAGGGTGGTCCGGTCCTTCATGATGTTGTCCAGGGCCTCCTGGATGAGACGCTCCGATTCGTAATCCAGGGCCGAAGTAGCCTCATCCAGGATGAGAATGGGCGGATCCTTGAGCAGGGCCCGGGCGATGGCGATTCGCTGGCGCTGGCCGCTCGACAGCAGCCCGCCCCTCTCGCCGATCAGGGTATCGTAGCCGGAAGGCAGGGCCATGATGAAATCATGGGCCATGGCCGCCTGGGCCGCCCGAACGATCCGTTCCTCGGGAATATCCCCCAGCCCATAAGCGATGTTGCGGCGGATGGTATCGTTGAAGAGGATAATGTCCTGAGTCACCAGCCCCAGCTGGGCCCGCAACGAATCGAGCTGGACCTCGCGGATATCGATACCGTCGATGGTGATCCGGCCCGTGCCGGGGTCGTAGAAACGGGCCAATAAGTTAATGACCGTCGTCTTGCCGGCACCGCTCAGCCCGACAAGGGCGGCCGTGGTGCAGGCCGGCACCTCGAAATCGATATCCCGCAGGGCGGGCCTGCTCTGGTTGTAGCTGAAGGAGACGTCCTCGAAGCGCACAGCGCCTTTGACCTTAGGCAGCGGATAGGCCTGGGGGCTGTCCTGGATCGCCGGCGCCGCCTCCAGCACCTCCTGGATACGCTCGTGGCAGGCCACCGCTTGCTGGATGGAGTTATTGGCCTTGCTCAGACGCTTGATGGGCATGTACATCATGAACATGGCCGCGACGAAAGCGCCGAAATCGCCGGCGCTGATGACGCCCTCACCGATGCGGCGCGACCCGACATAGAGGATGAAGGCGCCCACCGCGCCGCCCAGGAATTCCATGAAGGGCGAGCTGAGGCTGGAGATCCAGGCCAGCTTGAGGCTCGTCCGGAAGTAGTTCCGCGTCGCCTGGATAAATTTCTTCAGTTCGTACTTCTCCATAGTGAAGGCTTTGACCACCTTGTGGCCGGTGATGGTCTCGTGGAGCAGGTTATAGATGCCGGCCATCTCCACCTGGTTGCGGAGCCCCTTCTTTTTCAGCGCCCGGCTGAAGGCGGCCAGGGGGATGGCCGCCAGGGGGGCGACCACGAAGGACACCAGAGCCAAATGCCAGTCGATGACGAAGATTCCGACCAGCAAAGCCAGCAGGGTAAACAGCTCCTCGATGAAATCGCCCAGGCTGCCGGAGAGGGCTTGCTGGATTTTGTCCACGTCATTGGTCAGGCGGGACATCAGGTCGCCGGTGGGGTTGTGGTCAAAGTAGTCGGAGGACTGATAGAGGATATGGCCAAACAAGTCGTCGCGCATTCTTTTAACGACCCGGTGGCCGACGGCCTTCATAAAATAAGAGGACAGGAAGGTGAACAGGCCCTTGCCGAAGATGACCGCCATCAAGATCCAGGGAATGGCCGCCAGGATCCGTTCGGGGGGGATGTGCAAGATGCGGAAGACAATATCCATGAAACGCTTCTTGCCCGGCAATCCCACGACGACCGGCGCGCGGAGGAACATCTGGTCGATGATGGGCTGGACCAGTTGGAAGAAGACATAGGTGAAGCCGGCCAAGAACAGGGCGCACAAGAACGATAAACCCAGCCATTTCCTCTCCTGAAGGGCGAGTTTGAATAGCTGGATGAGTTGTTTCATCGCCGGTCAGTGGGCCTTCTCAGCCAGCAGGGCCTTAGCCATCTCCAGCCCGTTCAAGGCGGAGCCGCAGGTCAGGTTGTCGGCCACCGTCCAGATCCAAAAACTCCCCGGAAAGAGGTTCTCCTTCTTGACCTGGCCGATGAAGATCTCCTCCCGGCCGGTGACGGATATGCAGGAAACCGAGCACGGCTCGTCCGCGGCGCTGTCCTTGAGCAGGGGGCTTTGGTGAAGGAGCGTTTTCATCCCCTCCAGGTCGATCTCTTTATTCAGCTCTAGATAGCACATCACGGCATAAGTATGGAATAGAGAGGCCTGAATGATGGACAGGGACAAAGGAAAGCTCGGCTGCTCCAGGACGATGGCCATCTCTGACACGATCTGTCGCTCGCCGGCCGAGAAGCCGGAGGGGTCCGTCGGGCCGGTGGGGGACAGGAGGTTGAAGGCCGATTGCTGTTTGAAGACCTTGGTGGGCAACGATGTGCCGGACAGCAGAGAGACGCTTTGGCCGGCCAACTCCTCGATGCCCGACTGCCCCAAAGCCGAGGCGGGCTGTAAGACGATGCCGATGACTTTGGCCAGGCCCAGCTGCCGGTGGAGGGGATGGAGAAGGTGGGCCAGGATGATCGTCACCGGGTGAGGGTTGGAGACCAGGGGGGGCTTGGACCGCAGGAGATGATCATTGACGCCGGCCACGATAAGGGGAACGTCGCTCCGGCCGATGAAAGACTCATTCAGGTCGATGGCCTGAAAGCCGAGTTTCTTGGCCAGCGCGCCGTAAGTTCGGTTGGTCTCCAGGTCGGCGGCAAAAAAGACCAGATCCTGGCCTTCCAGGGACTCCGGGCTGAGACGATGGACGACTTTGGGCTCGTCCCGGAACTGGGACAGGCGACTGAATTCTTCCTCGACGTCCGGGTCATAGAACTCAACGCTGCGGAAAAGGAGGTCGCTCTCGGCCAGGACACGTCGGATCTCCTGGCCGCGGAGGGACTGGGTCCCGACCAGGGCAATTTTATATCCGGTCTTGGCGCTCATGACGAAGGGAAAAAGGGGGTCAGCGGGACTTCTGGTACTCGGCCATCATCTGGTACATCTTGTCCTTGAGGGCCAGTTTCCGCTTTTTGAGCTCGACCTCCTCCAGCTTTTCCTGCTCGGTGAGAAAACTCTTTTTCTGGAACAATCTCAGCCGCTCTTCATGCTGCCGATGCTCTTCAAAGATACGCTTGAAGTCCTCGCTCTCGCGGAGTAAGCGCTCCTTGAGCTCATTTTCGTCCATACGGACTTCCTCCATTTACAGGATAACACAACGAATAGGGCATTTCAATTTGCCTCCCCAAGGGGGGACTTGTGTTGAAGCGAATGGTAAGAATGTGGCTCAGGGGCTGGGGGAGGGCTTCGGCGCCTGGCCGCGGTTCTTCACGCCGCGGAATCTCCGGCTTTCTCGGCGGTTGCGCAACTCGCTTCCTGCGGAAGCTCAAACATGCTCACCTGCCGACAAGAATATGTCAGAAGCCTTCGAAACCCGTCGATTCCGGGCTGAACCGCTCATGGCGCCTCGCTCCTCTCCCAGCCCCTCTACACCAATAGAGAGGCAACTACACAATTTGTCATAAAGCTTTTCCGGCCAAAACCCAAGCCTCTGCTGCTTTCTTAACTGTGCTTGCCAGACGATCGGAGAAGCTTACTGTCTGGGCCAGAGGATTAAGGCTGCAAATTGAGCTTAGAAAGGAAATGCCGCTCCAGACGGCTGGCCAGGCCGGACCAAGTGAATTCCTGTATCTGGCGGTACCCGGCCTCGGCCAGCCGGAGACGAAGCTCACGGTCCCGGATCAGGCGCTCGATGGCCCTCCTCAGCAAGAAGGGCAACGGCCAGGGGACGACCAGGGCGGTCTGTCCGGGGAAGGCGAAATCCCGCGTGCCGCTGGAAGTGCAGACCACGGCCACCCGGCAGGCCATGGCCTCGGCCGCCGTGTTCGCCCAGCCGGCGCGCCTCTCGGCGCTGACGAAGATGTCCGCCCTGGAAAAAAGCGGGGCCAGGCGGTCCTGGGGAAGGTCCAAATGGAATTCATGAGCCAGCCGGGTCTTCAAAAGCGGGCGGGGGTCTCGCCTGTCCTGGCCGACCCTGGTATCAAACAGGATGAGCTTCAAGCGCGGATAGCGGGAGGCCAGGCCGTTCACCGCCTTCACCGCCTGCTGGATGCCCTTGCGTTTCTTATACAATCGGCCGTAGCACAAAATGCGGATCTCACCCGCCGGCCTTTCTTCAGGATCGGCGGCGGGATAAAAAATTTCCGGGTTAACGCCGCCGGCGGCTTTGAAACAGTCCAGCCCGTATTTTCTGCGGAGGCGACGGCAAAGTCCTTCGGAGTTGGCCAGAAAAAAATAAGGTTTTCGGGCCGCCTCACGCTCCTGCTTGTGACCGGCCAGGACAAAATAGAAATACTTCGTCTTGGCCCGCAGCTTGTCAAAAAAGGGGAGGATAGAATACTCGCTGCAGAGGCCGACATCAAAGGCCTCCTGGTCCAGAGCTGCCCAGGGCCGGGCTTCCCCCCTGAAAGCCAGCCAGCCAGGCTTTCCGCCTTCCGGATGGAAGAGGACAAAGCTGTGCCCCCGCCGGACGAGCTCATTTCCCAGCTCCAAATAGCGCCGGACGCCGCCGAAGACCTCGACATGGGGCAGCAGGGCCGCAATGCGCATATTTTTAGATATTTTACCAGATTTTTCATTTGTCTGAGAGAGAGATGGTCGGGGCAGTCGCAGCGACCATCAGGGAAGGTTTAGCCTTTCTGAGCGGGCTTCGAAGGAACCCCGTTCTTCGGGGCGCCGAGGATGTTTGAGCTTCTTGATCACCAGGGAAGATGTCGGGAAGAACAAGAAGCTAATGTTTTAAGCTATTTTTTTTATCTTCCCTCATGGTAAAATATCCCGGTCGGGGACGAATGGACAAGACACTGATCGGCCGGGTCATCCGCAAGAAACGGACACAGAAAGGCTATACCCAGAAGCAGGTGGGGGAGGCGGCCGGAGTCAAACCCTCCTACATCGCCCGGATCGAGAACGGCAAGGCCAATTTTACCATCGAGAAACTGTTGAAAATCGCCGTGTTCCTGGAGGTCCCGCCTTACGCCCTATTCGACACCAAGCCCCTCATCCCCTTCCGCCCCAAAACTCCCAAGCTCATCTTCAACTCCCCCCAGGCTGACTACCAGGCCGTCAAGGTCTTCGCTAATCCAAATATCCTGAGTCCCGGCACCGAGATCAGCGAGCTCATCCCCCTGGACTATGTGCCCCTGCACAAGAGCCTGCTGCCCCAGGCCGGAGGCGACGTGAAAGACCGCATCATCGCTTTCTCCATATCCGACAACAGCATGGCCCCGGCTATCATCAAAGGCTCTCTTGTCTGGGTGGACCGTTTGGACATCGAGCCGCGGGCCGGCCAAATCTACGCCTTTCTCCTGCGAGAGGCCTCCACCGCCGTGACCGTCAAGCGTCTGACCAAAATCGACCGCCATTTCTTGATCATCGACGGCGACAACCAGGACCCGGCCTGCCGCCGCGCGGAAGAGCTGAAGGATTATCCCATGGTCCTCCATTTTAAAAAGACAGAAGCTGAGGACACTCCCCTAGTCCGCGGCCGGGTCATCTGGGTCCTGAACCGCCTCCTTTAGATATTGACATTCGCGCAAATATGCCTATAGTAAAAGATAATTTGTTAAGGAGGAAGATATCATGAGCAGAGACCTTTCCAAGCTGGGCGGAATTATCCAGGCTCTATTCGGAGCGGCCGGTAAGTTCATTCCGGGAGCGACAGATGTCCTGAGCCCACAGCAGCCGGTGACTCTTCAGGGCAACATCTTTAACATGGTCTCCGGCGCCCTGCTTTTCCTGGTGAGCTTTGGGAGTTCCGGCCTCACCAAATTATTTGGCGTGATCATAGGGCTGGTCAATGCCGCAGCCGGCGTGCTGGTCCTGACCCACAAAACCAACCTCATACCCAGCTTCCAGCTCAACACGGGAACACCCCAGACCGTCCTCTACTTCGTCATCGCCGCCATCGGCCTCCTCAGCGTCTTCATCAGAAAAAAGAAGTAAGGTCTCAAACTGAGCTCTGGATTATAGAGAGGGGCGACTTCCGGCCAGGCGAACGGCCGCCTCATTCTTGACTTTGCAAAAAGGAAAAAATATACTTCCCGCATCGCTGAGCGGGAGTCCATCAGCGCGCTTCGACTGGCCAGGTAGCTCAGTCGGTAGAGCGAGAGACTGAAAATCTCTGCGTCGGCGGTTCGATTCCGTCCCTGGCCATTCCTTCCTTCAGCTTAGAGGGACCGAGCCGTCGAAATGACCATCACCCAATATTCCTTTGGAAAAATCGTCATCGACGGCCGGGCCTACACTTCGGACGTGATTATTTATCCCGGCCGGGTGGACGACAAATGGTGGCGCCGGGAAGGCCATCAGTTGCAGGCCGAAGACCTGGCCGCTGTGGTCGAGGCCGGGCCCGAGGCGGTGGTGGTCGGTACGGGCAACTTGGGGTTGATGAAAGTGCCGGCCCAGACGAAAGCTTTTTTGGAATCCAAAGGAATCGAGGTCCACCTGGCCCGGACCGGCCGGGCGGTCGATCTCTTCAATGCGCTTCAGACCAAGAGGCGGACTATCGCCTGCCTGCACCTGACCTGCTGATCAGGTTTCTTTGCCCAGGACGGATCTCAACAGCTCCCTGAAGCGGTCCCGAAATTCCGGCCGCTTCAGGGCCAGATGAACCGTCGCTTCCAGGTAGCCGAATTTATCCCCGCAGTCGAAACGCCTGCCCTCGAAAAGCAGGCCGTAGACCGGCTGTTTTTCAAGCAACACCCGGATGGCGTCCGTGATTTGGACCTCGCCGTTTTTATCGGGCGGAGTCCGTCGGATGGCCTCGAAGATCTCCGGGGTGAAGACGTAGCGGCCCAGGATGCCCAGGTCGGAGAAGGCCTTTTCCGGCCCGGGCTTCTCGGCCATGTCCATGATTTGGAAGACCCGCGGGGAAAGCTGGCGGGGCTTGACCACGCCGTATTTTTTCGTCCCCTCGGCGTCGATCCGGCCCAGGACGATAACCGTGGCCTTCTTCTCCATGAAAACATCGATGAGCTGGCGGGTGCAGGGCGGTTCGCAATCATAAATATCGTCGGGGGTGAGGGCGGCGAACGGCTCGCCCGCCACAAACGTCTCCCCCATGAGGATGGCATGCCCCAGGCCCAGCGGCTGGGGCTGACGTATGGCGGTGATCTCGGCCAGCCCCTGGAGACGGCGGACTTCCTCTAAAAGATCTGCCCTCCCCTTCGCCTCCAGGTAAGCCTCCAGGTCGGGATTCCGGTCGAAATGGTCCTCCAGAGCGGCCTTGCCCCGGCTGTTGACCAGGCCGATCCTGTCCAACCCCGACCCGGCCGCTTCTTCCACGCAATACTGGATAAGAGGCTTGTCGATGACGTTGAGCATTTCCTTGGGCAGGACCTTGGTGACGGGCAGGAACCGTGTGCCGAAACCGGCGGCGGGAATGACCGCTTTGCGGATATTCATGCCTATTTGTTTATCAAAAAAACGGAGAAAAAAAAAGGGGCGGCCGCTTCCCCCGGAGGGGGGATGCCTCCGCCCCCTGGTCTTCCTCTCTCAGGCCGCGATCAGAACTTGTAGCTGACCGAGATATTGGGCACCACGATGTTCATGCCGTACTTGCCGGGCTGAGCGTGGGGATACCTCGCGCCGGGGAGGGTGTCGAGGTATTGGATCGTTCTGTCCTTGCCCATCAGGTACTCGAAGCCAAGGTCGACATTCAGGCTGTTCAGGCCGTAGCCCACTCCGAAGGTCAGGACGTTGAAATCAAAACTGGGCAGGAGAACGTTCATGGTCGCGTCCGGCGCGGGCGACGGATCGATGTAGTAGCCGGCCCGCAGGGCGATGGCCTGGGTCACCTTGTACTCGGCGCCGAAACGGATCTGGAGGGCGTCCTTCCACAGCAGGGGCAGAACATCCTGCCCGGAAGTAGCCATTATGATCTGCCACAGCGGGTTCGCATATTCCAGGTCGATCTCGTCTACGGACGACCACTTGGTCCACTGCAGGTCGCCGGTGATGATGAGCTTGTCGATGGGTTTGACCGCCACGCCGGCCGCCAGCCACATCGGCCAGCTCAGCTTGAACTCCACGTTCGAAGAATTGGGCGGGTACAAGGAGGGCCCGAGGGGCACTAAGTTCAGGTTGGCGATGGTCGTCTGGCCCTTGAGGGTAAAGCTGGAGGCGGTGCGGAACGAGGCGCCGATGCTGATCATGTCGCTGGGCTTGACCAGAACGCCGAAGGTGGCGCCGAAGCCCCAGCCGTTGACGCTCATATCGAACTGGCCGAGGTCCAGGGAACCTGCGGCGTTGGCCCACCGCTTGAGGTCGAACATGGCATAGTTGACGTTCAGGGCGGCCCCCACCGAAATCATATCGCTGATCTTATAGGACAGGCCCGGGGCGATGGTGATCAAGCCGATCCTGCTGTTCCACTCATAGGAGCGCATGAAGGGTGAGGTGGCCATGACGAAATCATCGCCGGCCCAAGCCGCCCCCAGGCCGGAGGGGACATAGACGCCGATTCCGGCCACCATCTTGTCGTTGATGGGATGATAGTAGGCGGCCAGTCCGCTCAGGTAGTGCTTGGCCTGGGTCTTGGCATCGACCGCGGTTAGGGTTCCGATGGCCGTGGGAATTTCCAGCAAATAGCTTCCGGAGGGGATGATGTCCGTGCCGTACAGCCCGAAGGTCTTGGACGTGAACTGAGACATGCCGGCCGGGTTCCAGTAGATGGCGCTGTAATCATCGGCCAGGCCGACGAAGGCGCCCCCCATGGCCAGCGCCCGAGAGCCAAGGCTGTTCAAGTTGAGCCCGTTGGCCAGGGCCAAGGCCGGCAGGAGGGTCAAACATAAAAGAGCGATCAGGATTTTTTTCATTGAAACCTCCTCAAGATTTGCTATCCTTTTATAATAAAATTGCGATGAATGTCAAATACGTCGTCGGCCGCTCAGGGCCCGATATCTATCCCCGCCCCCGATATTATTTCTTCTTGGAAAAGACGAGCTCCCCTTTGGCCCCGGCATCCACCCGGACCGTGTCGCCCTCGTGGAATTCCCCGGCCAGAAGTTTCATGGCCAGGGGGTTCTGAACATCCTGCTGGATCGTCCGCTTCAGGGGACGGGCTCCGTAGACCGGGTCGTAGCCCCGCTCGGCCAGCCGCTCTCTGGCGGCGGCCGTGATCTCTAAGGAGATCTTTCTCTCCCGCAGCCTTTTTTCCAGAAGGCCCGCCTGCAGGTCCACAATCCGCAACAGGGTCTCCTTGGATAGAGGCTTGAAGACAACGACTTCGTCGATCCGGTTGAGGAACTCCGGCCGGAAGTGCGACTCCAGCAGGCGGTGCACCTCCCGCTCCATGGCTTCATAGTCCCGGCTGAGCTCTTTGATGGCCTGGCCGCCCAGGTTGGAGGTCATGATGATCAGGGTGTTCTTAAAATCCACCGTCCGGCCTTTGCCATCCGTCAGCCGGCCGTCGTCCAGGATCTGGAGCAGGATGTTGAACACGTCGGGGTGAGCTTTTTCGATCTCGTCCAGGAGGATAAGGACATAGGGCCGGCGCTTGACGGCCTCGGTCAACTGGCCCCCCTCCTCGTAGCCCACGTAGCCGGGCGGGGCGCCGATGAGCCGGGAGACGGTGTGCTTCTCCATATACTCGGACATGTCCAGCCGGACCATGGCCTTATCGTCGTCGAACAGGAACTCGGCCAGGGCGCGGGCCAGCTCGGTCTTGCCCACGCCGGTCGGCCCTAAAAAAAGGAAGGAGCCCAGGGGCCGGGAAGCATCCTGGATGCCGGCCCGGGCCCTGCGGACCGTATCGGCCACGGCCCGCAGGGCATGGTCCTGGCCGACCACCCGCTGTCCGAGGACTTCCTCCATCTTGATCAGCCGCTCCACCTCTCCCTCCAGCATCTTGGACACGGGAATGCCCGTCCAGCGGGAGATGACCTGGGCCACATCCTCCTCGTCCACCTCGTCCTTGAGCATCTTGCCCTTCTTCTGGACCTGGGCCAGTTCCTTGCTGAGCTCCTCGTTCTTCTTCTGGATGCCGGGCAGACGGCCGTAGCGGATTTCGGCCACCTGCTCCAGGTCCCCCCGGCGCTCGGCGCCCTGCTCCTCGGCCTTCAGCTTGTCGGACTCCTCCTTCAGTTTCTTCATGGCCTCGATCAGATCTTTTTCCCGCTGCCAGTGAGCCTTGAGGCCGTCGCTTTTTTCAGCCAGCTCGGCCCGCTCCTTGTTCAGCCGGTCCAGCCGCTCCCGGGAAGAGGAGTCCTTCTCCTTCTTCAAGGCCTGCCGCTCGATGTCGATCTGCTTGATTCTCCGCTCCAGCTCATCGATCACCTCGGGCAGGCTGTCGATCTGGATGCGGATGCGGGAAGCGGCCTCGTCGATGAGGTCGATGGCCTTGTCCGGAAGCTGTCGGCCGGAGATATAGCGGTTGGACAGCGTGGCCGCCGCCACCAGGGCCGAGTCCTTGATCTTGACCCCGTGGTGGACCTCATACTTCTCCTTCAACCCGCGCAGGATGGAGATGGTGTCCTCGACGGTGGGTTCGCCGACGAAGACCTGTTGGAACCGCCGCTCCAGGGCCGCGTCCCGCTCGATGTGCTTCTTGTACTCATTGAGGGTGGTGGCCCCCACGCAGCGCAGCTCGCCCCGGGCCAGGGGCGGCTTGAGCATGTTGGAAGCGTCCACTGCTCCCTCGGCCGCGCCCGCGCCGATGATAGTGTGGAGCTCGTCGATGAACAGGATGACCTGGCCCTCGGCCTCCTTGATTTCCTTGAGGACCGCCTTGAGCCGGTCTTCGAACTCGCCGCGATATTTGGCCCCGGCCACCAGGGCGCCGATGTCCAGGGCCAGCAGCCTCTTGTTCTTCAGCGATTGAGGGACATCACCGTTGGCGATGCGCTGAGCCAATCCCTCGACGATGGCCGTTTTGCCCACTCCCGCTTCTCCGATAAGGACGGGGTTGTTCTTGGTCCGGCGGGAGAGCACCTGGATGACCCGCCGGATCTCGTCCTCGCGGCCGATGACCGGGTCGAGCTTGCCCCGGCGGGCCAGGTCGGTCAGGTCGCGGGCGTACTTCTCCAGAACCTGGAACTTGCCCTCGGGCTCGGGGTCGGTGACCCGCTGGCTGCCGCGCACCGCCTGCAGGGCTTGCAGCGCCGACTCCCGGCTGAGGCCGTTCTCTTGAAGAATCCGCCCGACGCGTGACCCGTCAGGCTTGAGCATGGCCAGCAGCAGGTGTTCCGTGGAAATGTACTCATCCTTCAACGTCTCTGCTTCCTGGCCGGCCTGTTCCATGACCTGGCGCAGGGCGGAGGACAATCCCACTTCTCCTCCGCCGCTGACCCGGGGGATCTCTTTCAAGGCCTGCTCCAGGTCGGCCTGGAGCCGGGAAGCGTTGGCCCCCACTTTGCTCAAGATGGAATTGACGATGTTCTCCTCCTGCTGGAGGAAGCTTGACAGGAGATGCTCGGGCCGGACTTCGGGATGGCCCAGTTCCTCCGCCTTGGCCTGGGCCAGGCGAAAGGCCTCCTGCGACATGACCGTAAATCTATTCCATGACATTCAACCTCTCCTTGCCGAAACTCCTATCCTTTCAGTACCTATTTTAAATAAGCGCAGCGCCATTATCTGTCAAGTTGAAAAAGGGATATTCCTTCTTGACAAAAGGGGAAAAATGGCTATGTTTTGTTGGGGAGACCTTCATGGAAGAGATCGAAGTCGCTAGCTGGCTGACCCTGGACGCGCTCAAGAAGGCCGCAGCAGCCGTCGAGACCGTGGGAAATCTTCAGACCGGACACAGCATGTCCGTCTTCTGCACCATCGAAGAGGATTACCTGGAGCTTCACTACAGCGATTCGGCCGCCAACTACCTCCGCTGCTATGAAGATCGCGAGGAATTCGAAGAGGCTCTTAAGGAAAGGAAAGAGGAAGTCGGCGAGGCCCCTTACGACGAAGAAGAGGACATGGATTTTGAGGAAGAGGAAGAAGAAGAGGAAGAGGAAGAGAAAGAAGAGAAAGAAAACGAAGGTTCTGAGGAAGAGGAAGAAAAGGAAGGCAAAAGCGAGAAGTATTAGCGCTTGATTTTTTCTTGGAGCCGATGGAGGAGGTTGAGCGCCTCGATCGGAGCAAGCGTGGTTAAGTCCCGGCCCAAAATCTGTTCCCGGATTTCTTCCAGCGTTTCCCGGTCGCGGTCTTCCTGAAAAAGGAGCTGCTGGTCCTTGTCCCGTCCGCGCATCGGCCGCTTGGCCAGGACGGGACGGCCGGCCTCATCCAGCTCCTGCTTTTCCAGGTTGAACAGGATCTCCTTGGCTCGGTCAATGACCTCCCGAGGAAGGCCGGCCAATTTGGCCACGTGCAGGCCGTAGCTCTGGTCCGAAGGGCCGGGCAGGATTTTTCTCAGAAAGACGACTTCCCCCCGCCATTCCTTGACCGCCAGGTGATAGTTCTGAATGCGGCCCAGGGTCAGGGCCAGCTCGGTCAGCTCGTGGTAGTGGGTGGCAAAGAGGGTCAAGGGCCGGACCTCCTCCCGCTCGTGGAGGAACTCGGCCACGGCCCAGGCCAGGCTCAGGCCGTCAAAAGTGCTCGTGCCCCGGCCGATCTCGTCGAGCAGCACCAAGCTGCGGGCCGTGGCGTTATTCAGGATGTTGGCCGTCTCCAGCATCTCCACCATGAAAGTGGACTGGCCCAGGCTCAGAAAATCCATGGCCCCTATCCGGGTGAAAATGCGGTCCACCATTCCAAGCGACGCCTCCTGGGCGGGAACGAACGAGCCCGTCTGGCCCAGGATGACGATGAGCGCGGTCTGACGCAGGTAGGTGGACTTGCCGCCCATGTTGGGCCCGGTGATGATCAGGATCTGATGGTTGTCCCGGTCGAGGGTCGTATCATTGGGGATAAAAGGCTCGGCGCTGGACGCTTCCACGACCGCATGACGGCCGCCCCGGATCACGATCCCCTGGCCGCTATGAATTTCGGGACGGACATACTGCCTGAGGCAGGCGACCTCGGCTAAGCCGGCCAGGACATCCAGGCCGGCCACCCGGCCGGCGATACCCTGCAGCCGGGCCGCCTCCCGGCCCACCCGTTCCCGCACTTCCAGGAACAGCCGGTGCTCGAGCTCGCCGATCTTCTCCTCGGCGTGGAGGATTTTCTCCTCATATTCCTTGAGGGCCGGAGTAATGAACCTCTCTGACCCGACCAGAGTCTGCTTGCGGATAAAATCGTTGGGCACCAGGGCCAGGTTGGGCTTGGTGACCTCGATGAAATAGCCGAACACCTTGTTGTAGCGAACCTTGAGGGAAGAGATGCCGGTCCGCTCCCTCTCTTTCCGCTCCAGGTCGGCCAGGAATGATTTGCCGGACCGGCTGATCTTCCGTAGATCGTCCAGCTCACCATTATAGCCGTCGCGGATGATCCCGCCCTCGGTCAGCAGGAAGGCCGGCTCGTCCAGGAGAGCTTTTTCGATGAAGTCGGCCACGTCCGCTGCATCATCCCATTGTTCCTTAAGACCGCTGAGGATCGGCGAGCAGAAAGGCTGGAGAAGGGCTCTCAGCCCGGGCAGAGGACGCAGCGCTTTCCGGAGCGCCACCAGGTCGCGCGGATGGGCCACTCCCAGAGAGATCTTTCCGGTCAGACGCTCCAGGTCGAGGACGCCCTTAAGGGTTTGGCGCAGCTCCTGGCGCTCGATCAAGGCTTTGGCCAGTTCTTCGACCGCGCTGTGTCGGTCCTTGATCCGCTCCAGGTGCAGGAGCGGCCGGAGCAGCCAATCCCGGAGCAGGCGGCCGCCCATGGAAGTGACCGTCTGGTCAACCACGCCCAACAGCGAATCCTTGACTTTGCCGTCGCGCAGGTTGCGGACCAGCTCCAGGTTCCGGACCGAAGCCGCGTCGAGAAGGAGATGCTGGCGGCCGTGGACATAGGTCAGGCGGTGAACCAGCCGCTGGGAATCTTTGCGCACTTTCTTGAGATAGTGGAGCAGGCCGCCGGCGGCCATGACGGCTAAGGGCGTGTCCTCCAAACCGAACCCGGCCAAACTGGCCGCCTGGAGTTCAGCTAGCAGAAGATGGCGGGCTTGGGGCGGGTCGAAGGCCCAGGGTTCGACCGGGCTTCGGAGCACGCCGTCCAGGCCGCTTCCGGCCAGCACCTCCTCCAGCCTCGACTCCTCGCCGGCCGGATAGACGACCTCCCGGGGAGCGGACCTGAACAGCTCATCCTTGAGGTCCTTGCTCTCCTCCGGCCGGACCTCACTCGTCTTGAGCTCTCCCGAGCTGATGTCCATCAAGGCCAAGCCCCAGCCTCCGCTGCCGAAGGCCAGGCTGCAGATGAGGACGGACTCCTTGGCTTCTTCAAGATCAACCTCGACGGCCGTTCCGGGCGTCAGCACGCGCACTACATCACGCTTTACGACGCCTTTGGCCGTCCGCGGGTCTTCGATCTGCTCGCAGACTGCCACTTTGAATCCCTGGCGCAGCAGCTTGGCCAGATAAGAATTAACGGAATGGTAGGGAACCCCGCACATGGGAACTTTCTGCCGTGAGGTCAAGGCGATCTCCAGAATCGGCGAAGCCGTCTGGGCGTCCTCATAGAACATTTCGTAGAAATCCCCCAGCCGGAAAAAGAGAAGAGCCTCGGGATGGCTCCGCTTAAGACGGAAGTATTGTTCCATCATCGGGGTCAGGGAATCTTGGCCGGCCATGGCTGCCTTCTCAATATATCCGCCGCGGCCGAGCAATTCAAGCCAGGCAAATGAGGGTAAATCGCTTTTTATTTATTGAGAGGGCTGATCTTATTGTGTGTTGTCGGCACATCGTAGTTGCCAGATCGTGGCAGCCACACCCGCGGCGAAGGTGAACACTACGATCACCAGGCTTGCCGGCGCGAGCATCATGACTCTCGGTCCCGCCACGCCGGCGAACAGGGGCACAATCGACCATGGGAACCATTTGCCCCATCCTGTCGCTCCGAGCACCATGCCCAGCACCAGCATGAAAATGGTGAAACCCAGCGGCGCAAGGTAACCTTGACCGAGCGATGCTATCCAACATACAAACGGCACCAGCAGATAGGCGACAAGGGATGCGAACAGGATGTTGCCGATTGACGACATGGCCAGCGACGTTGAGAATCCCGACAGTCCCAACAGCGCGCCCACGGCCAGTCCCTCAACTATAAAGAGCACGGCCAGAAGGCCGAACCAGGTGAAAACAACCGCAAGCTTGGCCAAGACGAAGCGGTGACGAGCAACCGGAAGGGCGAGCATATTCTTCGCCGTGCTGTCGGAATATTCGCGCCCGAACACATAGGCTGCCATGACCGAGACCAGAATCATTCCGCCGACCCCCATCGTTTGCAGGAGAAGGCTGAAGTAGGACGGCCAGTCGGCGGTTGCGCCTGCGAAACGCGCTTTCTGGCCCAGCAGCCCAAGCTTCGCGGCGCGCTGGGGCTCCCGGATGATCCACATGAAAAGCCCGCCGACCAGGGGCATGACCGACAAGGCCAGCCAGGACAGCCAGGTAATTTTGCTGCGTCTCAGTTTCAAGAATTCCGAAGCCAGAACCTGTCCGAACATCACGTCCCGTCTCCTGTGAGCCGAAGGAAGTGCGCCTCGAGGTTTTCTTCGACGAGGCAGAGGCGCGTCAGGTCAAGACCGTCGCAGGCAAGAACCCGCGCGATCGCTGCGGCGCGATCCAGGCCCTCGAAGATGCGCAGGCCGCCCTCTGTCGTGCGCTCGACTTGAGTGATCCCCAGGCGCTCGGCCAGCAAGGCCACAGCTCGGTCGGGGTTCGAAACGACGACTTCCAAGCACGCGCGACCTTGGGCGCGCAGCCTATCCTGGCCGAGCTCTTCGACAAGCCGGCCGGCGTGCATAATGCCGATGCGGTCGGCGAGGTGCGCCACTTCGGCGAGGATGTGGCTCGACAGAAAGACCGTGACGCCGCGCTCGTCGGCAAGACGGCGCAAAAGGCCGCGGACCTCGACGATGCCGGCAGGATCGAGCCCGTTGGCGGGCTCGTCCAGCAACAGCACGTCGGGATGGTGCAAGAGAACGCGGGCCAGGGCGAGCCGCTGTTTATTGCCGAGCGACAGCCGCCCCGCGCGTCGGTCTGCATACTCGCCCAGGCGCAGGAGCTCAATCGCCTCGGCGACGGCCTTGCGCGGCGCACCAGTGAGGCGGCGCTGGATGTCGAGATTCTCATGTACGGTGAGGTTCGGATAGGAGGTCGCCGTCTCGACCAGATAGCCAATCCGCGCAAAAACGGCCTGCCGGCCTGGCCTGATGCGATTGTCGAGCATCATCACTTGCCCGCCCGTCGGACGGATGAGGCCAAGCAGCAGGCGGATGGTCGTGGTTTTCCCCGCGCCGTTTCGGCCCAAAAAGCCGTAAATTTCACCCCGGCGAACGCAGAGGTCGAGGCCGTCCACAGCCCGCACTTCTCCATAGTATTTGGAAAGGCCTGTCGTCTTGATGACGATTTCTTGATCATGCTCCATTGCAATTTGACTCCCCGCATTGGCTATAGTATATCATCCCCCAATGAACCTGGCGAATGCCTTGACCGGCCTGCGGATCTTGATCATCCCCTTTTTGGTAATCGTACTTCTGTCCTCATTCAAAGGCCGAGAGATGGTCGCCTCCATCCTGTTCGTCACAGCCTGGATGACCGATTGGCTCGACGGCCTGTGGGCCAGGAAAAATAAGAAGATATCAACCCTGGGCCAGCTTCTCGATCCGACCGCGGACAAGCTGCTTATCGTTTCCGTGCTGATCTGCCTTGTGGCGACCGGCCAGGTCAAAGCCTGGATGGCGGTCATCATTATCGGCCGGGAAGTGGCCGTCTCCGGGTTCCGGGCCATCGCCGCCTCCCGCGGCATGACCATCCCCGCTTCCCTGCTGGGCAAATCCAAAATGATCCTGGAGTCCGTGACTCTCTCGCTCCTTCTCCTGGGCCGCCATTATCTCGGAGGCTTCTATATCACTGCCCTGATCGGGCTGTGGCTGGTGGTGGCTGTCTCGCTGATCTCAGCCGCCGAGTATTACATTAAATATATACCTCATCTGACCCCAGGCCCGCCCGCAAAATAAAAAACTATCCGAATTGCTAGAAATTGGCTGGAAATATATATTCCGATGGCGACGGACAGCCCTCGGCAATAAGATTTTGTGTTTGTTTTCCCAAGAAAAATGGCCAAGCTGTCGCAGCAACCATGACCGCCTTTGTAGAAAAGGGCAGGCCGGGGCTGCCCGCAGCGACCATGCGAGGGTTTAGCCTTCCTGAACTGCCCTTCGAGGGAACCCGGCTTCCGGGCGCCGAGGATGTTTGAGCTTCTTGATCGTCACGGAAGACGATAAAAATTCCAGGGAACATGATATGAGCCTTGGTTATTCGCGCGAGTTCCGCAGGCGCCGAGAAGCGCGGTGAAGGAACGGCGTTAAAAACCCGAGCGGGAGCTAGGACAGCCCCGGCCTGCCCTTTTCTAAATCAAATAGGAGCAAACGAAGGGTGTGCTTAGGCCAGGGCGGCTCGCGCCTTTTCCAAAGAATCCATATCTTCAACGTTGAGCACGGTGAAAGGCTGGGGCCAGCCGCGGCCGATCCTTTTTATCAGGCCGGTCAGGACCTTGCCCGAGCCCAGTTCGACGAAATGCGTCACCCCCTCGCCCTTGAGCCTGTCCATGGATTCTTGCCACAGGACCGGCCGGCTGACCTGCCGCTTGAGCGCGTCACGGGCCTCCTCTCCGCTGCGGATGGGGCGGGCGTCTACGTTGGTCACCACCGGAAAGCGAAGGTCCTGGAAAACGGTCCGGTCCAGGTCCACGGCCAGCTTTTTTTCGGCGCTTTTCATCAGGCTCGAATGGAAAGGCGCGCTGACCGAAAGGAAGACCGAGCGCGGCGCTTTGATCAGGGCTACCGCTTCCTCTACCGCCGCTTTGTCTCCGGCGATGACGGTCTGCTCCGGGCTGTTCCAGTTGGCCACTTCGGCTATTCCCGAGCTGACCCGGGCCAGGCCGTCGAGCACAGACTGCCGGTCCGCACCCAACAGGGCGGCCATGGCCCCCTGCCCGACCGGCACGGCTCCCTGCATGTACCGGCCCCTTTTATGGACGAGGCTGACGGCGTCCTCGAAAGCGAGGCTGCCGGCCGCTACCAGGGCCGAATATTCGCCCAGGCTGTGGCCGGCGGCCAAAGCCGGCTCCGAGCCCAGCAGCCGGCCGGCGATGGTGCTGACCACGAGCAAGGCCGGCTGGGTGTTTTGGGTCAGCCTCAATTCCTCCTCGGGGCCCTCAAAGCAAAGCCGCGAGAGTTTGGTGCCGAGGACTTCATCGGCCCGGCCGAAAAGTTCCCGGGCCACTTCGGAGCGGTCGTAAAAATCACGGCCCATGCCTACCGACTGCGAGCCCTGACCGGGGAAAAGATGAACGATCCGTTTCATGGCCTGTTCTGCTCCTTGTCCAAGGCATTCAGGCAGGAGTCGAAAATCTGGACCTCGGCCTGGCTCCTGAGGTTCTTGACCCAGGAATCCACCTGGCGGGCAATCTTTTCTTCTTTGAGGAGGGCCTCGATCTCGCCCAACGCTTCCAGCACCGGGCGGGGCTTCTCGCCCCGTTTCTCCAGGGCCGGGCCATAGACCTCCCGGTAGTAGGTCTCGATCTCCTTCAGAGTGACGATCGTGCCGCGGCTAAACCTCAGGGAGATGATTTCATGATAGATGAGTTTTTCCTCGAAGTAGGGCAACAGGTCGTTGGGCCCGAGGCCCAGTCGAGCGAGCGCCCGCTCGGCCCGGCCTGGTTCCAGGCGGGCCAGGGCTTCCCGGCGGGCGGACTCGACCTGTTGGGGCGGGATGGTCACTCGTTCCCGGACCAGGTCGATGACGATCTTGAGGTTGATGATTTTTTCCAAAATAGCCCGCTGACGGCCGCCGGGAGCCTGGCCGATCTCGGCATCATAGAGCCCGAAGGCGTCCAGAATCTTGATGTCGGCCAGCGTGACGGGCCGGTCGTTGACCCTGGCCAGGAGGCAGTCGAGAGGCTGGGAAACGGGCTGGCCGAAGAGGCCGGCCGAAAGGACGGACCCTAGGATGAGGGCCCTGAGCCAAAGCCGGAACAGCCGTTTAAAAGACATTGCCTATGGTAATGGCCGGGAAGATCTTTTTCTGCCCGGCGGGCGCTTCCGGATTCAAGCCGATGTCCAAACGCAGCGGTCCCAAGGGCGTGCGGTAGCGGAGGCCGAACCCCACGGCATCCTTCAGCTGGCCCAGGTCAAAATCCTTCCGCTTGGCGAAAACATTTCCCTTGTCATAGAAAAAGGCCAGGGATAGGTCCTCCAACGCGCCGATGAGAGGGAAGGAGACCTCCAGGTTAAACAGCAGCAGGACTTTCCCCCCGACCGGCTGGCCCGAGATCGAATCCCGGGGGCCCAGCTCATCAAAATCCGTCCCCCGGAAAGAATTGCTCCCGCCGGCAAAGAACCGCTCATGGATGGGCATTCGCCCCTGGCCCAGCCCCAGCCGGGCCGTGCCGCTGAACCCCAAGCTGGAAAACAAGGACAAGGTGTGCTGGTACTTGACGAACAGCTTCAAGAAATCCGACTCGACGCCGAACAGAGGATAGGCCCATTCCAGGGAAGCGCTGAAGAACGTCCCCCGCGTCGTGTTCAAGGCGTCGTCCCGCTTATCCCATAAGACGCTGGCGGCGATCGAAGTCTTGGAGAAAGGGAAGAACTGCCGGTCGATCTCGTTCTCGGCAATGTCCAGATAATAAAGTGTGGTGCTGGCCCAGGTGAGAGTGGCCAACAAGATAAAATCTTTGAACAAGGGCTTGATCCCGGTGAAGCTCAACCCGCGGCGGTCGAACCCGTAGCTCATCCTGTCCTCGCGCTCCAGCCAGGCGTTGAGGTAGTTCTGGAGCGGCAGGCCGAAGAAATAGGGCTGTTCCAAAGAGACCACTCCCCTCTTCTCCCGAAGGCTGAACTGGCCCACCAAGCTGAACTGGGAGGCGTCGCCGAAGATGTTGTTGCGAATATATTCGGCCGTACCGCGCGGGCTGATGACGTTTTCCCAGATGGCCAGCTGGAAAGGCATATTCTTGTTTTCCACACCCAGCCCCAGGGAAATGTAGTTCTGCTCCCCCTCCTGGAGTCTGATGACCAGGTTATCCTCATCGGGCGGGACAAGAATTTCTTCGATCTTAACTTCGGAAAAAATGCCCAAATGCTCCAGGTTCCGCCTTGTCTCGTTGACGGCCTCCAGGCTGACCGGCTGGCCCTCCTTGAGACGAATTTCCCGCAAAATGGTGCTCCGCCGGGTGATCTTCTGTCCGATGATGGTAATGCTCTTAAGCCGGACAACCTGGCCCTCCTGCACCCGGAATTCCAGGTCGTACCTGTCATTGGGGCGGGGTGTGATCAAAGACGAGATTTTTGTGCCCCGCAGGCCGTTGTTTAGATAAAACGTCTCCAGCTTCTCCACGTCCTTCTGGACATTGGGCTGGTAAAAGGGCCCACCGGACCGGCTGCTCACCTCGGCCAGAAGCCTTGCCGCGGGGAAGAGAGAAGCTCCGCTAAACATCACTCTATCCAATTTTTGCTGGGGCCCTTCCCCCAGCGAATAAACGATGGTGACGGCGCGGCCCGACCGTTCGAAATTGAGCTCGACCCGGGCGCGCGGAAATCCCTTAGTCTGGTACAGGTCCTCAATCTCACCGGGAAGGCTGAAGACCCGTTCGCCGTCCAGGCTATTGGGCAGAAGCAGAGAGCCCTCGAGGTTCAAGGCGCTCTTGAGCTGCTCAGGGGTGAAATAGGTCAGGCCCTCGAAACGCAGTCCCCGGATATAGCACCTCAGGCCCGGGTCCGCCTCGTAGGTCACCAGGAGCCGGTTCCCCTCCCGCTGGATAGTGGAGGAGACCAGGGCAAAGAGAAACCCCTTTTTGCGGAGAAAAGACAGGATACGGGCTTCTCCCTCCAGCAGGCCCCATTCTTCGAAAATTTTCTCTTCCCAGATGGGACGGACCAGCTCCACCGGAACTTGGGCTCCAGTGATGGAGATTTCGATCTTCTCGCCGGCTTCGACTTTCAAGCTGAGGGAGGCCGTCCGGAGTCCGTCATCCAGGCGAGGCGGTGCGGCTTCGACCTTGGCCCGGGGATAGCCGAATCCGTGCAAATAGACCTCCAGGCCGGCAATGTCTTTTTCCAAAAGCGCGGGCTCATAGGGTTTTCCCTCCCGGGAGACCATGCGCTTGAGGAGCATTGCGGCGGCTACCGGGACGTCCCCGCTGAAGCTCATCGAAGAAATGACATAGCGGACCCCAGGAAGGATGTCGAAGGTCACATCCATGGCTGCCGCTTCGCTGTCCTTGAAGAGCACGGGCACAGCCCGGCACCCGAAATGGCCTTCTCTTTCGAGTAAAGCCACAACTTCTTGTCCAGCTTTTTGCAAGCGCTCGCTGGAGAAGGCGGCGCCCGGCCGGAGCACGGTGAGCCCCTGTTGGACTTTGCCCAAGGGCAGGGAGCCGGCGCTGCGCAAGATCATTTTTCGGACGAAGAGCTTCCGGGACAGGGAAAAAAGCAGAGTGAGGTCCGGAGCATCGCGGCGGTCCACGCGGATGTCGGAGAACAGCCCCGAGCTGTAGAGCTGTTTGAGGCTGCGGTCGATATCATAAAGAGAAAAAACATCGCCGGCCCGCACAGTGACCAGGCTACGGATCTCCGGAGAAGCCTCCTGGCCGTCCACCGCCACTTCCACCCGGGCGATGGCGGGCGCCGCGGCCAAGCTCGGATCCGGGCCTGAGGCGGCTAGGGCCAGCGGCAGAACCAGCCAGGCGGCGATCAGGCTATATCCTTTCATCGTCAGAATCTCTTGCGGGCCTTGATCTCAAAGCTTATCCGGCCCAACTCGTCCCGTATGCCGACCACAGACAAGTTGTCGGCCAAGTCCCATTCCAGGCGCACGATCTCCTCCCGCTGGGTGGTCAGGTTAGTCGAATAATAGACGAACAAGTCCTTGGTCACCTTCTTGCCCACCGTCAGCCGGGCGGTCATTTCAGAGGAAGAGCCCAGGATGAAGGGGTCGATGCGCAGGCGGTCCACCATGAGGAGCGCGGCCGCCCGCTTCTTGGCCTCTTCGGAAAGTTGGAAAGTGAGCAGAGTGGCCGAGCTGAGCTGGGCACTGGTTTCGGCCCGGTAGGTCCTTTTAAAAGCCTCGCCCATAGCTAACAGGGCCAGCACATCTTCGGAAGGCAGGGGCGGCGAGGAACTAAACTCCGGTTTGAGATGGTCGAGCAGGCCGGTCAGGGTGAAGGTCACTCGATAATCCTTGATGTAAGCCTCCCCTTTGAAATCCAGATAGGGGTCCGCGGCCAGGGGGTTGAAGAAGCTCAGGTGGCCGCGCAGGAGGTTGAGCTTCCGGTCCTGAAAGTTCACCGTGCCGCCCAGCGATACAATCTCGCCCAGAATGATGGGTGAGTTCACATTCCCGGTGACGGTCAGGTCGAACCGGGCCCGAACCCGGCCCAGGGAGTTGTCCAGCCAGGCATTGTCGTCGGCCCGCAGCCGGATGTTGAGCGTCAGGTCGTCGAAGAATCCTCTTTCCGAGGAGGGCTGGTAGAAGGAGTTGGAGCTAAACAGGAATTTCTCGCTGAGCTCCCGCCGCCAGGACAGGGAGCTCACTTGGAAATCACCCTCCAGGACGAACTGGCCGGCATCCCTGACCATCCTCAGCCGGCCGTCGGTGAGAGCCCTGGCCCTCTCCAGGAAAAAGAGTTGCATCTTTTTTCCCTCTACGGCCACATCCACATCCACATCTCCGTCGGGCCGGAAGGTGAGCTGGCCCGAACCCTGGATGGGGCCGCCGCCGATGGTGGCCTGGAAGGAGCGGAGCGAGGCTCGCCGGCCCTCGACGAAAATAAGGCCGGAATAATCGTTGAGAGCTTGGGCGAACTTGGGGATGGGCAGGACCGGGCCCTGGAAATCGATAACGCCCTTGAATCCCGGCCCGGAGGAGGGGTTCCGGATCTCGGCCAGATAATTGACCCGGCCCTTGACGCCCCGCCAGGGGAAGAGAAGGTCCAGGTTAACGAATGACCCCTTGATGTCCACGGCATAGGACCCCTCCGGCGGCTGGTAGCTGAAGGTCAGGTTGAAATCATTGTCCTCCGGCCGGATGAAGCCCTTCCAGGACCCGTCCACTTTAAGATCGGAAAAACGGATTTCCGCCTGTCCTCCGGCCTGGAAGGCTTGAAGGCTGCCGGTGCCCAGATTCCGGACCTCCACATTGCCCTTGACCGCGTCGCGGCCCATGAGCCCGCCGCCTTGGAGGTTGAAGAATATCTGACCCTTCAGCCCGGAGGCCAGGGAGGCCAAGTCGATGTCCTGCCCGGACAAGCCCAAGTCGAACTCATGGCTGGTCAGCCCCAAGAAACCGGCCCCCGTCACCCGGCCGCCGTGGAAGAGGAACTGGAGCGACGGAAAACGGAGCACGTCGTCCTTCCATTCCAGCCGGCCCTTGACCTCTTTGAACACTTGTCCGGCCAGCCTGAGGTTAGAGCCGGCAAAATCGCCGGAGACTTCCAGCTGGTCGTGGAGGCCCCGCACGTCGAACTGCCCTTGGCCGTCGCCCCGGAGGTCGAGCGGAATGTCGAGCGCCGGGAAAAGGCGCTGGGTCGAGCCTCGGCTGAGCTTGATCTTGGCCTCCCATTGGGGACCTTCCGCGTTGAGGTCCACCTGGCCCATGAGCTGTGGGTCGTCCGCCCGGCAGTGGACGGTGACGCGGCGGCCTTGAACATCGGCCGTGCCCTCAATGAAAGAGGCCTCCAGCTTGTCAAAGGCTCCGGGAAAAAGGAAGAATTTCGACTTGACCCTGGGAGAATGGTAGGGGCCGGAAATCCGGATGTCGGCATTTCCCCGCCCCCGGATCTCGGGGATATCGAACTCCTCTTCGAGCATGAGAGAAGTGAACTGCCGGGCCTGCTTCACATCCCTCACTTCGCCGGCCACGTGCATATCGAACGTCTGGCCGATGACGATATCCGCTTCAAGAGCCATTCGGCCGAACGAAGATTCGAATTCTTTGGACTCGAAACGGACAGTGGAGCGGCCGTCCCAGCTCAGGGTGAAAGCCCCACGGAATGGAAACCTGTCGTCGGGCGGCCCTTCCTGGACCAGGGAATCGTCCCGGAACTCGGCTTCGACCTCCAGGCGTTTGTTCTGAAGGACAAACCGCCCCCAGGCTGGAGAACGGACCGGCCAGGGCAGGTCGATCTCATTCATCACCGGGTCGAGCGCAATTCCTTCTGCCCGGCCTTCGATCCTCTTGCCGGCGAAATCAAGATGCAGGACCTGCTGCCGCCCGGCCCTCGAAACGGCCACCAGATCCAGGGTGCCTCCTTTCTCGGCCTGGACATCCAACTTGGCCCGGACCGTTCCCAGGGCCACCCGGTTGAGCTCCAGGTCGCGGCTGTTGAGGTCGGCCTGGAGCGACAGCTGTCCGTCCACGGACAGGACTCGGCCGGTGCCCCGCGCTTCTCCGTCCCACTGAAAAGGAAGATCAAGGGCCTCGGCGATGAAAGCTGCCCGCAGGTTGAAATCGCCCTCCAAGGACCAGGCGGGCTTCCGGCCTTGCCGGATCTCACCCGCGGCTTTGAGGTAGAGTGAAGGTCCGCTGGCCACCACTCTTTTGACCTGGATCTGATCCGGCCGGCCCAGCAGATGGAGCTGGAGCTGGCCGACCAAAGGATGCTCGGAATTGGGCAGCAGGACGACGGCCTCCCTGGCCCGGCCTTGGACCTCGAAGGAGGCTTTCTTCCAGGTGAAGATGGCGTCCAGGCCGCTGGCCCGGACGCGGCCGTTTCCGCGCCAGAACAGTTCTCCGTTGCGGATCAGTCCTTTTTCCACGGCGAAGGGCAGCTCAATCTTCATACGCTTGCCGGCGCGGGGGGCTGTCTCGATGAAACGGAGGTTCGGCTCTTCCAAGACTACCGAGACCGGGCGTTCGGCGGACAGGAGAGCCGGGTAGGATATCGACACCCTGACCGACCGGGCGGTGAAGCTGGGCGAGGCGGATTTACTGCGCAGGTTCTCTATGACCAAGGAGGGCGGGAGGAAGGAGACCCGGATCCGGCTGTACTGGAAGTTCGCCTCGATCTGGCCTTTGACCTGGCTGAGGATGATGTTGCGGACAACCATCCCGGCCGCCAACAGGAAGAATATCAGGCCCAGCAGGATGATGAGCGGGCGGAGGGACTTCTTCTTCATGCGAATACGAATCGATCCGGCATAGGAGCCATAATATCATATTCATTATAGACAAAAAACCGCCCC
>JBAVVA010000088.1:0-2617 GCA_049697055.1 Candidatus Aminicenantales bacterium
GATCGTTTGCAACTCATGTTCGTTTCTCCATCAGAGCATTTCTGCTAGAAAGTTAAATACCCGACGCTTCTGAAGTTTGCGATAGCTCATGCACTATCTATGCGGGAATCATGTGGATTTATCATCGCGCCACTGAAAATAAATATAATATCGCCCTTGAAGGAAGTCAATAATCACGAAAAATATTCGACCGGCTGATCAGCTGACATCAAGTGCTCCTGAAAAGCGACCTCCGGACGTGGGGGTTTCTCAGCCACAAAGGTCAGCTTCAGGTGGTCGATGATCTGGTCGACAACGACAGGCTCCGTGAGGAGGGCGATGACCTTCATTGTGCCTCCGCACCCCGGACAGAACACAAGGTCAACTTCGTTGACCTTGCGGATCATGGCCGTCCAGCTCTTGGTGCATTTAGTATATTGTTGCATTTGTATTAACGACATGATCAAAGCCCGCCGCCTCCGGCATTCCTGGATCGAGGGCTAATCGATAATCCGTTCTTTGGCTGTCCGGCGTGCGGGAGTAGAAATCTTTCAGAAGCCAAGGCTTGTCCCGAAACACCTTGAAAATTGCCTCTCGAATCCCATTGCCCTATAATAGCGGCAATGGCTAAAAGAGTTTGGGTTCAAACATTTACATCACTCCGGGAAGCCGGCAAATTCGACCGCAAGTATTATTCGGCTATGAGCCCTCAAGAGAGGCTCGAGACAGTCCAGTTATTGCGCGAACAGAAGCGGAGACGCCATAAAGGCCCGGGCCATGGAAGTCGAGAGAGATTACGAAGAGTTGTTCGCATTATTCAACAGGCATAGGGTCCGTTATTGTATCATCGGGGCCTATGCCTTAGCCTTTTATGTCCGGCCACGCTACACAAAAGATATCGATATCCTGATCGAATCCAGCCGCGACAACAGCCGTAAGGTCGTGAGCGCTCTAAATGCTTTTGGCTTTTCCAGCCTCAAATTGTCCGAAAAGGATTTTCAAGCGAAAAACCGAATTGTTCAGCTTGGGCGCGAGCCCTTGCGCATCGACTTGCTGACCGGGCTCGAAGGCTGCCCCTTCAGTCGGGCTTGGGCGAACAAGAATCCTGGATTATACGGCCGGGAGCGCGTCTACTTCATCGGACTGGACGACCTCGTTCGGTTGAAAAAACGGTCACGACGGCTCCAAGATAAAGCCGACCTCGAGCTTCTGTTGGAGCTCAAACGACACAAGGCCGCTGCGAAAACTTCGGCGGGAAAGCTCCGGCTAAAGCCGCGGCGTTCCCGGCGCTGATTCAGCGGAACTGGATCATCGCCGATGGCCCGGTTGGAAAGCCCGGCCTGTCACTATTAAGTTATCAACGCCGCATCATTTCATTCCGTAAATATTGAATTTCTTGACCAGATGGGAGGGGTAGTAAGACATCTTGGCCCGGCGCAGGCCGGCCACCCCCATGTCCTGTTCCCGGTTGATGTACTTGTATCCGGCCCACTCGTTTTTTACGAATTCCCGGTTGATGAACTGGGCCAGCCCTTCATAGGCGGGATTAGTGATCTCGATGTGGATGACCGCGGTGTCGGCGTTCAGCTTCCCTCCGATTGAAAAAGCTTCCAGCCGGCCCTTGACCTCGACCGCCCCCCCGACCAGGTTCAATTCGTCAAAGCGGGCGAGGGCTTCCAAGACGGCAACTCTTTGGGCTTGCCCGATTTGACCGTCCTGCCGGATCTTGGCCGCGTACCAGTCTTCGTAAAGGAGCTGACAGGCCCTCAGGTGCTCGGGCCTCAGTCTGAGATACCGGGAGCTGCAGCTATTTTCAAATTTTTTTATGCGGTTCCGTTTGCCGTCATACTTCTTGCCACGGAGATTGATGAGGTCGCTCGAGCGATAAACATAATCAAAATTGTTTTTGTCCTCTTCCCAGCGAAATCCTTGACACTGCTGGAGAAAGGACTCCGGGACGCAGGACAGCCGGGGACAAAAAGACAGGCAAGCCTCGATCGTTTCCTTGATCCTGTTTGTTCCCAGGGGCGGCAGAAAAAATGCGGGATCCGAACCGGGCCGGCTCAAGAGGCAGAGGTTGCCGTTGATGGTGGTGAACCGGGTGCGTTCATAATCCCGCCAGGTGTAGATGTTCGCGAAATTGACCTCGCAGGCCTCGGAGGGAAAGCGGTCGATGAAGCCCTCTATGGCCTCTTTGTCTTCGAGACCGACACGCTTAAATTCCGGGAAACGGGGTAAGTCCATTATCTTTTTTTGACCACCACCCGGCAGAGGTCCGGCCGGCAGCCGACGCACCACTCTTCCTGCTTGACTATAGAAGGGGGGGTGCGGTCGGCGCTTTCGAACCCGAGTTTCTCGAAGAAGCCGGGGATAATCGTGGTCAGGTAGACATCCCCGGCCGAGTCTTCCAGAAGCGCCGCCACAAGCTTCCTGCCCAGCCCTCTGTTCCGGTAACGGTTGGCCACGCCAAGGGAGCAGAGCTCCAAGCAGTCCGGATGCTTTTTTAGCCCGCAGATGCCGACAATTTTCCGCCCTTGGCCGGCCACCCAAAAATCATCCTCCTCCATGTCGGCGTAATCGAGGTTGAATTTCGCCGCCAGCGACCGGATTTGAGGGAAGTCGGCGGCCCTGGCCCTCT
>JBAVVA010000089.1:0-7739 GCA_049697055.1 Candidatus Aminicenantales bacterium
TGACGTCGGAAGCAACCTCTGCCTTCAAGCCGATACTGTTCAGATCCGTTGTCCCCATCAGTTCTTCCAATTTTTGGGCGACCTCGCGGGACTTATCTATCTGGCCCGCCTTGTAAGCAGCCACGCACAAATAGGCCCAGGCCTTGGCTAGAGCGTTTTTATCGCTATGGAGGCCGAAGGCGGCTATCTCGAAGCTCTGGGCAGCGGACTGGAAATCTCCGGCCGCAAAAGCTTTCTCACCGTCGGCCATGGCTTTCAGGTAGAAGGGATCGACCTGCTGGAATGAAGCTAAGGCGGCGGGAAAAAAGGCCAGGACAAGAAGAAGCCAGCCCGCCAGGAAAATTACCGGGTTGAACCTCAGGCCGAGCGTTTTAAACATAATCAGCGCCTGAACTGAAATATATATATAGCATAAGGCTGGGGTTCGGTCAAATGGCCGGTGAGCTTAGGAAACATCCCAATTTCCGTGATAATCTCAGATTTCTGTGGGGTCCTGTCGCGGCCGCGCCAGCCCAGAGCGATATTAGCGAATCACGGAATTTGGGATACTTCTACGCCCGGCGCTACGCCTGCGGCAACGCCGCCACGGCCGACTTCATCCGCGTCGCCGAGGAAGTGAGCCAACAGGACCTGGGCTGGTTCTTTGACGAATGGATCTACGGCTCCGGGATGCCGGCCGAGCTCGAGTTCGTTTACGCCGACGGCTCGGCCAGCCGGGAGACCGTGCTGGTGGACAAGGCCGTCAATCGCTTCCGCTTCAACCTGGGGCGAACCCCGCTCAGCTTCGTCTTTGATCCCGATTCCCGGATCCTATGCCGGGCCGAAGGGCTAAAGAAAAAAGTCAAGAACGGCCGCTAAGCCCGAGCGCCGCGCCAAATCAGCCCGGCTTGAGCTCTTTAACGACGGCCAGCAACCGGTCGATATCAGACAGGTCATTGAAGATGTTGACCGAGACGCGCAGAAACCCGGCCCGGGGCGAAAGAAAAATCCGCTCCGCGGAGCATTGCTCGAGAAGGGGGGCGTTCTTTTCGCCCAGGGTGAAAGACACGATGGCCGAGCGTTCTTCCGGGTCGTCCACGGGCGTCATGACCTCCACCCCCAGGCCGCGCAAGCCTTCCAGGAGATAGTCGGTCAAGTCCTTGATTCGGATGCGGATGGCTTCGAACCCGATTCTCTTCATGTAATCAAAGGCTTCTTTGAAAGCAAGCAGGGGCTGGAGGTTGAACGTCCCAAACTCATACTGGCGTGCCGACCGGTGGAGCTTAAAGGGGACGTTCTTGGCGGTATGGATGAGCCCGGCCCCGCCGGTGTCCACGGACAGCCAGCCGGCCAGGGGAGAGGGGAACTTGTCCCGGAACGAGGGTGAAGTGTAGAACAGCGCCCCCAGGTGGCCGGTCAGGCCCCATTTATGGAGAGAGGCGGTCAGGGCATTAATGTGCATGGCCTGGACATCCAGGGGATAATAGGGAAAGCCCTGGGTGGCGTTGACCAGGAATAAAATGCCGCGGCGGGCCAGCTCCCGGCCCAGGCCGCTGATATTCAATCGGAACCCGGTGGCATATTGGACATAAGAAGCCACTACGGCCAAAGTGTTTTTGTCCGTCAGGTCGAGGATGGAGGAAACTGAGTAGCGGCCGCCGGCCGGCCGGACGCAGCGCAGGGGGATCCCCAGATGCTCAAAAGGAACTGTCGAGGACGGGAATTCATCTTGGAGCGTGACGAGGTTGAACCCCGACGGGCCGTGCTTCTGGAAGGACAAACCGAGGACGGCCATGGCCGTCGAGGTATTGGCCATAAAGGTCAAGTCTTCAGGCCCGGCTTTGATGTGATCGGCCAGGTCGCCGCAGAGGGCCTGATAGGTCTTCATATCGGCTGACCAATGGATGTCGCCGTCCTCGAGGAGCTTCCGGTATTCGGCCGTGATCCGCTCGAACACGGGCCGGGGCAGGGGCGACATGGCCGAACTCATGAAATAGGCGCAATTTTTGGTGATGGGAAAATCCTGCCTGATCTTGTTCCAGTCGGTCATGGTTGAGCCTTCTTTCGATAAGCAATTCTTTTTTCAGGACGCGCGAGATATTATGTCGGGTGGCGCGGCGAAGGGGCTCCCCGCCCGCGCGCAGCGGCTTGGCCGCGAGCACGGCCGGGGAAGAGCCGCGACAGGACCCCATTTCGATCTAGCTTATCCTGAAAAAGAATTGTCATCGGCAATATATAGTAGTAAGAAGCGCGCCTGGAGAGACTCGAACTCCCGACCCGCTGCTTAGAAGGCAGCTGCTCTGTCCACCTGAGCTACAGGCGCGCCCGCCCGATGTCCTGGCCGGCAGCCCCCGCATTCCACAACCCGCCCGGGAGGCAATCGGGGAGGTCGGATTTGAACCGACGACCTCCTGCTCCCAAGGCAGGCGCGCTAACCAGGCTGCGCCACTCCCCGTAATAGATCAACTCGTTGCCGTGCCCTGGCCCTAAAGTGCGATCAGCTAGACATTAGCAAAAGGCCCCAAGAGCTGTCAATTTTTGGGTTGCCGCTTCAGGCCTTTTTCAATCTGGGACCGGTCCAGGCGGACAATGATCGGCCGGCCATGGGGGCAGAGAGCATGTTGGGGCAGCCGGAGCAACTCCTCGACCAGCACCTCCATCTGGCGGAGGGGCAGCGGCCGGCCGGCCTTAATCGCGGTCCGACAGGCCAAAGTCGCCAGCAGCTTGTCTTGTTTATTTTCCGGCTTCTCCTCGGCCAGCACCTCGAGCAGGGATAGAAAGACCTCCAGGGCCTCTGGGGCCTCCATGATGTCGGGAAACTGTTTCAAGCTGAAGGTCCGGCCACCCATGGGCTCCACCTGGAAGCCAGCTTCCCGAAGAAGGCCCTCCTCCGCCTCCAGCCTGAGAGCACGGTCCGGGGAAAGGTCAAACAGGACGGGAACGAGCGGCTGTTGAAGGGGCATATTCTTGGCCGCGCTGACCTCTTTATATTTTTCGTAGAGGACTCTTTCGTGGGCATTATGCTGATCGATGACCAGGAGCCCTTCCCGGTCGGCGGCGATGATGTACATATCGAGATATTGTCCGAGGATCTGAGGGCCGATTTGGGCCGCAGCCGTCGCTCCGTCCTTGAAAAGTCCGGCCGGGCTCCGCTGCGGCTCCCAGGCAGATTCCTTTGTTTTGACAGAAAAAGAAGGAGGCGGCCCGGGCTCCGCTACCCGGAACCGAGCTCCCCTCCCGGCTTCCAGGCCGACCCGCTTGACTTCGCTGCCCCGCAGTGAGGCCTGCTCCACGCTGTGCAGGACGAGTCGGAAAACAAATTGGGAATCGCGAAAACGGACCTCTGATTTGGCCGGGTGGACGTTGACGTCCACTTCGGAAGAGGGATGGGTCAAGAGAAGGAAGGCTTCGGGATAGAAGTCTTTCTCCAACAGGCTGCGGTAGGCCTGGTTGAGGGCGGCCTGCAGGGTCCTGTCTCTGACCGGCCGGCGGTTGACAAAGAAGTGCTGCTCGGCCTTGTCGCGCCGGCCCAGGGGGGGACGGGAAGCGAAGCCGGTGACCCGGCTCTGCTCCTCGGCCCAGTCAATCTCCATCAAACGGTCAACCGTCTCCCGGCCGTGAATCTGATAGAGCCGTTCCCGGAGGCCGTCGGCCCGGGGCCAATTCAGGATCCGGCGCGGGCCATGGCTGAGAGAGAAGCCCACCTGGGGAAAAGCCGGAGCGAGGCCGGTGATCAAGCGCACGATGAGGCTCAGCTCTGTCTGGTCCGAGCGGAGAAACTTGAGCCGGGCCGGCAGGTTGAAGAACAGGTCCCGGACCTCGACGCTGGTTCCGCGGGGGAAGGCCGTTTCCCGGGCCTCAACCATCCGCTCGCCCTCGCGAGTGATCAGAAGCCCCGCCGGAGACGTCCCGTCCGAGGTGCGCAGGGTGAGGCGGGAAACGGCGGCGATGCTAGGCAGGGCTTCTCCCCGGAAGCCCAGGGTCAGGATGCGGCCGAGGTCCTCCTCGGAGCGAAGCTTGGAGGTCGAGTGGCGCTCAAAAGAGAGGAGCGCGTCTTCCCGGCTCATCCCGCAGCCGTTGTCCATCACCCTGATGAGCGTCTTGCCGCCGCCGCTGAGCTCAATACGAATATCCGTGGCGCCGGCGTCGAGCGAATTCTCCACCAGCTCCTTGACCACGGAAAAAGGGCGCTCGATGACTTCGCCCGCGGCTATCTTATCGGCAACCTCCGGAGGCAGCAGGATGATCGAGCTCATGACCGACTAGTCGAGGACGACTCCCCGCAGGCCTTTGTCCCCCTCCTCGGAGATCAAGACTCTCACCAGGGAGGCTTTCGTCCGGCCGTTGTCTGGAGCGGTCAGGCTGAGATAATTCGCCGTCAAAAGGTGGAGCGAGCCTCCGGCGCTTTTGATGACGGCCGCTTCCCGTTCCCGTCCGAGGAAGAGGCGCCTGAAGGCCCTGCTTTTGGCGGCTGATATTCTCCGCAGGACCGCCGCCCGCTCCTTCTTGACCTGCGGCGAGACCTGCGGCCAGGTCGAAGCGGCCGTGCCCGGACGGGGAGAATAGGTAAAAACGTGGACATAAGTCAGGGGCGAATGTTCCAGCAACTCCGCTGTTTCCATGAAATCGGCCTCGGTCTCGCCCGGAAAACCGACGATAATATCCGCCCCCAGGGCGGCTTCGGGTGAGCGCTCCCTCAAAGAATCCAGAATACGGAAGTAGGCGGCCGCTCCGCCCTTCCGTCCCATGCACTGAAGCAGGCGCTCCGAACCGTGCTGGAGGGAAAGATGAAAATGAGGACAAACGGTTGGGGAGCCCGTCAAGGCTTCGACCAGCCCTTCATCCAGGAAACGAGGGTCGAGCGAGCTGAGCCTAAGGCGCGGCCCGAAGCCGGCTTTGTCGATCCGGCCCAGCAGCCCCCCCAGGCTGGTCCGCGGCTGAAGGTCCCGTCCGTAGGAACAGAGGTGAATACCGGTCAGGACGACTTCGGGAAACCCTCCGGCGGCTATCTCTCGAAGCCTGGCCATCACCGTCTCGGGCGGGACGCTCGAGCTCCGGCCCCGGACGCCGGGAATAATACAAAACGTGCAGCGGAAATCACAACCGTCCTGAACTTTGAGCAGGGCGCGGGCCTTGAAGGGCCGGACCTGGGTTTGGGGCTGGACAGGCAAGTCCGCCGTTGCCGAATCCAGAACGAGCCTGGGCAGGATCGCCTTCTCGGCGTTGGAGATAAAGCGCCAGACGCCGGGAATGGCCTCCAGCTCCTGCCGGGCCCGTTCGACCAAGCAGCCGGTGACCACCAAGCGGGCCGAAGGATTCTCCCGGGCCACCTTGCGGATGAACCGCCGCACGTCCCGGTCAGCTCGGCCGGTCAGGGTGCAGGTGTTGACCACCACAATGTCGCCGCGGCCGGGGTTTGATTCAAGCTTGAGCCCCCTCTGTTGAAATGCTTCCGCCCAAGAGAAGGCCTCAGCCTGGTTGACGCGGCAGCCGAAATTCTGAAGGGAAAAAGAGGTCATCCGCTGTCTTATTTCCGCCGGAGCTTGAGGGAAGCTTCCTCGACCTTGTCTTCCATTTTCTTCTTATGCTGTTCCAGCTTGTCCTTAAGGGCCGGGTCGGACAGGCCGAGGATCTGGGCGGCTAGATAAGCGGCATTGGCCGCGCCCGTCTGGCCTAAGGCCATGGTGGCCACGGGAACGCCTTTGGGCATCTGCACCGTGGACAGCAGCGCATCCAGCCCGCCCAGGCTGCTGCTCTCCACCGGAACGCCGATCACCGGCCGGATAGTGTGGGCGGCCACCACGCCCGCCAGGTGGGCGGCTTTGCCCGCCGCGGCGATGAACACGGCCGCCCCCTGCGCTTCGGCCTTCCGGATTAGGCTCAACGTCCGGCCGGGAGAGCGGTGGGCCGAGGTGACCTCCAGGGTGTAGGAAATCCCGAAGCCCTCCAGCACCCCGATCGTCTCCTGAATGACCTCAGCATCTGAATCGCTGCCGATGAAGATCGCCACCCGGCTCATTTTCCACCCCCTTCCTTCAGGACGGCGCCGATGTCCTTGCGGTAGTGCATACCCTCGAAGGAAATCTGCTGCACGGCGCTGTAGATTTTGCGCATGGTGTCGGCCAGGGTTTCCTCTGAGGCGCACACGCCCAGCACCCGGCCGCCGCTGGTCAGGCAGCGGCCTTCCTCGAGCCGGGTCCCGGCATGGAAGAGCGTCACGCCGGGGATCTTGGCCGCCTCCTCCAGGCCGGAAATGGGTTTATGTTTTTCATACTTATCGGGATAGCCGCCCGAAGCCAGGATAACGCAACCGGCCGGCCTTAAGCTCCACTTCATCTCATGGGCCAGGACATTGTCCTCCAGGATGTCGAGCATGGTCTCCACCAGGTCGCTCTGCAGACGCAGCATCTGCGGCTGTGTCTCCGGGTCCCCGAAACGGCAGTTGTATTCCAGGACCACCGGGCCCTTAGGCGTCAGCATCAGGCCGCAGTACAGGACGCCGCGGAACTTCCGGCCTTCCTCCAGCAGCCGGGTGACGGTGGGGATGACGATGGTGTCCACGATCTCGGCGAACAACTTTTTATCCAAGAAAGGCGAGGGAGAGATGGCGCCCATACCGCCCGTGTTGGGGCCTCGATCGCCGTCCAGCGCGGCCTTGTGGTCCATGGTCGTCACCAGGGGCCGCACCTTGACTCCGTCGGTCAGGACGATGAAAGACACTTCCTTGCCGGTCAGGAATTCCTCGATGATGACCTTGTTCCCGGCGTCGCCGAACTCCCTGCGGCCCATGATGCGGTGCACGGCCTCATCCGCCTTGTCCGGGCTGGGGCAGATGATGACGCCCTTACCCGCGGCCAGCCCGTCGGCCTTGACCACCAGCGGATAGGAAAACTCGCCCGACTTGGCGATCTCCAGGGCCCGCTCGGCCGAATTGGCCACCCGGTAACGGGCAGAAGGAATTTTGTGCCGGTCCATGAACTGCTTGGCGAAAACCTTGCTTTCCTCGATCTCGGCGGCCTTCTTGTTGGGGCCGAAGATGTGCAGCTTCCGCTTCTCAAACTCATCGACAATGCCCATGGCCAGGGGCTGCTCGGGGCCGACCACGGTCAGGTCGATCCTCTCTCCTGCGGCAAAGGCGGCCACGCGCAGGAGGTCGGTCGGGTCGATGGCCACGTTCTCGGCGATGGCCGACGTCCCGGCGTTGCCCGGCAGACAGTACAGCTTCTGGCAGTGTCGGCTCTGGACGATCTTCCAGGCCAGGGCATGTTCCCTGCCGCCGGAGCCGATTAACAGAATTTTCACTGCCCTGTCCCTGTATCCTAGGCGTTCTTCATCAGCAGCCGGGCGAAGTTCTCGGCCAGGCCCGGAGCGGGGAGAAGGCTCTTCCAAATCCGGGCGGCCAGGGGCACGGCTTCCGAGGCGGGCAGACAGAATTTCATTTCCAGGAAATTCTGGCGATACCGGCGGACTTCAGCTTTTACGTTCTTGTTGCGGAGGATGACTTCGGCCAACAGCCCGGCCAGAATATCGAAGTCTTTCTCCTTCATGCCGAAGCGAGTCATCTCCTGCACGCCCATGCGGATACCGCTCGACTCCAGGAAGGTCTCATCGTCGGGCAGAGCCTGGAAGTTGGTGACGATGTTGTTCTCTTCCAGCCGCCGGGCGATGTCCATGCCCGGGCCGTAGGCCTTGACTCGGAGCAGGACCTGGTGCGTCTCGGTGAACCCGTCCCGCTCATCGCCCTCCACGGCCAGCCCCTT
>JBAVVA010000090.1:0-5195 GCA_049697055.1 Candidatus Aminicenantales bacterium
GGGCCGAGCTCTGCCAGGGCGCCATCCTTTAGCCCGCCTGAATCGAAATATCTTATTTTAAGCGCTGAGCGGCCTTGCCTTTTCGTTTTCTGCGGAACATAGCCTGGTCGGCGTTCTTCAGGCAGTCGTCGAACTCCATACCTTTCTTATAGACAGAAACCCCCAGGCTGAGCTGCACTCTCAAGTTTTTCTCTTTCCAGGGGAAGGCGGTCCGCCTGACTCTGGCTTGCACCTTGCGGGCCACCGCCTCCGCCCCGCTCAGTCCGGTTTCCGGCAGAAGGGCCAGGAATTCGTCCCCCCCCCAGCGGCCGACGATATCCTGGCCGCGGATCATAGAGCGCAGGAGAGAAGCCAGGGTCTTGAGGATGTCATCCCCGCAATTGTGGCCGTAAGTGTCGTTGAAAACCTTGAAGTTATCCAGGTCGGCCATGATCAGGGAAAAGGCCCGGCCGCTCCGGAGGAAGCGAACTTTTTCCTGCTCGAAACGGCCCAGGAGCTCGCGCCGGTTGGCCAAGCCGGTCAGGGGGTCCTCCCGGGTCAGCTCGTCCAGACGGCGGTTGGCCTTGGTCAGTTGGACCTGATCCTCCTGGATTTGCCGGTTGGCCACTTCCAGTTCCTGGTGAGCCTTGAGCCTGAGCCGGTAGCGGTTGTACAGAATCAGGGTGATCAGCAGAACAAGGGCGGACAGGGCCAGCAAGAAAACGATCTGGAGGCTCTTCTGCTGGATATCCAGAGCATTGATCCTGAGGGCGCTCTTGAGGAGATCGTTCTCCTTTTGTTTTTTATCCGTTTCGTACTTAGCCCGGATCTCTTGGGTCAGCTTGGCGATTTCCTCGTCGTGTATATTGTCCCGGAGACCATAGGCCTGGCGAAGATAAGCATTCGACATCTCCGGGCTGCCCAGAGCCTGATAGAGGTCGGCCAGCTTGAGGTCTATGCCCAACATTTCCTTGTACAGCTTGGCTTCCTTGACCGTCGGCAGATAATCGTTGAGCAGCCTTAAGGCTCGGCGGAAATCTTTTCTCTCCAGGTAAACGTTGGCCAGGCTGATAACGTTGGCGGCAATCTCCCTGGCCCGGGCCTCGGTTTTATCCAGCTCGTAGGATTTCTGGAACATGGTCAGAGCATCCTCCGGCCTGTCCATTTGAAGGTACATGAAGCCGAAATCATGGAGGACGCTGGAGACGACGGCGGGATCGTTTGTTTGACGGGCCGCTTGGAGCGCCTTATCCCGATAGGGGATGGCCTCGCTGAACTTCTTCTGTCTGGTCAGGACATTGCCGATCTCGTTCAGGCTCATGGACATAATTGACTTTTCGTCCTCTTGAGCGGCGTTGTCCAAGGCTTTGTGGAAATAATCAAGCGCTTCAGGATAGCGATGCAGGTTGAGATTGATGCGGCCCGCCAGGTAGGAGGATAAAGCGATCTGCTTGGCGGCTTTGGTCTTTTCGGCTTCCTTCAGGCTGTCGAGGACATAAGCCATGGCTTTGACGTAATCGGCCAGATAAAAGTAGGCCAGGCCGGCCTTGTACAGCAGCGGGGCGGGCGAAGCGGGCTCGGCTGATTTCTTTTGATATTCCAGGGCCTCGAGATAATAAGGCAAGGCTTGTTCATGGCGTCCGGCGGACTGATGGCACTCGGCGGCCGATTGGGAATTATGGAAAAGGGTGTCGGTGAGCCTGTCCTTAAAAAAATAGGCCGCCGGCGAGAGGAGGAGCGTTTTGAGGACTCGCTGGTTAAGGTCCAGATGTTCCTTGGCCCTTTCATATTGTTTGAGCCGGCAGTAGCAGCCTCCGGCGATCATCCGGGCTTGAATCACGTTCCAAAGCTGAAGATGGGTTTGGGCCAGACGGAGCGCTTCCAGAGCATTGGCCAGGGCTTCCCGGGGCGACTTCCCAGAGAGGGCCGAGGCGATCTCCAGCAGGACGGGAGGCTTGTCCTGGTCGGCCAGCGTCTCTACTTTTGCCTGAAGAGCGGATAAGTCGGTTTCAGCGCCGGCCGGGCGGGAGGAAACGGCTATAACTAGAGCCGTCGAAATAATCAGGAGGGGAAAAAAATGATACCTATATATCTTATGCCCGGGCCGCTGAACCATTTTCTCCCGCCTTCGGCTGAAAAAACTCTGCTTTTTTATACGAGAAATCTGATCTTTTTCCCGGGAATCGTCGAAAGCTGTATATCACACCCTGGTGCTGAATGCAACCGACCGGGCAGACCGGGCAGAGACCTCGCCTGTTTTTTCAGCGAAGGCGATATTTTGAATTCCATTACAAGAAGGATGAAATGGAATAGCGCCGCCCTAAGACGCTTACTCCAACCTTAGTGTTTTGGTTTTAGAAAAATGGGGAGACCTCTGGTCTTTTGGGGCAGGTTGACAGGAAACGGACCTCCGTATGATGATGAGGGTGCTGGCGTATGAAGATAATTCAGAAAGGAGGGCTTATGCGCAAAACACGCCTATTGGTTTTGGGGCTGACGGCCGTCTGCTTACTGAGCCTGATCGGCTGCACGTACCGGGTTCCTTCCCCGGCTTTTATCGAAACGGCCGGCTGGGAGAGGCTGGGCGAGCGGGTGGTGCGCTTTACGGCTGACCATGACCTGATACTGGCGGGCCGCCAAGGACGCTTCAACCGGCTCATGATTGTCGTCCGGGAAGGCGCCGTGGAGATGTTCGATATAAAAGTCACCTTCGGCAACGGACAGGATTGGTCACCCGCCACGCGTCTTATCTTCGACGAAGACACCCGCAGCCGCATCCTCGACGTGCCGGGCGCGGACCGTGTGATCCGCCGGGTGGATTTCTATTACAGAAGCCTGGGCGTCGCCAGCGGAGGCCGGGCCATCGTCGAGCTGTGGGGTAAATAGAAGATATATTAATCTAGCCCGCGGCGCTTGAGCAGCGGCTCAACCTTGGGCTCCCGGCCGCGGAACTTCACGAAAAGGGTCATCAGATCCTCGGTGTCTCCCCGGGAGAGGATGTTCCGGCGAAAGCTGGCCGCGGCGGCCTGGTCGAAGAGCCCTTTTTCCTTGAAGGCCTGGAAGGCGTCGGCGTCGAGCACTTCCGACCAGATATAGCTGTAGTAGCCCGCCGAGTAGCCGAAGCCGCTGGCGAAAATGTGGAGGAAGTAGGGGCTTCGGTAGCGGACGACGATCTCGGGGATGAGCCCGATCCTGGCCAGGGAAGAGTTCTCCAAGGCCAGGGCGGCTCTCTCAGTCGCGTCGGTCAGAGTGTGCCAGTCCATGTCCAGGTAGCAGGCGGCCAGGTATTCCACGGTGGCGAAGCCTTGATTGAAGAGGCCCGCTTTCTTGATCCTATCCACCAGCGACTGGGGGATGGGCTCGCCCGTCTGGTAGTGCCTGGCGTAGCTCTTGATGACTTCCGGCTCGGCCGCCCAGTTTTCCATGATCTGGGAGGGCATCTCGACGAAGTCCCGGGCTACGTTCGTCCCGGCCAGGGCTTCGTAGGTGCAGTTGGAGAGGAGGTCGTGGAGGGCGTGGCCGAACTCATGGAAAAGAGTGGTCACTTCCTCGAAAGTCAGCAGCGAGGGCCGGCCGCCGGCGGGCATGAAGAAATTGCCGTTGTTGCTGACCAGGGGGGTTATGAAATGGCCCTGGCGCGCCGACTGGGCTCGAAAAGTGTTGGACCAGGCTCCGCTCTGCTTTGAGGGCCGGGGAAAATAATCGGTGTAGAGGATGCCGATAGAACGGCCATCGGCCTCCTTGACCTCAAACACCTTCACCTCAGGGTGATAGATGGGTATGTCCGTCCGTTCCACGAACTGGAGGCCCCAGAGTTTGTGGGCCACTTCGAAGGCTCCGTCGCGGACGTTCTCCAGCTTGAAATAGGGCCGCAGGATCTCATCGTCGAGCTCATACTTGGCCTTCTTGAGTTTCTCGGTATAGTACCACCAATCCCACGGCTCGAGCTTGAATTTCCCCCCTTCCTGGTCGATCAAGGCCTGGAGCTCGCTGGCCTCCTCCTCGGCCATTTCCAGGGACGGCTTCCAGAGCTGGTCGAGGAGCTTGAACACGGCCGCCGGGTTCTTGGCCATGTTCTCTTCCAGGACGAAATCGGCATGCGTTTTGTAGCCGAGGAGTTGGGCGTGTTGGACGCGCAGGGCGGCGATCCGGGACAGGACGGCCTTGTTATCGAACTGATTGTTGTTGTTCCCCCGGTTGATGAAGGCCTTGAACAACTTTTCCCTGAGATCGCGCCGGGCTGAGTACTGGAAAAAGGGGATGCAGCTCGGCTTGTGCAGGGTGAAGACGCATTTTCCTTCCAAGCCCCTTGTCTTGGCCGCCGCGGCCGCGACATCGACGACCGATGGGGGCAGCCCGGCCAGGTCCTCCGCTTTGTCCAGGATCAGGGTGAAGGCATTGTACTCCTTGAGGACGTTTTCGCCGAACTTCACCATCAATACGGCCAGCTCCTCATTGATCTTGCGCAATTGGGCTTGGTGGGCCTGGTCCAGGTTGGCGCCGCCCCGCACGAAGCCCCGATAGAATTTGTCCAGAAGCCGTCTTTGCTCCGGAGTCAGGTTGAGTTTGTCCTTCTGCTCATAGACAGCCTTGAGCCTGACGAAGAGCTTGGGGTTGAGGAAGATGTCGTCATTGTGCTTGGCCAGGAGGGGGGAAACTTCGGCCTCGATCTTCTGCATCTCTTCGTTGGTGTTGGCCGAGGTCAAGTTGAAGAAAATATTGCTGACCTTGGTCAGGAGGCCGCCGCTCTGCTCGAGGGCTTCCACGGTGTTGGCGAAGGTGGGCGGCTGGGAGTTGTCGACGATGGCCTCCACCTCCTCCTTCTGCTGGGCTATGCCGGCCTGGAAGGCGGGCCGGTAGTGTTCGTCCTTGATCTTGTCGAAGGGGGGCGTCTGGAAGGGCGTGTTCCAGGCGGTGAAAAAGGGGTTCTCCTCCGCACCGGCCGCCGGCCGGACTTCCCTATTTCCCTGCAGGCCGGCACTCAGAACGAGGACGGCCAGGATCAAAGCTGTTCTTTTCATGAGTGTGACTCCTTCAGGATAGCATTTCTAATGCGTAATACGCGGGGAGGGGTGGCACGGTCGCTCCGCTCCCTGCCTCCGACCTCTCCGGAGACATCAACCCTTTTCCCCCTAAATTTTTAGGGGGCTGGGGGTTTAATATCGCTATTTAAATCTTGGAAGGTGTCTCCGGAATCTGCCAGTTCTTCTCGGACT
>JBAVVA010000091.1:0-39220 GCA_049697055.1 Candidatus Aminicenantales bacterium
GGTGAAGGTGGAGCGGTGCTGGTCGGGAGGCATCTTCAAGCGGACCGTGTGCGGGCCGTTGAGATGGATGATGACGCGCTGGATGGTGGTCACCACCTCGTCTCCGGGGAGGGGGTATTTCCAGGCCTGCAATACGGGGCGGCCCACCTTGGTCTCGACCAGATACATTTCGCCGACCCCGCGCTGATCCTGCTGAAAGGTAGCGATCTTCTTGGAATCCGGAGACCAGAGGACGACCGGCCTGTCGCTTTTGATCCAACCGGCATTATCGGTGGCATAGCCGAAATCCTTCAGCCCGTCCGTGGTGAGCTGCTTTTCTCTGCCGGTCACGGCGTCGCGGACCCAGAGGTTGTCGCTGCGGAGGAAGGCGGCCAAGAGCCCATCCGGGGACAGCGCCTCGGGCCGCTCGGCCGCGCCGGAGCGGACGCCTTGGCCGCCCTGACTTTCGGCGGGCGCCGCACCGCCGCCCTCCAGAGGCCGGCAGGTTTTGCCCTCCCGGTTACACGACCATACTCGGCCATCCGCCCTGAAAGAGATCGTCTTCCCGTCCGTCGAGAGCTCGAAAGTCGTAAAGGGTAGGTGGGAACCGTTATAAGTCTTCCCCGAGGCCGCCGAAAGAGCCGCAGCGACCCCGGCCTGATTGAAGGCCGGGCCGCGGGTCCCGCGCGCCGGATCGACCAGGATGAATTCGCCCCCTTGGTTTTCAACGGAGTTCCTGTACCAGAAGCGGTCGCCCGCCAGCCAGGCCGGACGCACCCCGGCCCGATAGATCAGCGGGGCCACGCTGTAGGGCATGAACTTCTCGGCTTGGGCGTAGTCGGCGGCGGTCAGGGAACGGCGAGCCTCCCCGCTGCGCTCCTGGGCGGCGGCCGCGCCCAAAGCGGCCAAGCTCATGAGCAAAATAACGAGCGTTCGATAATTAAGCCGGATTTTTCGCTTCAGCATTTTAGACCTCCCTTTGATGATGATTAGCTTTACCGCTTGTAAACGACGCCGCCTTTCATGACGAAGGTCACCCGTTCGAGCTCGGTGATATCGCGCAGGGGATCGCCGGCCATGGCGATGATGTCGGCATAGGCGCCGGCCGCCACGGTCCCCACCCTGTCCGACCAGCCCAGCAGCTCGGCGGCCTCAACCGTGGCCGCCCGGATGGCCTGGAGCGGCGTCATCCCGAATTTAACCATAAAGGCGAATTGCTTGGCGTTCTGGCCGTGAGGATAAACGCCGGCGTCCGTGCCGAAGGCCGTCTTGACCCCGGCCAGGACAGCCCGGCGGAAGTTCTCCCGTTGAAGCTCTCCGATTTGTTTTTCTTTTTCGATGAGCCTGGCCGGATAACCCATTCGGGCATAGGCCTCCAGGATGTATTCGTGGTTATAGATGTCGGCCACCAGATAAGTCCCCCGCTCCTTCATGAGGCGGATTCCTTCCTCATCCAGCAGGCTCCCATGCTCGATGGAGGCCACCCCTGCCCGGACGGCCATCTTGATGCCCTCGGCCCCGTGGGCGTGGGCGGCCACCTTCTTCCCCCACCTGGCCGCCTCCTCGACGCAGGCCTTCATCTCTTCCAGGGAATACTGGGGAGCGCCGACCGACTCTTCCTCGGACAGGACGCCGGCGGTGGCCATCATCTTGATCAGGTCAGCCCCGTTCTTCACTTCGAAGCGGACCAGCTTGCGAATTTCCTCAACGCCGTCGGCGATGCCGGAGAAGCCCTTGAAGTCGAGATAAGGGGAGAACCCGGTGAGGTCGTTATGCCCCCCGGTGGCCCCCACGGCCAGGGTGGCCGCCTGGATGCGCGGGCCGGCTACCCGGCCGGTGTTGACGGCGTTGCGCAGGGCTACGTCGATGAACTCTTCAGCGCCGACGTCGCGGACGGTGGTGAACCCGGCTTCCAGCGTGCGTCTGGCCTGGATGTGGCAGAGGACGGCGGCGTCGATGGGGCTCTTGCGGAAAAGGTCTTCATAGTAGGGGCCGGGCTCGAAGGTGAGGTGGGTATGGCAATCGATAAGCCCGGGAAGAAGGGTGGCCGTCCCCAGGTCGATGAGGGCGGCTTCTTTAGGGATGGCCAGGCCCGGGCCGGCCGCCTTGATGCGTTCGCCCTCGATGAGGATGACGGGTTTTTCCAGGACCGTGCCGCTCTTGACGTCGACGAGGTGCGCGGCTCGGATGGCGGTGAGTTTGGGGAGGTCTTTCTTTGGCTCTTCAAGGGCGGTGAGAGTCGAGACATTGATAAGGATGAATAAGACGGCCAAGATGATAATGACCTTCTTCATGACGGCTCCTTTCTCCTGTTCCGGCCAGGAGGTTCATAGAGTGTTATTTTTCTATTGATACGGGCCTCTGTCAACTCTATCTCTCCGGCTCATTTTGCCAGTTGACTCTTTAGATTTCTTTAGATATTATGCAATAAAAAGGAGAATCTATGAAAAAAATCGCCATAACTTTCTGTCTGGTTTTCTTGGTCAGCCTGCCCATGTTCGGCGGCGGGTTCAAGTTATTGGTCGGCCCGGCTATCACTAATATGAGTTACAATCAAGACTACAGCCCAGCTACAAAGTCGGCGCTGCTTCAATTTTCCGGCGGCCTGGGCCTCGAAATGAGCTTCACCACGAACATCGCCGTGGAAGTCGACCTGCTGTTCGCGCCGGGTGGAGCGAAGTTCGAAGCAACATATCCGGATGGCATCTACAGTGAAACGTTCAAGGGATATGGCCTGTCCCTGCCCGTCCTCGTGAAAGTTTCCTTTCTGTCCGGGACGACACCCTTCGTCGTGGCCGGCGGGGCCCTCGGCTACACCCTAAGCCAGAAAGAGTTATGGAAAAGCCCCTATAGCAGCGGAGAGGTTGATTTGACCGATGATGTGAATCGGCTGCAATACGGCCTCGTTTTCGGCGGCGGCGTGGACTTGGCCCTGGCCGGCATGACCTTTAGCCTCGAAGCCCGTTATTCCCTTGGACTGTCAAACCTCATCAAGGATCCTTGGCCCGGTCAAAAGGCCACCATTCAAAACATCTTCATCCTAGTTAACTATAAATTCTAGGAACCAGTTCGCTTATCTTCTTTTCTTAGGTTTAGCGCTGCCTTCTTTTCTATCCGGGAAGGCGGCCATGTTTATTGAACGGCCAGGCGGCGAGTTCAGGGGGGAACCCTGTTTTCTAGGCAAGTTGACGCCGGGCTCCGATGAGTATAGTAATAAAGAAGATATGGGGAGAAGAGATATGCGATACCGACACGTCGCCCTGCTGATGGCTGTCTGCCTGGGGCTAACCTCAGCGGCCTGGGGTTCGTTCAAGGTGCAGGCCGGGGCGGCCCTGGCCAACCTGAATTTTTCCGAGGACCTGGGCAAACAGAAGGCCTCCATTGTGCCGGCTGGCGGGTTGGGGTTCGAGCTCGGCCTAGCCCGGTTTCTGGCCCTGGAGGTAGATCTGTCCTACGCCCCGGGCGGCTGCCGGTTCGAAAGAGAAGTCGGGACTTTGACCTATGAAGGCTCGGCCCTGGCCCTCCCCGTCCTGTTCAAGCTCCGCCTGGGGCCCGGCTCAACGCCGTTCCTGGGCGCCGGAGCAGGGGTCGGGTACGTGCTGAACTCGAAAATCAAATATAAATACGATTGGGCCAGCGGCGAAATGGACCTGAAGGATGAGGTCAGCCGGCTGCAATACGGGTTGATCTTCAGCGGAGGGTACCAGCTGGCCCTTGGTTCCATGGCCGTTTCGCTCGAAGTCCGCTTTCAGTTGGGCCTGTCCAATATGATCAAGGACCCCCTTCCCGGTGAATCCGTCCGCACTTCCACCTGGACGGTCTTAGCCGGATACAAATTCTGACTCTTTCTGTTGACTTAGCCAATTTCTTCCGTTAGTATTGGCCAAAAGGAGGCCCCATGAAAAAAATTCTAGCGGCCGTTTGTTTGGTTCTCCTGATCAGCTGGCCCGCCTTTGGCAGCGGGCTCAAGCTCCAATTCGGTCCGGCTTTCACCAACTTCAACTACTCGGATATGAGCATCCTGCCCAGCTGGATCAATAAGAATTCTTTGCTCCAGTTCACCGGGGGAGTGGGCTTTGAGCTCAGCTTCACCACCAACTTCGCTTTGGAGCTGGACATTATGTATGCGCCGGGCGGGGCGGAGTTTAAAGGCACTACTGCAGGGATCACCGTCACGGAGACGTTTAAAGGCTATGCCGTCTCCATGCCGGTCCTTTTTAAAGTGTCCTTCCTGCCCGGAACGACGCCCTATATCGTTACCGGCGGGTTCCTGGCCTACACCACGAGCCAGAAAGCCATTTTGGATGTAAGCCCCGGAATATTTCATTTAGAGGATGATATGACCGACGACATCAACCGCTTCCAGTACGGCCTTGTTTTCGGCGGGGGCGTGGAGATCGCCATCGCCTCGATGAACTTCCTGGTCGAGGGGCGCTATGCCCTAGGCTTATCGAACCTCAACAAAGATGATTTTCTCGTGGTCGGGGATACGGCCAAGAGCACCAATATCAGCATTCTGATCGGATATAAATTCTGATAGATTCTGGCCGGCTGAAAATTCTGAGGATTTGAGAGGCGGATTTCCCGTGAACCTGTTCCCGGTGAATCCGTCCGCACTTCCACCTGGACGGTCTTAGCCGGATACAAATTCTGACTCTTTCTGTTGACTTAGCCAATTTCTTCCGTTAGTATTGGCCAAAAGGAGGCAGCATGAAAAAAATTCTAGCGGCCATCTGTTTGGTTCTCTTGATTAGCTGGCCCGTTTTCGGCAGCGGGATCAAGCTCCAGTTCGGCCCGGCGATCACCAGCATCAATTACTCGGAAGAGAGCAGCATACCCAGCTGGGTCAATAAGAATTCTTTACTCCAGCTCACCGGGGGGGTGGGTTTTGAGCTCAGCTTCACCACCAACTTCGCCTTGGAGCTGGACATTATGTATGCGCCGGGCGGGGTAGAGTTTAAAGGGACTAGTATGGGGGTTACTGCCTCGGTGATTTATAAAGGCTATGCCGTCTCCATGCCGATCCTTTTTAAAGTATCCTTCCTGCCCGGGACGACGCCCTATATCATCACCGGCGGCGTTTTGGCCTACACCACGAGCCAGAAATCTATCCTTGATGAAAGCGGAGCGATCACTTATCACGATGAGGAAGATATAACCGACGACGTCAATCGTTTCCAGTATGGCCTCGTTTTTGGCGGCGGCGTGGAGATCGCTATCGCTTCGATGAACTTCCTGGTAGAGGGGCGTTATGGCCTGGGTTTGTCAAATTTGATTAAAAATCCGTCGCCCGGCGAGACGGCCAAGGCCAGCAATATCCTTATCCTGATCGGATATAAATTCTGAGAGATCCTGACCGGCTGAAAATTCTGAGGATTTGAGAGGTGGGTTTTCTGTGAGCCTGCCCATGTTCCCGAAAGAGGAGTCCTCTTTTTGAAGAGGCTGGCTCTATTTTGAAGTCTGGGGCGGGACGATGATCCCGCTTCGAGACGCTTTCTTCAGCCATATGGGCCCGCGGTCTTTTTTTTACAGTTTCTTCCGCCGGCCTGAGCTGCGGACTATGGAGTCTGCCTTCGCCGACCCGCGCCGGGCCCAGGAGGAAAAGCTCAAGTCGATCCTATCCCGGAATGCCGGGACCCTTTTCGGCCGCTTTCATGGTTTCGCCAAATTCTCCGCCATCCAAGAATTCCGGCGCTGCGTCCCCCTCTCGACCTACGACGACCTCCGGCCCCTGATTGACCGCTCGGCCCGGGGAGAGAAAGGAATCCTGACGGCCGAAGCCCCCCTTTTCTTTGCGCTGACCAGCGGAACGACCGGCCCCCGCAAGCTCATTCCTCTGACGGCTTCTCTGGAGCGGGACTGGACCCAGGCTCAGGTCTATTGGAACGCCCGGCTGGTCCGGGACAAGGACACTTACGGCCGCTGGAAATACCTGACTCTTGTTTCCTCTTATTTAGAAGAGCCCACTGAAGCCGGCCTTCCCTGCGGCTCTATCTCCGGCCGGATTATCTCCGGCCGGTCGCGCCCGGTCTTCAGAATATCCTTTCTGAACAGGGCGGTCATGGCTGTCCCCTCGGCCGTGTTCCAGGTCAAAGATCCTGCCGCCCGGCTTTATTTGATTTCCTATCTGGCCTTGACCAGCCGATTTGGAAATATCAACACCGCCAATCCCTCCTCCGTGGTCCAGTTCTGCCAGTTCATGCACGAGAACCGCCGGGCTCTGGCCGAGGATATCGGACGGGGCGAGGTCAACCGGCTAGCCCTGGATTCGCTGGCCCCCGAGGAACGGTCCTGCTTGTTGCCGATCCTGGCCAAGAGAAAGCCCCAGCCCCAGAGGGCGGAGGAAGTGGAGGCGGGGCTGGCCGAGGACCCTTTTCCTCTCCGCCGGCTGTGGCCGGGGCTGGAGCTGGTCAACTGCTGGCTGGGCGGGACCCTGTCGCTCTACCTCGGCCGGCTGCGGATGTACAGCCGGGAGGTTCCCCTCCGGGACGTCGGGTTTCGCGCTTCGGAAGGCTTTTTTGCCATTCCCCTGGAGAATGAGACGGCCGCCGGAGCTCTTCATGTGACCGGCAACTTTTTTGAATTTATCGAGGAAGGCTCTGCCGGCCGGGAAACCTTGCTTGTCCACGAGCTGGAGGAAGGCCGGCGCTACAGGGTGATCGTCACCCAGGAGGGAGGCCTCTACCGGTACGACATGGACGATATTGTCGAAGTCGTCGGCCGCTACAAAAACACGCCGCTGGTCCGCTTTCTGTACAAGATGGGAGGTACGCTGTCTTTGACCGGCGAGAAGGTCACTGAATACCAGGCCGTGAGCGCCGTCTCCCGCCTGCAACAGGAGGCCGGCCTGGATCAATTGGACTTCTGTCTGACTCATTCCGCGGACATTCCGCCGGCCTATATGTTCCTCCTGGAAAGCGGGCCGGAGGGAGGAAAAAAGCTGAGGGCCACCCCCGGCCTGGCCGAATTCCTGGATGACCGGTTGAAAGAAGGAAATATCGAATACAAGTCTAAGCGTCTATCCGGACGGCTCGCTCCGGCCAAGGTATTCCTTCTCGAATCAGGCAGTTTGGAAGCACTCCGAGACAGGCGCCGCCCACGCGGCGCGTTCGACACCCAGTTTAAGCCCGTCCACCTGCTGGCCGAGGGCGAGGAGCGTGACCGGCTGTTGGCCCAAATTCGGGGACACCCATGATCCGGCAAATCAGGGACGGCTTGAAGCTGGCCAGGGTCGTTTCTCCGCGAAAGCTTCTGAGAAGCCGGCGGCGGCAGCGCCGGGCCAGGGATATCCTCAGAGGCTACCATCTCTTTCTATGTTGGGATGCGCTCCTCGACTCGGGGCTGGCCGGCCGGCTGGAGCAGGGGCCGGTCGATCTAGCCGAAACAGCGGCCGGCAAGAAGCCCGGGCCGGCCGGCCTGCGCGCGGTGTGCCGCTACCTGGCCGGCCTCAACTACCTTGACCTCAAGGGGGACACGGTCCGCCTGACCCGCCGCGGAAAGGATCTTCTCCGGGAGCCGCGCGGTTTCCTGGACCTATTCTCCGGATATCGGCCGGTCATGGAACATCTGCCTCAGCTCATCCGGAGTCAATCGCCGCGTCCGCCGTTTAAGCGGGACGAAGAAAAGATCAGAAAGGGAAGCACGGCCCTCGGCTTCGAGCTGGCTTTCCCTTTGATCAGCCGGGCCCTCCGGAAACGAGGCCTTCGCTCGGTCCTCGACCTCGGCTCGAGCAACTTGGCCCTGCTCAAGTATCTCTGCGACCGCAACGGCATCGCCGGCTGGGGAGTGGACAACGATCGGAGGGTGGTCGCCTCCTCGCGGGCGTCCCTGCGGGGCTCGGCCTATGAAGGACGGATCAAGGTCCTGCAGGGCGATGCCCTGAGGCCGGAGACTATTCGCCTGCGCGGCGGGGCTGTGGAGGCCATAACCGCCGTGGACCTGCTGCACTTTCATCTTAAGCATGGAGAGCTCCGCGTGGTCAAGGCCCTGTCCAGGCTGAGGACAAAATTTCCCGGGAGCATCTTCATCCTGGCCGAAGTCTGTCTCGGGCCGGACAGCCGGGCGGTCCGCAGCCCCGCGGCTAAATGGGAATTCAACCTGTGCCACAGGCTGACCGGACAGGCGCTGCCGGGCCCGGAGGATTGGCCGACGCTTTTCGCCCGGGCCGGTTTCCAGGTTGAAGAAAAGAAGGTCTTCCCGACGCTGGAGCACGGCCTGTTCGTTTTCCGATGACATGAGGATCGAGTCCTTAGGCCTCTTCCGAGTCTCCTTGCCTTTCCGCTTTGCTTTCCGACATCACTCCGCCGAGCGTTCCAGGACGGACAATCTTGTCCTCCGGCTGCGCTTGGAGAACGGTGCGGAGGGGGTCGGGGAAGGGATCCCCCGCGACTATGTGACGGGCGAGACCGTGGAGAGCGCCGCCCGAAAGATACAACAGGTCTATGGACCCCGGCTGGCTGAGCTTAACCCGGGCCGTATGGAAGAGGCTGTTTCGGCCGCGGCCGGCTTGCCAATCATCACAGAGGGCCGGACGGTTTTTAATGCCGCCCGCTGTGCCGTGGAGCTGGCCCTTCTCGATGCCTACGGAAAGGTTTTCGGCCGAGAGGCCGGCCGGATGGCAGGCGCACTCTCCAACTTCTCCTTGCAGGTGAGTCAACCCCTATCGGTATGTTTCCGCCTGATTCCGCGAACCGCCGTGCTTCCTTTCCTGCGGCCGCGCCGGCTGCGCGCCCGGTTCTTCCTGCTTTACAGGCTGTTGGGCTTCCGGCAGTTCAAGCTCAAGATGGGAGGAGCCGGGGACGGGGAGCGTCTGGCTTTTCTGGAAACCCTGGCCTCGAAAAATATTCGCCGAAAGGTTGTTATCAGGGTCGACGCCAATGAAGCCTGGACGGCTGAGGAAGCTTTGTCCATGGTCCGGCGGCTCGGACGACTGGGAGTGGAATCCGTAGAGCAGCCGGTGGCCAAAGACGATCTCGACGGAATGGCCCGCCTTACCGCCGAGGCAGGGACGGTTCGGGTCATTGCCGACGAATCTCTGCGGACCGAGGAGGAGGCCGAAGTCCTGGCCGGCCGGCGGGCCTGCCATGCCTTCCAGGTCCGCCTTTCCAAGTGCGGAGGACTCATCCCCTCGCTGCGGATCGCCTCCCTTGCCCGTCGACACGGCCTCCCTTGTCATCTGGGAGTGATGGTCGGGGAGACGGGCATTCTGGCCGCTGCGGAGCGGCTTTTCGCGGAATGCGCGCCGGACCTGGCCTCGGTCGAGCCGTCTTTCAGCCCGTTTCTTTTAAAGCGTGATATCGTCCGGAGAGCTCGCGCCTTCCGACATCCGGCCGGATGGTGGCCAACGAGCGGCTTCGGCCTGGGCCTGACCTTGAGCCAAAATAATTTTAAAAAATACGCCAGGCCTCTTTTCGAATATACTCCGAGGTCTGATGGAGCTCGTTGAACTTAACGGTCGAGACGGCCGGACCGTCCGGGCGGCTCTGTGGCCGGCCGAGCCTGTCTCCGAGGCCGTGCTCATCCTCAACGGCCTGGAGAGCAATCACACCTGGTTCGCCTCGACGGCCCGGAAACTATCCGGCCTCAGGGCGGCGGTGCTGGCCCTGGACAGGCGCGGCTCAGGGCTTAACCAGGATCTTCAGGCGGGCCTTAGACCCTGGCTCGATGATATCACCGTCTGTCTGGACTTCCTGCGCCGGAAGTACCCCGAAGCAAGGGTCCATCTCGCCTCCCTCTGTTTCGGGGCCAAGCTGGCTACGGTTGCCGCCCTTGAGCGCCGAGAAATTCCGGACTCTTTGATTTTTATCTCTCCCGGGCTGAAGACCCGGGCCGGCCTGCCCAGGGACCATAAACTTGAAACCGTTTTGGCGGCCCTGTTCTCTCCGGGGCGGACATATCCCTCGCCCGTCAGCGACGACCGCTGGTTTACCCGGCGGCCGGAAGGACTCGACTTCATCGCCCGCGACGCGCTTCGCCGAAAGAGGATCCCGGCGCGGGAGTTTCTTATCGGATGGCGGCTCGACCTCAGGCGAAGCCTCCTCGGCCGGCGGGCGAGGCTGAAGGTCCCGGCGTTGGTCCTGTGGGCGGAAGGCGACCGCATTGTCCATAAGGATAAGACAAGGGCGGTCCTTGAACGACTATGGCGCGGCAAGCTCGAGGCTATGGCCTATCCAGAAACCGATCACTGCCTTTTTTTTGAGCCGGACATTTCCCTGGCTGAGGACATAAAACGCTGGACCGATCGGGTGCGAACTCGGCAAGCCGTCGGCGTCCTTCGCCGATTCTCCCCCGTCCTCAAGCCGGCCGGCCGTAAAGTCCTGGTCCTGGAAACGGATTACGAGCGCGTGGCTGAGGCCGTAGAGCGCGGACTGGATGAGTTCCCCCTGGCTTGGACGGGCCGGACGGTCCTGGTCAAGCCCAACGTCATCGCCGCTTGTCCGCCCGAAAAACATGTGACCACCCATCCCCGGCTGGTGCGGGCCGTGACCAACTCGCTCCTTAGCCGCGGCGCCAAGGTCATTGTAGGCGACAACCCCGGCCGGCCGGGTTACGGCCGGAATGAGGAGTGTTTCCGCACCTCCGGGATCCTCGAAGCCGTCCCCGGCCATTACCGGAATATCGGGCTGGAGCAGGAGCGCGTCGTTCTCCCTTGGGCGCCTCAACTGGGAGAGCTGACTGTCTCCCGGGCTGTCCTGGAGGCAGACCTGGTGGTCTCCCTGCCCAAGTTCAAGACTCACCAGTTGACCCAGATCACCGGCGGCCTCAAGAACTGCTACGGCTATCTCGTGGGCGGGGATAAGGCCCGGCTCCACAGGCTGGGCCGCACGCCGCGAGCCTTTGCCCGTGTCCTGGCCGATATTTACCTTATCCGGCCGCCCGACCTGGTGATCATGGACGCCGTGACGGGCATGGAAGGCAACGGCCCGACCGGGCCTGACCTTCGCCCCGACATCAGGCGGCTGATCGTGGCTGATAACGCCGTGAACGCCGACACGGTCATGGCCGAGATGATGGGTTTTGACCGCTCAGCTGTTCCGCTTCTTAAGGAAGCCTACCGGCGAGGCTTGGGCGAACCCGACCTGGAGAAACTGGATATTCTGGGGAGCTTTATCCGGCCGGCACATTTCAAAAAACCTTCCACCTACCGCCGCCCTCTGAAAAACGCCCTGATGAACTACCTGTCCAATAGGTTCATCTTTGGTTTCCTTTTCAGCCGCCGGGCCCGCCTGGTGGTCGATCCTCAATTATGTCAATCCTGCGGCTCCTGCGCCGAGGCCTGCCCGGCTGCGCCCAAGGCCGTGGTCATGATTGAACATCAGGGCCGCCGGCTTCCGCGCTTCATCCGCCGGGACTGCCGGAGCTGCTACTGCTGCATGGAGCTCTGCCCCCAGCAGGCCATCGACAAGGCCACTTTCCTGGGCCGCCGAATATTCAAGAGAGTTTTTTAGATCTCCGCAAACGATTCCGACGACCCGGACTTGGTCAGAAAGTTTAAGGCCCGGCCCCCGGCAGGACGTTTAAGATGACCATGACCATGGTCAGGCCGACCAGCAGGATGATCGTCGCGTAGCCGATCACGTTGATGGCTTTCTTGTTGCGGTGGCTGCCCATGATCCGGGGGTTGTTGACCAGCCGGATCATGGCGAAGAGAACGACCGGCAGGAGGATGGCGTTGATGACTTGGGTCCAGATGGTGATGCTGATGAGGGGGGCCTTGGGCAGGAGGATGATGAAGACGGCGATGAGCTCGATAAAGGTGAACAGCCCGTAGAAGAAGGGCGCCTCGCTCCACTTCTTGTTGATGCCCGCCTCGAACCCGAAGGCCTCGCAGATGTAGAAGGCCGTAGCGATGGGCAGGATCGTGGCGGAGAATATCGAAGCCACCAGCAGGCCGAAAGCGAAAACGGCCCCGGCCAGGTGGCCGGCGAACGGCCTCAGGGCTACGGCTGCGTCTTTGGCTTGCTCGATGACGACCCCGTTGGGGTGGAGGGTCGCCCCGCAGGCGACGATGATAAAAAAGGCCACCACCACCGTGGCCGTGCTGCCGGCAATGACGTCCACCAGCGAATTCTTGTAGTTCTTGATGGTCAGCCCTTTCTCGATGACGGCCGACTGCATGTAGAACTGCATCCAGGGGGCGATGGTCGTGCCGATAGTTCCCAGGACGAGAGCGATGGTCCTGCGGTCAAACGGCATACTCGGGGTGAACAGCCCGGTCATGACCTCACCCCAGTTGGGCTTGGCCATGAAAGCCGAAATGGCATAGGACAGGAGGAAGACGCTGAAGACGAGGAAGATCTTCTCCGAGGACTTGTACGTCCCTTTGACGACGAGGAACCAGACCAGGACGGCCGCCACGGGGACGGAGACGTATTTACTCACCCCGAAGACCTGCATGCTGCCGGCCACGCCGGCGAACTCGGTAGCCGTATTGCCGATGTCGGCCAGGACGAGGCCGACGAAGATGAAGAAGGTGATTTTGATTCCGTAGCTTTCCCGGATGAGGTCGGCCAGCCCCTTTCCGGTGACCATTCCCATCCGCGCGTTCATCTCCTGGACGACAATGAGGATGACGAAGCTGGGGATGAGGATCCACAGGAGCCGGTAGCCGTGAACAGCGCCCAAGACCGAGTAGGTGGTGATCCCGCCGGCGTCGTTATCGACCGAGCCGGTGATGATGCCGGGCCCCATCACGGCCAGGAAGGCCAGGACGGCCAGCCACATGCGCCGTAGCCTGGGAATCTCCTTCATACCGTCCTCCCGCGTCCGGACATCGCCTGGCCCTCAGGCCGCCTGCGGCGGGCCGAGTCCGGGTCCCGCCCCGCGCTCCTTGGTCCGCCCGGGTAATCGGCGATTATCTTAGGGCGCAGCCTCTGTCCCTGTCAAGAATTTCGAAGCATTTCGAAGCATGAATTGACGGAAGCATTTCTAAAGGTGTGATGACTTGAGGGAAAATTGCTTTTAAGGCTTGAGCACTGGCCGGAGCGAGCATCAGGCCGGATTTAGCCCTTTCGAAGCGCTCTTCGAGGATTTCCGGCATTCTTCTTGCCGGCCAGCGAGCGAGGCCAATGCTCCAAGCCGAAGGACCCTTCATCACATTAAAAGAAATGCTTCCTGAATCGGCCGGGGGCTTGTGCTCTATCCGCTGTTTGGAGAAAATGAGTGGAACGGTCACTTTGGCGAGGTCAAGATGAATAAGCGGATATGGGTTCTTCCGGCAATCATCCTGGCGGCTGCGGGTCCGCTCTTTTCCAAGGTCAGCCTGCAACAGGCGGTTGAACACGCCTGGGCCCAGAGCCCGGCCGTAGAGCGCCAGCTCCTGGGCCAGGAGGCAGCCCGTATCGGCCGGAGCTATGCCCTCCGGCAGCGGCTCTTCCGGATTGACGCCGGCGGGTCCTACCGGTTCTCCTCTGATGCGGTCCAGGTCATGGCCAAAGATTTTCCCATTCTTCCGCCGGACTTGGGCATCCCGGAGAATATGCTGCTTCTGTCCGCCCCCCACGATTTCTACGACCTGAGGATGACCCTGGTCCAACCGCTCTACACCGGCGGCGCCATCAACCAAGCCATCCGGATGGAGGAAATCAAGGGCCTCCTGGAGCAGAAACGGACCGAATTGGTGAAGAACGACCTGGCCGGCCAGGTCAAATTCTCCTTCCTGACCTACCGCCTCCTGCTGGCCAAGCGCGATTCCTTGGGCAGGCTCCTGGAGAACCTCGGCCTGCACCTCAAAAAAATAGAGGCCTTTGTGCGGGAACAGCTGGCCCGCCGGACCGATCTATTGGAGACGCGAAGCCGGATGGATGAGGTCCGGATCAACCTGGAAGATATCGGCCAGCAGGTCGAGCAGGAGAGGATCGCCTTCCAGACCCTGTGCGGCCTGGACCCGGAAGAAGTGGACCCCGCGGGCCTGGAGGGTGCCGGGACGATCGAGGATTCCCTGGCCGCTTTCGGCCAGGGCCATCCCCTGCTGGCCGCCTTTGAAGAGCAGGGCCTTCTGGTCGAGGCCGGCCGCAAAGCGGCCGCCGCGGCGAGGCTGCCCCAGTTGGCCGGCACCTATGAGCTGCATTACGGCAAGCCCGGGGTGAACTTCTTCAAAAAGGACTGGTCGCTCTATGTGCAGGCCGGCTTGACCTTGACCGTGCCCCTCATCAACCGCAGCCAGTCGGACCGCGACCTGGCCTTGAGCGAGGTGGAGAAGAGAAAGCTGGCCAGCCAGCGGGAGGATTTTATAAGGGAGACAGAGAAGGGACTCAAGCAGGTTTACGAGATCAAGAGGTCGCTCCGGGCCAAGCAGACGCTGGCCGACGGCCTGGTCCGTGATGCGGAGGAGGATGTCAAGCTCAAAGAAAGCCTTTACCGGGAGAGCCAGATCTCCAACCTTGATTATCTGGCGGCCGTGGCCAACCTGGAAAAATACCGGTCTTTGAAGGCGGAGCTCGATATCGAACAGAGCCTGGCCGATGTCCGCATCCAGACGCTCATCGGCCGCCAAGGAGCAGGACGATGAAGAAAGTGATCAGCGCGGTCATAGCCCTCGGCCTGGCGGCGGGTCTGCTGGCCTGCCGCCGGAAGGATGATGTCATCCGGGCGCCGGGCACGGTTCGGGGGCAGGTGGCTACCGTCCGAACCTTGGCCGCCGGAAGGCTGGATAAATGGACGGCCTCCGAAGGCCAGCGCCTCCGGCGCGGTGAGGTGATGGGCGAGCTCAACCAGGACAAAATCTTGAACGGGTTGGAGGAGCTCGAACTGACCGGGGAGGAGCTGGCCAACCAGGAATCCCGCCTCCTGAAGAAGCTGGCCTCCGTGCGGGCCAACGTGGACTACTTGCGGCGCCAGGCGGAACGGCTGGCCCGGCTGGAAAAAGAAGCGGCCGTTCCGGGCGATCAGCTGGAAAAAGCCAGGCTCCAGCTCCTGGAGGCGGAGACGGGACTATTCGAGGCGGAGAAGAGCCTGGCCGCCCTGAACATTCAGAAGGAAAAGCTTCGGAACAAGAAGCGCTCGCTGGAACTGGCCCGCCAGGATATGATCATCCTCTCGCCGGCCAACGGCGTCGTCCTGGAGACGTTCGTTTCCGGCGGAGAAACGCTCCTGCCCGGCACAGCCCTGGCCGATATCCTGGATGAGGACAGCCTGTATATCGAGGTCTTTCTTGAAGAACGGGAGATCGGCCGCCTCCGGCTGGGCGACCGAGCCGAGGTCCGGGTGGACGGCCTTCCCGGAAAGCCCCTGGCCGGCACGGTTTCCTTCTTCGGCCGGGAAGCCGAGTTCTCGCCGAAGTACATCCTTTCCGAGAAAGAGCGGGAAGCGCTCCTCTTCGAGGTTAAAGTTAAGGTTAATAAAGAGACGGGCGTCCTCAAGGCGGGGCTGCCGGTCACGGTTGTTTTTCGGCCACAATAGCATGGTTGGTCTCGATCACATCTCCAAGTCCTATGCCGGCCTGCGCGCCCTGGAGGACGTCACCCTGGACGTGCCGCCACGTTCGGTCACGGTCCTGGCCGGCGCGGACGGAGCCGGCAAGTCCACCCTGCTGCGGATCGTGGTCGGGCTCGTCAGCCAGGACAGTGGACGCATCACTCTGGAAGGCCGGGATATCAGCGACGACCCAAGCCGCATGACCGAGGCGGCCGGCTTCATGCCCGAACGGTTTTCGCTGTACGCCGACCTGACGGTCGAGGAGAACCTGAATTTTTTCGCCGACATACACGGTGTGCCTGGCCGGCGCCGCGAGGAGATGAAAAAAAAGCTCCTGGAGCGGACCGGCATGCTGCCCTTCCGCCGCCGCCGGGCCGGCGCACTTTCGGGCGGGATGAAACAGAAACTGGCCCTGTCGGCCATGCTCCTGGCTTCGCCCCGCCTGCTGCTCCTCGACGAGCCCACTACCGGGGTGGACCCCTTGAGCCGGATCGAGTTCTACGACATCATCCGAGAGCTGCGGGATGAAGGCCGGACGATCTTCATGGCCACGCCCTACCTGGCCGAGGCGGAGAAAGGCGACTCTATCGTCTTCCTAAAGAAAGGCCGGGTTCTGCTCCAGGATAGTATCGCCCGGCTGAAGCGGACCTTCCCCGCCCGCATCTTCCGAATCCTGCCCCGGGGGAATGTCTTCGAGGCCCTCAGGCGGCTCGAAGAGCGGGGGGGAGCGGGCCGGAACGCCTATCTCCACGGCCGAACGCTTCGCCTCATGCTCAGCGGCGGCGAGGAGCCCTCTCGCCTGGTGGAGGCGGTGAGCATCGCCGAGGAGAAGCCGACCTTGGAAGACATCTACATTTATTATGAAAGGCAGGCCTGAAGCCATGAAAGCCGTCGAGGTGCACGAGCTTTCCAAACGCTTCGGCGATTTCACGGCCGTGGACCGCATCACTTTCTCCGTAGAGCGGGGCGAAATCCTGGGCTTCCTGGGGCCCAACGGCGCCGGCAAGACGATCACCATTAAGATGATTCTGGGGTTGCTCGAGCCGAGCGGCGGCCGGATCTCCATCCTAGGCCTGGACGCCCGGAAGAGCCGGGAGGACATCAAGAAGACCATCGGCTACATGTCCCAGCAGTTCACCCTATATCCGCTGCTGACGGTGGGGGAGAACATCGAGTTCTTCGGCGGGATCTCCGGCCTGGGCCGGCCGGCGATCCGGGAGCGGCAGGCCGGCCTGGCCGGCCAGATGCCTGAAAATCTGTTCCGGCTGCCGGTGCGGAACCTGCCGCCCGGGCTCCGCCAGAAAGTGGCTCTCTTTGTCAGCCTGCTGGCCGACCCGGAGCTCATTTTCCTGGACGAACCGACTTCGGGCGTGGACCCCGAGGCCCGGCGCGCCTTCTGGCACACCATTTACGGCCTGCGGGAGCGGGGCAAGACCATCCTGGTCACCACTCACAACCTGGATGAAGCCGAATACGCCGACCGCATCCTGGTCATCCATCAGGGGAGGATCGTTCTGGAGGGCGACCCCCGCCTCCTGCTCGAAACTCGGGGGGCCGGCTCAGTGGAGCAATTGTTCAGGGAGGCCATAAGGCTATGAGACGGCTTAGGGCCGTTATGGTCAAGGAGTTTGCCCATCTGTTGCGGGACCCGCGCAGCCTGTCGGTGGTCTTCCTCATGCCTTTAATCCAGATTTTCATCTTCGGCTACGCCATTTCCTACGACCTGGAGAATATTCCGGTGGCGGTCATCGACCTTGACCGTTCCGAGCCGTCGGCCCGGCTGATCCAGGACTTCGGCCGGTCCACAGTTTTTGCCCTGCGGGTCCTGAGCGGCGCGAGCCGGGAAGGGGACTTCGAGGCGGCTGAACGGGCTCTCCGGGCGGGCACGGTCAAGGAAGTGCTGGTCATCCCGGCCGGCTTTGCCGGACGGGTCCGCCAGGGCCGGACGGCCGAGGTCGGCCTGATCATTGACGGCAGCGATTCCAACGTGGCCAACCGCATTTTTCAATACAACGAGATGATCGTCCAGCGCTTTGCCGCCGAGCTGAAGGGCGTCCAGGACGTCTTTCAGGTCAAGACCAAGGTCTATTTCAACCCCGAAAGCAAGAGCGTCTTCTTTTTCGTGCCGGGACTGGTGGCCGTCATCCTGCTCATGATCTCGGCCATGCTCACTTCCTCCAGCATTTCCCGTGAGCGGGAGCTTGGTTCGGTCGAGCTTCTGTTCATCTCCCCGCTGCGCTCGGGCGAGATCATCCTGGGCAAGACCCTGCCCTATGTCCTGGTGGCTCTGGCCACGGGGAGTTTCATCCTGCTCTTCTCCCATTTCTGGTTCGGAGTACCGCTGCGGGGCAGCCTGCTGGTTCTGCTCCTTTTCGCCCTGCTCTTCGTCCTGACCGGGTTGTCCTTCGGCATCCTTGTCTCGGCCCTGGCCCCCACGCAACGGGTGGCCATGCTGGGGTCTATCCTGGCCACCCTCCTCCCCTCCATCCTGCTGTCGGGCTTCATCTTTCCCCTGGATTCACTATCGCCGCCGCTGCGGGCCCTGTCCTTCATCGTTCCGGCCACCCACTTCCTGCGCATCATCCGCGGAGTGGCCATCAAGGGCGCCGCGCTGCGCCATTTCTTAAAGGAGGGGGCCAGCCTGGCCGGCCTCAGCCTGGTCATGCTCTCGCTGGCCGTCCTGAAGTTCACCAGCCTGAGGAGGGTCCGGCGGTGAGGCTGTTCTATCTGGTCAAGAAGGAAATCCTGGAGATCGTCCGCCAGCGCGAGCTCCTGGTTCTGCTGTTCCTGGCCCCGCTCATCCAGATTGTCATTTTGGGTTACGTCATCACCACCGACGTGAAGAACGTGCCGGTGGAGGTGGTCAACCTGTCGAGCTCCCGAGCGGCCGACGAGATCGTGGCCCGCCTGCGGGCCAGCCCCCTGTTCCGGATCGTCCGCGTCTCCAGCCGGCCCGTGGAAGCCGAGGAAGTGCTGCGCCGGGGCAGGGCCCGGGCCGTGATCGAGTTCCGTGATACTCCCGGCCGGGGTGGCTTGGGCTGGACGTTCCCCGAAATCCATATCCTGATGGACGGCATCGACGCCAACTCCTCCCAGATCGCCGCCGGCTACGTCAACGGGATCATCAAGGGTTACCTCCAGGAGCAGCTCCGGCGAGTCGGTCTGGAGATGCCGGCGGAGGCCAAGACCCTCATCCGTTACAACCCCCGGCTGAGGAGTATTAACACCATGGGGCCGGGCATCGTCGCTCTCCTGCTGACCGTGCTGTCCATGTTCATCACCGCCTTTTCCTTCGTCCGGGAACGCGAGCAGCACACTATGGACACTCTGCTCATGTCCCGCCTGAAACCGCTGGAGATCTATGCCGGCAAAGCTTTGCCGGCCGCTCTCATCGGGCTGGTGGATATGATGCTGGGCATCGCCATGGTCATCCTCTGGTTCCGCATCCCCCTGCGGGGGAGCGTCCTTTATCTTTTCCTGGCCTCTCTGCTGTACCTGGCGGCCATCCTGTCTTACGCCCTGATCATCTCCACGGTGGTGGTCAACCAGTCGCAGGCCATGTTCTTCACCTGGTTCTCCCTGATTCTGTTCCTCCTGCTCAGCGGATTTTTTACCCCGCTGGAGAGCATCAAGGCCAAGGCTCCGGCGCTGGCGGTCCTGACCGATATCAACCCCCTCCGCTACCTGATCAAAATCATCCGGGAGATATTCCTCAAGGGAAACGGGCCGGCTTACTTCTGGCCGGACCTTCTGGCCTTGGGCGGCATCGCTCTGGTCCTGACCTCGCTTTCACTCCTGAATTTCAAGAGGTTCATCTCCAGGTAGGCTCCCTTCGCATCTCTCATCATGCTCTATTTGGAGAGGAATGGCAGAGCGCGTCACTATCCGCTGCTATGCGCTGCGGGCGGGTGGAAACGCGCTGTTTGAGGATCCTCGCTCTTCTTGATGGATTGGCTGGAAAAAAGAAAAGCTACGATAAGGAGCTCAATTTTCCCCCGGGATGAACGTCTTGAATTTCACCGGCAGGGGAGAGTTTTTCTTCCAGAATTTGAGCTCGGTGACTTTGTAGGCATTGCGCTTGCGGACGCTCAGGATGCCGATAATTTTTTCATTGTCCCAATAGATATAGTCATGATAGGACATCGTCGGCGGGGCCTGAGGATGGGAATGGATGGAGCCGATATACTGAAGGCCGCTCTGGGAGATGATGCGATTGATTTCTTTATAGTCGGGGATGACATAATCATAAGTGGATTCTTTGATGGGGGGGATGGCAATGCGGAGAATCTTGAAGGTGCTGTTCTGCAATTTCTTGCCCAGCAGGATGCCGTAGAGTTCTCGGGGGTAGCCGCGGCTGGCGCGCCTCTTGAACCTATGGAGGTCCTTGGCGTTTATAATGAGTCTTGTCACCGAACGCTCTCTATTCCGCACCTACTTATATAAACTATTTATAATAAATGAGTTAAAGACGTTCGTTCTTCCCCTGTATGAATCGCTCAGGAACGGGCCTTGCTTATAGCACATTTTAAAAAGTCGAGTCAAATGCACAAGAAGGCCTGGACAACCGGAATTCCGTCATAACTTATTGAATATTAATGAGTTGGAAATATTTGATTTTATCTTCTACAGCTCCCATCGTTGCGGCCTGATGGTCTACGGATGGTTTAACTTAAATTATTTCAATTAATTAGCTAATTTTTGACGATGACCCGGATCCACAAGCCAAGGATGAGCAGGGCTCCGAACAAATGCAATTCCTCACACTTTATATGTCACCAGCGGCTTCAGCGACACTTCCCCGCGCCCTCAGTCCTCGATCCGAAATTGACTCTTTTTATGTCTATTGCTATTCTCTTACCATCAAAGCGACAGGGATTATAGGAATAATAGAAAATGCAGTGCCCTCAATGCGGCTCTGACAACCCCGCCGACACCTCCTTTTGCGGGAAATGCGGCTCCCGGCTCAACGTCTCCGCCGACATGCCTTTTTCCTTTACACAGACGATCCCAAAAAAGGTCACGGAATTCGCCAAGGGAAGCCTGATCGCCGGAAAGTACGATATTATCGAAGAGCTTGGCCGGGGAGGCATGGGAGTGGTCTACAAAGCCGAGGACGCCAAGCTCAAGCGGACGATCGCCCTAAAATTCCTGTCTTCCGTACTGCTCGAAGAGCCGGGCCATCAGGCACGCTTCCTCCGAGAAGCACAGACGGCCTCGGCCCTCAACCATCCTCATATCTGCACGATCTATGAAATCGGCGAGGAAGGAGGAACGCCTTACATCGCCATGGAGTACGTCGCCGGGCGCTCTTTGGGCGAGATAACGCGCTCCGAATCCATGCCGCTTAAGGATGTCGTACAATATGGAGCTCAGATCGCCGGGGCGCTTCAATATGCCCATGAGCAGGGGATCATTCATCGCGACCTGAAGACGGCCAATGTGATCATCACGCCTGAGAGAAGGGCGAAGATCCTGGACTTCGGCCTGGCCAAGCGTCTGGAGAACATAGCCCCGGAAGAGGCAGGGCCTACTCAAAAGCCCATTAGCCAGGCGGGATCATTCATGGGCACGATGTGTACCTCGGCGCCCGAAGTGTTTCGTGGAAAAGCGGCAGACGCCCGGAGCGACATATGGTCCCTGGGCGTAATGCTGTACGAGATGACCGCGGGGAGGCTGCCCTTCGACGGGCAGACAGCCTTTGAGCTCACCTCCGCCATCTTGCGCGATAGGCCGGCTTCGCTTCCTTCCCGAGTGCCGGACGGCCTGAGCGCTGTCGTCCTGAAGTGCCTGGAGAAGGATCCGGAGAGTCGATTCCAGCAGGCCAGCGAAGTCCGGGCGGCTCTGGAGGCCCTAGCGGCCGATGACGCCGCCGGCTTGGCCGCCCCCGTATCAAGGGGCCGGCGCAGGTTGAGGAACGGGATTCTGTTGGGTTCGGCCCTGATCGCGGCGCTTGTCGTAGTATCGACTTTTATCTCCAAACGAAGCCTTCCCCAAAAAACGAGAGGGGGCCAAGCCACCCTCAGCACGGGCGGCCGCGCTTCGCTGATTCCTGAAGCTAACGAATATTTCGAAAAAGCGATGATGTTCGTCACCCACCAATTCGATCTTCAGCGGGCCAGGAAGATGCTGGAGCGCGCCCTGGAAGATGACCCCAAGTTCGCTGAAGCAAGGGCCTGGTATGGGTTTACCTTTGTGCTGGAGATCGACAGCGGCTACTCCAACGACTCAAGTTTCTTATACAAGGCCGAGGAAGAGCTCCACAAGGCGCTCGAAAACGACCCCGATACAGCCAGAGCTCACTCGAGCCTGGCGGCTATCTATTTATACCAGGGTCGAAAGGAGATGGTGATCCAAGAGGCTGAAAAAGCTCTCAAAATCGACCCCCGGGAAATGGACGCAAAAATTTGGCTGGGCAATTACCACAAGGCGAACGGCGATACTGCTTCCGCGAAAACTCTGTTTAATCAGCTCCTGGAACAGGACCCCCTGTTTTTCCCCGCCCGGATGAGTCTTGCGGATATCTTGCACACGGAGGGTGATGATCCCGCGGCGATTAGAGAATATGAGAAAATCCTGGAGCAGGATCCACAAAACATATATGCCATTCAAAAAATGGCGCGAACATTCATCGACGCCAAGGATTTACGCCAGGCGCGCCTGCGCCTTGAAGGCCTTCCCGTGGGAAACCGGCAAAGCTACGATGTCAATATGACCTGGGCGCTTTTGTTGGCCTTAGAAGGAAAGAAAAACGAGGCTCTGAAAAAAATGGATGCTGAATCTCTAAAATACGCCGCCTTGGCTATCTGGTCGACCCTGACGCCGGCAGAATTCTATGCGGTCCAGGGAGAACCCCAGCAAGCCCTGGATTGGCTCGAGAAAGCGGTTCGCAACGGCGACGAGCGTGACGGCTGGTTCCGTCGCGACCCCCTGCTGGCTTCCATTCGGGACCTTCCCCGGTTCAAGCAAATCCTGGATTCTATTGCCTATAGCCGCCGGCAGCAGTCTATGCCGAATGACAAGAAATAGTTCTCTGATTCCCTATCCATAGCAGGCATCGCTGTCGGTAAGGTGGGCCAAGGCGAAGACCGCATGGGTCAGGAGTCCCCATTCCCTGACTCAAGTTGACATCCCTTTTGGCCATGGGCTACTATCTGTCCTGACCGGAGAGTGGCCCCATCGCAGCGAAGACGCGCGCGGCCTTCGCCGCCGAAAACAAAATTCTTATATTGAGTTCCGGCCATGACCCGCGCTCCATCAAAAGGTTTATGTACGAAATATGACCGCAGATCCGATCGCCATCGTCGGCATTGGCTGCCGGTTTCCCGGCGGGGCCAAAAATCCGGCGGCCTTTTGGCAAGCTTTGTGCTCCGGCGCCGATGGCATCACCGAAATCCCGCCCGACCGGTGGAATATCCAGGCTTATTACGACCCGGCCCCGGGCCGGGCCGGCAAGACCAATGCCCGCTGGGGCGGGTTTATCGATGACATCGGGCAGTTCGACCCGGCCTTCTTCGCGATTTCTCCCCGGGAGGCTGAGTCGATGGATCCCCAGCAGCGTCTGTTGCTGGAAGCCGCCTGGGAGGCGCTGGAAGACGGCGGCCAAGTTCTGCCTTCCGGGAAAAAATCGCCCATGGGCGTCTTCGTCGGCATTTCGACCAACGACTATTCGCTGATGCAGTCGACGCTGCACGATTTCAACATGATCGACATCTACACCACCACGGGCAGCGTCCTGAGCATTGCCGCCAACCGAATTTCCTATTGCCTGAACCTGTCGGGTCCGAGCGTAGCGGTGGACACCGCCTGCTCGTCTTCGTTGGTGGCGCTGCACCTGGCCTGTCAAAGCCTGAGAAGCGGCGAATGCTCGGCCGCCCTGGTCGGGGGGGTCAACGCCCTTCTGGGGTTCACGCCCTTCATTTCGTTCAGCCGGATGTCGATGCTTTCGCCCGACGGCCGGTGCAAGGCCTTCGACGCGGCGGCCAACGGGTTCGTGCGCGGCGAGGGCGTCGGCGTGGTCTTGCTCAAGCCGCTCCAGGCCGCCCAGAAGGACGGCGATCCGATCTACGCCGTCATTCTGGCGACGGCCGTCAACCAGGATGGGCGAACCGGCGGCATCACGGTTCCCAGCCGGGCCGCCCAGCGGGAGCTGATCATCGACGCTTGCCGCCGGGCCGGCCTCGATCCCGCCGAGATTCAGTACGTTGAAGCCCATGGCGCCGGCACCGCCGTGGGCGATCCGATCGAGGCCCAGGCCCTGGGCGATGCGCTGGGAACCGGCCGGGCCCCGGACAATCCCTGTCTTATCGGCTCGGTCAAAACCAATATCGGCCACCTGGAAGCGGGGGCCGGGCTGGCCGGACTGATCAAGCTGGCGCTGATGCTAAAGCACCGGCAGATACCTCCCAACCTGCATTTTAGGAATCCGAACCCCAACATCGACTTCAGCGGACTGAAACTGCGGGTCCCCACGAGGCTGGAGCCGTTTCCGCATCCTGAGCGGAGGTTGTTGTCGGGCATCAACTCGTTCGGGTTCGGCGGCACGAACGCTCATGCCATCCTGGAAGCCCTTCCCCCGGGCCGGCGCGGCGCGGTCCGCCAGCCCGAATCGGGCCGGCCGGTGCTGCTGGCTCTTTCGGCCCGAAGCCCGGAAGCCCTGCGCGCCACGGCCCAGGCCTACCAGAGTTACCTGGAAGGAGCCGGCAACGGGTCCGGTTTCTCCCTGGACGACATCTGTTATACAGCCGGCGACCGGCGGACCCACCATCGCCATCGGCTGGCCCTCGCCGCGGCAAACCGCCAGGACCTGATCGAATCGATCAAGGGGTTTGTGAAGGAGGAAAGCCGGCCGGGAACTACTGTCGGCAGCCCGGCCGAAGACTACAACCCTCAGCCGGTGTTTGTGTTTTCCGGCCAAGGCCCGCAATGGTGGGCCATGGGCCGGCAACTACTGGCCCAGGAACCTGTCTTTCGCCGGGCCCTGGAGGACTGTGACCGGCTCCTGGCCAAGCTCGGCGGCTGGTCGCTGATGGAAGAACTGATGCGGGATGAAGCGTCGTCCCGCTTGGCCAGCACGGCCATTGCCCAGCCGGCCATATTCGCTTTGCAGGTGGGCCTGGCCGCGCTGTGGCGGTCGTGGGGAATCCAGCCGGCGGCAGTGGTCGGGCACAGCGTGGGAGAAGCGGCGGCCGCCCAGGTGGCCGGCCTGTTGACTCTGGCCGATGCCGCTTATGCGATCTTCGAACGGGCCCGCTCGATGGAAGCCTGGGGCGGGCAGGGCCGGATGCTGGCCGCCGACCTGGACCGCGAGGAGGCCGTCCGCATCATAGCCCCCTACGCGGAGCGGGTGTCGCTGGCTGCCGTCAACAGCCCGAACTCGGTCACTTTGTCCGGAGACGGTCGGGTGCTCGAGGCCATCGCTGAAACGCTGGAGAAGCGCCAGGTCTTCTGCCGTTTTCTCAGTGTCCGGCATGCTTTTCACAGTCAACAGATGGACCCGGTCCGTGATCACTTTTTGACCTCGCTGCGCGAACTCGAAGTCCATCGCCCGGAGGTACCGTTGTTTTCCACGGTGCGGGGCGGGGAAGCCGGCCAGGGTGATTTCGGACCAGCCTATTGGTGGGAAAACATCCGCCGGACCGTCCAGTTTGGACCGGCCATTGAGGCGCTCCTCGAGCGGGGCTATCGCGTTTTTCTCGAATTGAGTCCGCATCCGGTGCTGTCCGGTTCGATTTCCGAATGCCTGGCTCACCATTCCCTGGCGGGGACGGTGTTGCCCTCGCTGCGCCGCCAGGAGAACGAGCGGCTGACCTTGCTCGGCTCTTTGGGCGCGCTCCATACGCTCGGCTGCCGTGTCGATTGGCGGGGAGTGTTCCCCGGAGCGGAGATGGCCGACCTGCCCACTTACCCCTGGCAGCAGGCGCACTACTGGAGCGAAGCGGGGGAGTGCCGGGAGGCCCGACTGAACCCGCCCCTCCATCCCTTGCTGGAGCATAGACTGCCGGCGGCCCAACCCACCTGGCAGAGTTGGCTTGACAAAGACAGCCTGAACACCTTCCAAGATCATCGAGTGCTGGGACGCGTCGTCATGCCGGCCGCTGCTTACGTGGATATGGCCCTGGCGGCCGGCCGGGCGGTTTCCGGGTCGCTCGCCGTCAGCCTGGAGGAGATGGATTTTCACAAAGCCTTGATGTTTCCGGAAGGCGAAGATCCGCTCCGCCTCCAACTGACCTACCGGCCCCAGGAATCTACCTTTACCATCTCCAGCTGTCCGGCCAAGAGCGGCGCTGAGTGGGTTGAGCATGCCAGCGGCCGCCTCCGACCGCTCGCCAATTCGGTTCCGGCCCCGGCCGTGGCTGTCGCCCAAATCCGAAAACGCTGCTCCCGGGATATCCCCCTGGATTTGATTTATCGGCGATTCAGGGAGGCCGGCCTCAGCTTCGGCCCGGCCTTCCAAGGAATTGCCGCCGCCTGGCGGGGCAAGGATGAGGCCATCGGCCGCCTGCAACTCCCCGCCCATCTTGAAAGCGAGCAGCTCAAATACGTCATTCACCCGGCGCTGCTCGATGCCTGTTTCCAGGTGTTGTCCGCGGCATTGCCGGAGAACCCGGACGGATACGCCCTTTACTTGCCGGTCCAAATTGAGCGCCTTCAATGGTACGCCGGAGCCGGCCGGCCGGCCTGGAGCCATGCGCGCTTGGTTCGCCGGGCAGCCCGCCTCATCGTCGGCGACATCCACCTCCTCGATGAGGAGGGACAGGTTCTGATGGCGGCGGAGGGGTTCCATTGCCGGGCCGCCGCGCCCGCCCGGCGGGAAACCTCGGCCGGCCTGGACGACTGGCTTTACGAAAACGTGTGGCAACCCTGCCCCTTGCCTCAATCCCAAACCCGGCCGCTCCCCAAGCGCCAGACCGCCGGCCTGAACGAGATCGCCGGTCGGCTGGAGCGGCTGGCCCGCCGCCGTGAAGCGCACACCCGGCTCAGCGAGCGGCTGGCCGAAGCGGTGCCGGACTTGGACGTCCTCTGTCGGCACTATATCCTTGATGCGTTCCGGCAACTGGGGGGAGAACTGCGCATCGGACAGCGCCTCCAGCCGGGTCCCTGGATGGATGAATTGGGCATCGTGGCCGGGCAGAGGCAGGCCGCCGGGCGATTCTTACAGTACCTCGAGAAAGATCGGATCCTGAAGCGGACCGGGCCGGGCTGGACCGTGCGCCGGGCCGGCCCGCCGGCCGACAGGGATTCCCTCTGGCGGAAGATACTCCGCCGATTCCCGGCGTCTTATCCGGTGCTTGCCCTCCTGCGCCAGGGCGGGCGCCGGCTGGCCGGAGTTTTACGGGGCGGCCTCGACCCGCGGAGCATTCTTTTTTCCAGCGAGTGGTGGCCTTTGATCGAACATTTCTATCAAGACTCCTGGGTGTTCCAGGATCACAACCTGTTCGCGGCCGAAGCCGTCGGGGCTGTGATCGACAGGCTGGGGCCGGGGCGCAGGGTGCGAATCCTCGAAGTCGGCGCCGGGGCGGGCGGCCTGACGGCCTACGTCCTGCCCCGCTTGCCCGCCGAGCGGACCGAATATTTCTTTACCGATAAGTCGGACGAATTTTTCCAGCGGGCGGAACAGAAGTTTTTTGATTACCCTTTTGTGCGATACCAGACGCTCGGCCTGGGGACACCGTCCGCGGAACAGGGACTCGAGCCGCATTCGTTTGATATCGTTTTGGCTTCCCAGGCGCGGCCCGCCGGTCCAGACCTCCGCGAAACGCTCGACCAGGTTCGGCGGCTATTGGCCGGGCAAGGACTTCTGATCATGCTCCACACCGAGCTGCCGGGCCGATGGTTTTCTCTGGTATCAGGCCTGCTGGACGGCGCGAAGCTGCCCGCCGACAAGGCTGCCCAGCCCGCTAGGGCAGCGCTCGACCAGGGCAGCTGGCTGGCCCTCCTCCGGGAGCTGGGTTTTGCCGGCGGCCGAGCTGTCTCGCTAACCGGCGGCGGATCGTCCGGGCTGTGCCATAGGGTTCTCCTAGCCCGGGCCCCGAGCGCCGCAAATGTTTTAACCGCTCAGCCCACCAATCCTCGAGCGCCGCAGCCTGCGGCTTGGGTTGTCTTTGCCGATTCAAGCGGCACGGCCGAGGCCTTGGCCGGAAAATTGCGCGGCCGGGCTGACCGTGTGGTCATGGTAAACCCGGGGGCCGAATATCGGCGCCGCGGTCCTGACCGGTTTGAGATTCGAGCCGCTGAGCCTGTTGATATGACCCGGCTGTTGGCGGACCTGTCGGCCAACGGAGACGGGCCGGTAGCGCGGTTCGTCCATTGCTGGGCCCTGGAGGCGAACGGGCTCGACGATATCGGACTCTCTCAGCTCGACCGGGCAGAATCCTTCGCCTGCCACTCCGTTTTGCACCTGGTCCAGGCTCTGGCCGCCGGCCGCGCCGCCGAACCGGTCAGAATTTGGCTGGTTACCAACGGCGCCCAGGCCATTTGGCCCGGACAGAAAGTCAGCCTATCCCAATCGATGCTATGGGGGTTGGGCCGTGTGCTGATCAACGAACAGCCCTCCCTCCGCTGCCGGCTGATCGACCTCAGCCCGGCCGCGGACGAGGACGATAGGCAGGCTCTGTTCGACGAATTGCTGTTCGAGGATAGCGAAGACGAGGTTGCCATCCGCGGGTCCGACCGCTATGTGAGCCGGCTGGTCAAATTCTCCGAGGTCCGCCGGCCGCCGCGGCCGGGACCGGCGCGGCGGCCTCCAGGCTACCGGCTGGAAATGGCAGCCAGTGGAACGCTCGACCATCTGGCCTTTCGCTCCCGCCCGCGCCGGAAACCCGGCCCCGGCCAGGTGGAAATCGAAGTCCAGACCGCGGCCCTCAACTTTCGCGACGTGATGAAAGCGCTCCACATCTATCCGTCGGACAAGGATGAGGACCAGCTGCTCGGCGACGAGTGCGCCGGCCGGGTGACGGCGGTAGGCCGGGGCGTGAAGGGCTTGAGCCTCGGCGCGGAGGTCGTGGCCATCGGCTCAGGCTGCTTCGCTTCGCGGGTGACGGTGCCGGCGGCGGCGGTGAGGCCCAAGCCGCCGGGCCTGACTTTCGAAGAAGCCGTCACCCTACCGGTCGCGTTTTTAACGGCATACTACGCCTTATATCATCTCGGACAACTGAAACGGGGCGAGCGAGTGCTCATCCAGGCAGCCGCCGGCGGTGTCGGCCTGGCCGCGGTGCAATTGGCCCGGCTGGCGGGAGCCGAAATTTTCGCCACCGCCGGCAGCACCGAGAAGCGTGAACTGCTCCGCGCCCTGGGCGTTCCTCATGTGCTGGATTCACGGTCGCTCACCTTTGCCGATGAGATCCGCCGCCTGACCGGCGGCCGCGGCGTTGAGGTAGTCCTCAATTCGCTGGCCGGAGAGGCCCTGGCCCAGGGGCTGTCCGTTCTTTCGCCCTACGGCCGCTTTCTGGAGATAGGAAAACGGGATGTTTTCCAGAACAGCCGGATCGGCCTGCGTCCCCTGCGGAACAACGCCGCCCTGTTTGTCATTGACCTGGCCCAGGCCATGCAGGACAAGCCGGCCCTGCTGGTTTCCCAAATGAAGCAGATCATGGATTGGGTTGCGCGCGGCAAGCTGTCTCCCTTGCCGCACCGGGTCTTTCCCCTCGATCAAATCGTCAACGCCTTTCGCCACATGTCGCAGGCGCGCCATGTGGGCAAGATTGTGGTCTCCAGGTCGTTGGGCCAGGTCCGAACGGTCCCCCAGACGAAATGGCCTCTCCTCCGTTTTGATTCCAGGGCCAGCTACCTGGTAGCGGGCGGCCTGGGCGGGTTCGGCCTGGCCGTGGCCGAATGGATGGCCCGAAACGGGGCGCGGCGGCTTATCCTGGTCAGCCGGCGGGGCGCCTCGACGGATGAAGCCCGCGCCGGCCTGGTCCGTCTCCGCCGGCTGGGGGCCAAGGTGAGCGTTTGGAAAGCCGACATCAGCAACCGCACCGATGTGAGCCGGGTGTTCCGGCGAATCGAAAAAGACTGGCCCCCACTCCGCGGGATCGTCCAGGCGGCCATGGTCATCGACGACGGGTTGCTCACCTCGCTAGACCGGGAACGGTTCCGGCGGGTCATCGCTCCCAAAGTCCACGGCGCTTGGAACCTGCATGAGATGTCCCTCGCTCAGCCGCTCGATTTTTTTGTGATGTTTTCCTCGATTACCTCTCTGGTCGGCAACCCGGGCCAGGGGAATTATGCGGCGGCCAATGCTTTTCTGGACGGGCTGGCCCACTACCGGCGGGCGCTCGGGCGGCCGGCCCTCACCGTGAATTGGGGCCTCCTCAGCGAAGTAGGCTACGCGGCCCGGCGGCAAGAGATCCAGGAACATCTGGCCCGCTTGGGCCTGAGCGGGATCACTCCCGCCCAAGCCACGGAAGCGCTGGGGTTTCTTTTGCCGAGCGATGTTGTCCAGGTCGGAGTAGCGAACCTGGACTGGAAAAAGTGGTCGGCCTCCGCGCTGGGCGTCCGTTCGCCGCGCTACGCGGAGTTGGCCCGGCAGCAGGAAAAACAGCCCCCCGGGGAAGGCCAGGGAATTCGGGAATCGGTTTTATCGGCCGCCGGCGACCGGAAGCTGGATCTTGTGACCCGATACGTGCGCGAGCAGGCGGCCAAAGTCATTCGCATCGGCGTGGACAAGCTGGATGTGAAACGGCCTCTGACCGACCTTGGTCTTGATTCGCTGATTGCTGTTGAACTCGGGCTTCGTCTCGAAAAACAGCTGGGTGTCCCGTTGCCGCCGGGCAAGTTCACGGCCGGCACGTCCGTGGCGACCATGGCCGCCACGATGCTTGAACTGATGACCGGCGCCTGGCCGGGGCCGCCGGCGAAAAAAGAAGGTGAGGTCAAAGCCGCGCCAACCGCCCCGGAACCCGCGGCCGGAAGCCTGGTCGTGCTCCGCGCCGGGGGAGGGCGAGACCCGCTGTTCTGCTTTCATCCCGCGGCCGGGCTGGTCCATATCTACTATGATCTGATGAGGAGTCTGCCGGCGGACCTGCCGGTGTACGGCCTTCAGTCGCGAGCGATCGGCGGCCAGCAGAGCGAGCATGATTCACTGGAAGCCATGGCCGAGGACTACGCCACTTTAATCGAACGTTGTATCTCCCGGGGACATTGTCACCTGTTTGGATTTTCGTTCGGCGGATTCTCGGCGCTGGCCACCGCTCGCGTCCTGGAGAAGCGAAACCGCCAAGTCCGACTGGTCGGGCTGGCGGACGCCAATTTGGACTGGATCGACCCCGGCACTTCAAAGGAAACGCTGCTGCGCCGGCATATTCTCGACATGTACGATATTTTCGCCCGTGAACTCCGGATGCTGCGTCCGGTAGACGTGGACATCCTGGCCCCACAAGCCGATACCCTGGCGGCGGGCATGCTGACCCTGTCGGGGCCGGAACGTGTCGAGCGGGTGTTGGACTGGCTGACCGAGCAGGATTATCTGAACAGCGGACTCAAACCCGAGAACATCAAAGAATATATCTCGCTGTATGATCACCATCTGGCCCTGTTGCGGGCCTATCGTCCTCAGCAGATCCAAGCTCCCCTGTTCTGCTGGCTGCAACAACGAACTCAGGTCCCCCCAGCCGGACTCCAGGCCGCCTGGAAGAAGCTGACGGCCGGCACGGCCACGGTCAGGTTTTTGGCCGGCCGGCATTACGATCTGATGTTCCCGCCCTTGGTCGAAGTTATAGCGGACCAACTGAAGGCCGCCCTGCTGCGGATCGGCGAATCCGGCCCGGCCCTGGTGACCAACGGAGCGTGACATGCTGAAAATCTGGGCGGGCTGCAGCCTGCCCGGCTGGTGGCGGCTGCTCGCCCGCAACCGGTTCAAGGTCGCCCCGCGGCACATTCCGGAAGCGATGCTCTACACGCTGACGGCCGCCTACCACTCGCTCCTGTCGGGCGTTCAGGGTTTTTTCGTCGGGTCCAAGATCGCAGCGGTCCGAATCGACCCCCCTCCCGTGTTTATTCTCGGCCATTGGCGAACCGGAACGACTCTCCTGCACACCTTGCTCGGGCTGGATGAGCAATTTACCTATCCCACCACCAGCCAATGTTTGAATCCCAGCCACCTTCACCTGCGCGGATATGTGGAACGCTTGATCATGCGGCGGAACATTCCCGGCCGCCGGCCGATGGATTCGATGGCCATGTCGAGTGATTCTCCGCAGGAAGATGAATTCGCCCTCTGCCTCCTGGGCGCCCCGTCTCCCTACCAGAAGCTGGCCTTCCCCAGCCATCCGCTGCCTGACCCTGGATCCTGGGAGGTGGAAGATCTGCCGCCGCGGCTGCTCCATAGGTGGAAAGAGTCGCTAATGTATTTCCTAAAACAAGTGCTTTTTCTGCGGCCTGGCCGTTTGGAGCTAAAATCCCCCCCGCATACCTGCCGGGTCAAGGTCTTGTCCGAGCTTTTTCCCGAAGCGCGTTTCATCACCATGGTCCGGTCTCCGTACGCGGTGATCCCCTCCACGATCAACTTGTGGAAAACTTTGTATCAGTCCCAATCTCTCCAAAGGCCAAGCTGGGCCGGCCTGGAGGACGCCGTTTTTCAGACCTTCAACCTTTTCTATGAACGGCTGGAACAATCGCGCTGGCTGGTCCCCGGGGAGCGGTTTTGCCAGGTGCGCTTCGAAGATTTAGCCGCTGACCCGCTGGGCCAGATGCGACGCGTCTACGAGCACCTCGGCCTGGGCGATTTCGACCGCCTGCGTCCGGCCCTGGAGGGTTACCTGGCTGCCCATCCGCATTACCGGGGCCGAGACTGGGAGCTCTCTCCGGCCCTGCGCCGCCGCATCACGGAAGAATGCCGCCCCTATTTGGAGCGGTATGGCTACTTACATGTTCCAGCGATAGGAGGCTTTGAAGAGGAAGATGTTGTCGCCCGGAGCGGTTAAGAGGTCGCCCAGGTCGCGGCGGAACTGGAAATCACCCGGGTGGGCATAGTCGGCGCGGTTCTGGGTCCAGACCAGGTAGAACAATGAGCCGGGGAGATACTCCCAGCGGAGCACAACCGTGCCGCGCAGGGACTTATAGTTGAAGTCGGGGTTGTCGAAGTCGAAGGCTTCGGCCGGCCCTTCGCCGTCGGGGTCCACAACGTAAGCGCCGTCGGCCGTTCCGATGGTCGAGCCGTTTCGTCCGTAGATGTTCCAATCGAAGCTTTTAGGCCTGGCCAGTTCCTTGAATTCGTTATACTGGCCCACGGCCAGGAAGGGCTGCAGGTAGGCCTGAAGCGTCAGCCGGGGGGTGAAGGTCCAGTCCAGGCGGATATCGACGGCGATTGTCTTCTGGGTCAGGTGGCCGAAGATGTAGCGTCTTCCGAAGGTTGAAGTCATCAACGGGTCCGAAACTAGGGTCACCCACTGAATGCTGTTCATCTCATTGGCCAGCGACGGCCCTACGGAAAAATTGATGTTCGAGGCCGGCTTCCAGCGAAGGCCGAGGTAGAGGCTCCACTCGGTACCGGTGGCGGGACGGCGGTACATATAACCGCTGGCCTCCATGACAATGGGCTTCCGGCTATCGGAGGATAGGTAACCGTCGACTTGGTATCCATGGGGGATGACGGCCATCGGGCCGCCGCGGGTCAGGCTCTTGCTGACGAACTCGGGGTTGTAGACGGCTTCCAGATTGATATTCCAGAAATTCCACAGTTGAGCCTGGAAAAGGGCAATAAAACATTCCCAATTTTTTGTGCCGCCGAAGTCGTAGTTGCGGCCGAGGCCGGCAGCAACCAGGGCATAGCGGAAGACCTTGCCCGGCTTTGTCCATTGGTAGCCGGTCAGGGAAAACATGTTGATGACATCGCTGCTTCCGTACTGGAAGCCCAGGTCGTTGGGGTCAAAGCCGGGTGACAGGACGCCCAAAGAGGCGAGGAACAGGAAATTGCCGTTCTGCTTGGCCAGGCTGAAGCGTCCGCCCCAGCCGGTGAGCGAGGTGGCCGCCGGATCGGCCTTGACGTAGGTCACGTCCGGCCGCTGATAGTAGTGCATGGAGGAATATTGGAGGCGGAGGATGTCCTGGGCCGAGCCCGCCACTCGAGTTCCGCCCAGCCAGCCGCCCATGACCCAGTTGCGGTTCTTATCCAGAAAATGCCAGCCGTCGATGGCCAGGCTGAAGGCGTTTTTGTTGAGGATGCCGGCCAGGACCTCGGAGTCGAGGTTGCGCAGGACGCCGGTAGCCATGATTCCGTAGCCGCTGCGGCCCTCTTGGACATCCTTTTGGGCGCGAAAGACGCCGTAATAGGAGAAAGGTTCCACTTCCTGCTTGATTCGGCTTCCGGCCTGGTCGATCTGGGCAAACTCGCTCGAAGTCAGGGCGCTGATGAAACCCATGTTCCAGGTGCCGAGCTTGCCGGTGAGCTTGGCCGCGCCCAGGATGGTCGTCCGGTCCGGGATGCGGGCGTATCCCTCTTCCGTGACATAGCCCTGGGGCGCGCGGCCGATGCGCCGGCTGTAGAAGAATGAGGGGCTGGGCCAGTTGAAGTTGGCGTTGAGGTAAATGCCGCCGCTGCCGAACCCGTTGAATATGGAAGCGCCCTCGATAAAGAAGGGCCGTTTCTCCTGGTAGTAGGTTTCATAGGCCGAGAGGTTGATGACGGCCGGGTCGACCTCCACCTGGCCGAAATCCGGGTTGACCGTAGCGTCCAGGGTCAGGTTGCTCTTCAGGCCGACCTTGAGGTCGAACCCCGCATTGCCCAGGAGCCGCTGGCCGGACTCAAAAGGATTGCCCTGCTCCTCGGGCCGGAACTGGGCCTGGCCGGTGGCGTAGGGCAAAAATTCAATATGACGGCCAGGCCGGATGCCGCGGATGCCCTCCAGCCTGGCGAACTTCGAGACAAAGGCCGGCTCGCTCTTGGGCACCCAGGCGAAGCTGGCCACTTCATTCTTGCGCTTGATGACGCGGCGGAAGTTCACGCCCCAGACATATTCGTCCTGGCTCGGGAAGCGCAGCTGGTTGAAGGGGATTTTTATTTCTACGATCCAGCCCTGGCCGTTGACCTCGGCCTTGGCCTCCCAGACGCCGTCCCAGGAGTCGTCCTCGTTCACGTCGTTGGAAAGCGTCGAGTCCGTGATCGTGCCCGCTGGATTGACGCCGAACTGGTAGCCCGTTCTCTTGTCGCAGTAAGGATCGACGGCGACGAGGAACCAGTCGGAATCGACCTGGGAATCGCGCCGGCCCAGGCGGCCGATAATCTTGTCCGGCTGGCTGTCATAGCAGTAGGCCGCCACATACAGCGCTTTTTCGTCATAAGCCACCCAGACCTTTGTCTGCTCGGTGGACAGCTCGCCGTCCTTTGGATCGTTCTGGGTAAAGCCGTCGCTGGCCTCATTCTTCCAGACTTTTTCCTCCAGCCGGCCGTCAATCGTGATCGGTTCTTCGGTCCGGGCGGCCTTGACTATTTTTTGGGCCGCCGGCGCGGCCGGCGGGGTTTGATCCTTTGATTTGGTCTTGGCTGTGAGAACCAGCGGCAGCGCCAGGATCATCAGCATCAATATTGTCTTTCTCACCCCTAAATCTCCTTTTTCTCCAAGCTTCTTCAGGCCAAACAGGATAGAGTGCGTCTTTCATCAATAACTACGATTGAAGACTTATAAAGGTTTCCGGATATCGCCAAAAAAATGGGTACAATATATTGGATTCGGATGCAAAATAATTTTACCTCCTGGTTCTTCTTGCCAAAGGCCGCGTGGTTGAGTATAATACGCACTTACTCGAACGCTTTTTGGATCCGAGTAAAACCCCCCCTGCTTCAGCACCGGGAAGGCTTTTTATGATGACAGATATCTCTCACATGCGCAATATCGGGATCAGCGCCCATATCGATTCCGGCAAGACGACGCTGACCGAACGTATTCTCTTCTATTGCAAGAAGATACGCCGGATGCATGAGGTCAAGGGCAAAGACGGCGTGGGAGCCACCATGGACAGCATGGACCTGGAAAGGGAGCGCGGCATCACCATTTCCTCGGCTGCCACCAACGTCACCTGGGCCGACCGGGTCATCAACATTATCGACACGCCCGGCCACGTGGATTTCACCATCGAAGTGGAGCGGGCCCTCCGAGTCCTCGACGGAGCTATCCTCGTTTTGTGCGCCGTGGGCGGAGTCCAATCCCAGACCATCACCGTGGACCGTCAGCTCAAACGCTACCACGTTCCCCACCTGGGTTTCATCAACAAGCTGGACCGGGTGGGCGCCAATCCTCTCAAAGTCCGGGACCAGATGGCCGAGCGGCTGGGGTTGAACGCGGTCCTCCTCCAATTGCCCATCGGCCTGGAGGATGATCATCGAGGAGTGGTTGACCTCGTCTCGATGAAGGCCCTTTATTTCGAGGGCAAGGACGGGGAAACGATTCGTCAGGACGAGATCCCGGCCGAGCTGCTGGAGCAGGCCCGCCGCCTGCGGGAAGAGATACTGGATGCAGCCTCGCTTTTTTCCGACGAGCTCACGGCCGCGGTCCTGGAGGGCCGGGAGACCGAGGACATGATCCGCCGAGCCCTGCGCCGGGGCACCATCAGCCGCCAATTAGTGCCCGTGCTCATGGGCTCGGCTTACAAGAATAAAGGCGTCCAGCCTCTGCTTGACGCAGTGGTGGATTACCTGCCCGACCCGAGCGAGGTGGAGAACAAGGCTATCGACCTGAGCCGAGAAGGTCAAGAAGTCAAGCTGGTGGCCGACAACGCGGCCGACACCGTGGCCCTGGCCTTTAAGCTTGAGGACGGGCCCTTCGGCCAGCTGACCTATATCCGCATTTATCAGGGCAGCCTGCGCAAGGGGGTGGAGCTTTTCAACACCCGCTCCCGACAGCGCCTGCGGGTCGGCCGCCTGGCCCGCATGCATGCCGACAGCATGGAGGACATCGAGGAGGCGGGCAGCGGCGATATCGTGGCCCTGTTCGGCATCGAATGCCAGTCGGGCGACACGTTCGTCAAGCCGGGCCTTGACCTGGCCCTGACCGCCATCCATGTGCCCGAGCCGGTCATCTCCCTGGCCATTGAGCCGGTGGAGAAGAAGGCTTCGGACAACCTGGCCAAGGCCCTGGGCCGGTTCACCAAGGAAGACCCCACCTTTAAGACATATGTGGACCCGGAATCCAACCAGACGATTATCCAGGGTATGGGCGAGCTGCACCTGGAAGTCTATGTCGAGAGGATGAAACGCGAGTACCGGGCCGAGGTCCGGACGGGCCGGCCCCAAGTGGCTTATCGCGAATCCATCACCCATCGGGTTGACTTTGACTACACCCATAGAAAGCAGACGGGCGGCGCCGGCCAATATGGCCGGGTCATGGGCACTCTTGAGCCACTGGCCGAGGGGAACTATGAGTTTCGGAATGAAGTCAGAGGGGGCCGCATCCCTCGGGAGTTCATTCTCTCCTGCGACAAGGGGTTCCGGACCGCGCTGCGCAAGGGCCGGTTGATCGGCTTTCCCATCGTCGGCGTCCGGGTCGTTCTGAATGACGGCCAATCTCACGCGGTGGATTCCTCGGACCTGGCTTTTCAGGCCGCGGCCCAGGGCGCTTTTTGGCAGGCCTATGAGCGGGCCAAGCCCGTTGCCCTGGAGCCCATCATGAAAGTTTCGGTGGAGGGGCCCTCCGAGTTCGCCGGCAGCGTCTTCGCCAGCATCCACCAGCGCCGGGGGGTCATCGTCAGTTCGGTGGAGGACGGCCTGTTCGCCCGGGTGGACGCCGACGTGCCGCTGGGCGAGATGTTCGGGTTCTCCACGGTGCTGCGCTCCCTGACCCAGGGCAAAGCCGAGTTCACCATGGAATTCCTGAAGTACGCCCGAGTCCCGGCCGCCGCGGCCGAAGTCCTAATCGCCCAGTACCGGGAAAATACGGCCAAAGGCTCAGCCAGGTTGTAGGACAAACAAGGAGGGATAAGGAACGTGTTTCCCAATGAAGAATTGTTCAAGAGGAGCCCGCTCCGCATCCTGGAAAGCTCGATCCACGGCGGGCTGGGGAAGGGGAATATCGGTGTGCTGGCCTCACGCAAAGGAGTGGGCAAGACGGCCTGCCTGGTCCACATCGCTACCGACAGGCTCATCCAAGGCAGGCCTGTCATCCATGTCACCTATTCGGCCCGGGTAGACACTATCATCAATTGGTACGAGGACATCTTCAAGGAATTGGTCAAAAATCGCGACCCGGACTCGGCCCTCGAGTTCCATGACGACCTCATCCGGAATCGGGTTATCATGAACTTCAAGCAGGATGCTGCCCGCAGCGAACAGGTCTTGCGGAGCCTGGAGGCCATGATCGTTCACGGCCGGTTCACCGCCGACCTGCTCATCGTGGACGGCTACGACTTCGGGTTTGGCACGGCGGATGACCTGCGCAAGTTTCGGGAGTTCGCTGGCCGGTTGGGCCTGGAGGTTTGGTTCAGTGCCTCGCTCCGGGGGGAGGACCCCCTGTTCGACGAACGGGGCGTGCCCCGCCTCCTTCATCCGTTCCTGGAGGAAGTGGCCGTGCTCATCACCCTTCAATCTGAAGGCGAGCATGTTCGATTAAAGTTGGTCAAGGATCACGGCTTTCCGGTGAGCGAGATCCACCTTGAGCTCGACCCCGGCACCCTGCTCATCGCCCCGGGCTGAGCCCGCTCTGGGCCACAATCCGGCGCAGCCCTTCCTCGAGCGTCAGCCGGGGACGAAAATCCAATTCCCGCTCGATTTTCGAGCTGTCGAAGATCCAATAATGGTCGTGAATGCTGCGCAGGGAGCTGCGGCGGAGGGGCGGCCTCCGGCCCAGCAGCTTGAAGGAGAGCTCGGTTAACCCGGCCAAGGTGTAGAGCAGGCCGTAGGGCAGGGGCAGGCAGCGGCGGCCCAGCAGCCGGCTGAGGATGTCCAGCGGCTCGCGCCAGCTGTAGGCCCGGCCGTCGGTGACGTGATAGGTTTGGCCGGCCGCCTCTTTTTTTTCGGCGCAGAGGAGGATGGCCTCCACCAAATCCTCGACCATGATGAAGCTCGTCTGTTTATCCTTGGTGCCTAAGAGCGGCTTGACCCGATACTGCAGCGCGCGGAGAACGGCCTGGACTTCTCTTTCCCGGGCGCCCAGGACGTTGGGCGGCCGGAGGATGACCACCGGGAACTTGGCGCCGCAGCCCCGGACAATTTCTTCGGCCAGGAGTTTGGTTTGGCCGTAAGCGGAGATGGGCCGGCAGGCGTCTTCTTCCGTTTTAGGCCGGCCCTTGAGGCTCGGCCCCGAGGCCGAGATGCTGGAGACAAAAACGAACCTTTGAAGCCGGGGCGCGGCCTCCTCGCAAGCGGCCAACAGGTTTTCCGTTCCTTCGATGTTGACCGCCCGGTGTTTCTCCCAACCGGGGGCGTGGATGACAGCGGCCAGGTGGAAGACGAGGTCGGCCCCGGCCGCAGCTTTCCTCAAGGAGAGCTTGTCCCCCAAATCTCCCCGGACTAGGGTCAGGCCCTTCTGTTCCAGCCAGCGGAGGTTTGAAGTCGGCCGGACAAGAGCGCGGACCTCATAGCCGCGCCGGGCCAGTTCCGCGGCCAGATGACCGCCGATGAACCCGCTGGCCCCGGTGACGAGCGCTTTCATGGTTGGACCTATTTTACCATGATAGACTCATTCCTTGACGGTTGGAGAACGGTCGTGCTAGTGTTCTTTTGAGCGGCCCGGGTCACCTAGAGAGAAAGAAATGAGAAAAAAACTGATCATCGGGCTTATCGTCGTTATCGTCTTACTGGCCGTCGGCATTATCCTCCTAACCAAAAAGCCGGCGGAGCGCGCGGAAAGCTCGCCGGGCGTCGAAGCCGGCGAAATTTCCATCCGCAACGTCACGGCCGATA
>JBAVVA010000092.1:0-4420 GCA_049697055.1 Candidatus Aminicenantales bacterium
GCCCCTACCAGGCCAAGCGCCCAATATTGAAATTGATAGCGATCGGCCTCGGCGAGCGCGGCCGCATCGGGAAGGCTTGTCGGTTCGCCGATGACGTTGAATTGCGCCTCTGTTCCGAAGGCGTCCAACAGGCGCTTTTTAATTAGCGTTATCGCCAGGTGCGTAATATCGATTCCGATCCAGCGCCGCTTAAATTTTTGCGCGGCCGCAATCGTCGTCCCGCAGCCGCAGAATGGATCAAGGACTAGGTCCCCTTCGTTGCTACTGGCCTTAATAATCCGTTCAAGAAGCGCTTCCGGCTTTTGCGTGGGATAACCCAGGCGTTCCTGTGCTTGAGCTTGAACGGGCAATATGTCGGTCCATATATCATCAACCGGAGTTCCTTCTTGTTCATCAAGGTAACGTTTCAGAGCAGGGACCCGACCAGCCGCAGATTGAACGATAAAACCCTTTTGATAGGCTTCCATCATTCGTTCTTTCGTCCATCGCCAAACGCGAGTAATCCCGAGAAACTCATAAGTAAGATTCGGCCGGTTCTTGTTAGGATTCGTTAAATCGGCAAGCCTATAACGGCGGCCCGTCGATTGTTCTATATACCGGTAGAATTTCCGCAAGTATTCGGGATCATGTTCTGTATAAGCCGGATTCCATGTCCACTTATCGTCGCGGGAATAACGAAGGATTGTATCATGATTTCCCGCAAACCGGGTGAAGGCTAATCCCTTCGCGTTTGTTCTTCTCCAGACTATTTCGTTGATAAAACGTTCTGGACCGAAAACCCCGTCCATAAGCATTTTCAGATAGTGGCTTGCGGCCGGATCACAATGAAGATAAATGCTTCCGGTCGGCTTCATGACGCGGCGCAGCTCGGCCAGCCGCGGGGCCATCATGACAAGATACGCCAGCATATCGCACGGCCCCAGGAACGTCCGGAAGGCTTGAAGGCAATCGGAAACCTTCCCGCCCTTCGTTACCAGGTCAGCATAGATAGCTTCGTCGTCCTGGCTCCATGTCCAGGTATCTTCGAACGCGCGAATTTGTGAGGCCGCCTGGCTTCCGTTTTTTTCTTTGAAAAGGACGTTGTAATTTTGACTACTCTTGAACGGCGGATCGAGATAGACCAGATCGATACTTTCGTCTGCAATATACCTTCTCAGAATATCAAGATTGTCGCCGTAGTAGAGAACGTTTTTCATTTATCAACTACGAAGTCTTATCTTCCTTTAGAATGCGCATCCCCCAATTAATCCCATCCCATCTATAATCACATAACCAAGAAAGAATTTTTTTCTCTTTTTGATATCCAAAATATTCAATTTTAATTTCCATTTCATATTTTGGTTTTGTTTCAGGACGGAAAGATATTTTTTTGTTATTTTCAAGTTGACTTTTTGCTGATTTTGTATCTTCTTCATTAAGATCAATTGCATAAGAAAGACTATTAAATAAAAGGCTTTGGTTCGGGAAAATGTAGGGGGCTTCCTGGGATTCCCAGGGAATTTGGATGTGCTCTGCTATCAAGAGTTTATATTTTATTATTACATTAGTGGCTTCTGTTCTTCCCGTATTTGTGATCTGAATAATTGCTTGAATTGCAATTTTTTTCTTTTCCTCATCCAGCGTCTGAAAAGTTCCGATATTTGATACAAAAACCTGTGGTGAAGCTCCGATCTTTAAGTCTTCTACTGCAATTTCCCTTATGCGTCTTGTTTCTTTCATATAAAAAAAAGTAATGATAGCGAGGGCGACATAACTAATAACGGTAACGATTGACAAGATAATTGCTGAACATGTCATCTTGAACCTCCCCTCGTCTTTTCTTTATAATATTAATTGAGCAGATAATTCAAGTCAATCGATATTGTCCAATTGTTGCGGACCTCTCCCCGTATATCAGATTCTACTAATCCGATAAAGATTTTAAAAACGGTCTCGACTTTGTCTCGACTTTATTGCGGAAAAATCCGGAAAGTGACGGAAAGTTGTGCAATCCAAAAGTGTTCAAAAAAAGCCATAATTTGATGATTTATAAGGGGAAAAAGATGGTGGAGCTGACCGGGATCGAACCGGCGACCTCTTGACTGCCAGTCAAGGGCTCAAGACATATTTTTCTCCGTGTCACAAATATGTCACAGATTCAGTTTAAAAGCGCGTAAGCTACAGTATTGGAGCTGAAAGGAAGAAACAGAGCGAAGGATTGATATTAGAAGCAAATAAGGCAGGGGGAGTGAGGGGCCTCGAACCCCCAACCTTCGGATCCACAGTCTGGTGCCCTACCTAGATAACAATATTAGTTTGCTATGACTATTTTTTTCTGCCTTTTCTTCTCTTCATACGTCCTGGGTACATGAACCTTCTCCCCGGTCGCCGGGTCCAGGCCGGTCCAGTACATGCAGGCTGAGCGGGTCATGGGCGTCGGGGTGAAGATCTGAACGCCCTCCACGGGCTTCTCCCCGCCCGCCTCGAGGCGGCGCACTTCCCGGGCCAGCTCGCCGGCTTCTTTGTCCGAGGTCCCGGGATGGGAGACCATAAAGTAGTATTTAAGGTGCTGTTTCCGGCCTCCGCCGGCTTCCTGGAACAGCTTGCGGAACTTCTCCAGGGCGGCCTTTCCCCCGCCCTTGTTCATCAGGCGCAGGACACGCGGCGAGACATGCTCGGGCGCTATCTTGAGCAGGCCGGAGACGTGATGGCCGCACAGCTCCCGGATATATTCCGGGCTCTCCAGGGCCAAATCGTAGCGGATTCCGCTCCGGACAAAGGCTTTCTTCAACCCCGGCACCTGGCGAACAGCCCTCAAGAGCTCGATCAACCGCCTATGGCTGCGGTCGAGGGTGGGGCAGGACAGGCAGTTCTCGCGCCGGCAGCCCTCCCGGCGCGGGCAGTCCATGCCGAACATGTTGGACGTGGGGCCGCCAAGGTCGTCCACGTAGCCCTTGAACTCGGGATGGCGCGTGATGCGCTTCACTTCATCCAGGATGGATTCCTCGCTGCGGCTTACGATGCGGTCGCCCTGGAGAAGGGTCAGGGCGCAGAAAGAACAGCGGCCGACGCAGCCGCGGTGGGTGACCACCGAGAAGCGGCCCATCTCGAGCTCGGGATAATCAGCCGGGATATCGCGTGTGTAGGGCAGGCCGTAGATCCAGTCCAGGTCCTCGGTCGTGTAGTCGGGCGCGGGATGCTGGAGGACCCATCGGCCGGCATGGCGCTGGGCCAGGGCCCGGCGATTAGAGAAAAGGTTCTGGGCCTCGCAGAATTTCTCTTTTAAAGCGCTTACTTCTTCGAACGAAGGCAGCTCCTTGAACCCAGGCGGCAGCTCGCCGCGGACAACACAGGTGCCGGCGATGCCTTCCAGCGCCCCTCCTTCGGCCAGGCGCCGGGCGATCTCGATCGCCTGAAGCTCGCCCGGGCCATAGGCCAGGATGTCGGCTCTGGAGTCGAGGAGGATGCTGCGCCGGACGCGGTCTTCCCAGTAATCATAATGGGCGAAGCGGCGAAGGCTGGCCTCAACTCCGCCCAGCACGATGGGAACACCCGGGAAGAGGCGCCGCACCATGTTGCTGTAAACGATCACCGCCCGGTCGGGCATGCCCGAGCGAAAGGGGGCATGGGGGTCGGCGGCCCGGCTCCGCTTGAGGGCCGTGTAGTTCACCAGCAGGCTGTCGATCGAGCCCGAGGTGATACCGAAAAAGAGCCGCGGCCGGCCCAGCCGCTTGAAATCCGCCTCACTCTTCCAGTCGGGCCGGCCGATGACGCCGACCCGATAGCCCTTGGCGTCGAGCACCCGGGCGATGACGCCTACGCCCGACAGAGGGTGGTCGGCGTAGGGCTCGCCGCTTATGAGAATAACGTCGAACCCGGAGCCCTTATGGGAAATCATGGGAACAGGAAATCAGTATTCCACGCGCCGGAAGACATAATAGCTGAAGAGCGAGTCGGCCACAAGAAGGCCGCCGGCTCCCGGTCGAAAAAAAGGAACCTAGGGGCGGGGACGAGGCATGAGCCTGGGGAGCCATTTGGGGACGCAAGCCTTGTAGTCGAGGTACTCCTGCCCGAATAGGGCTGTGAGTGATTTCTCTTCGAAGGAGGCGATGAAGTTGTAGAAGAAGAAAACGACGGCCAGGAAAGCCAAGGACAGCAGAGACAGTGTGGCCAGGACGAGCGCCAGGTAGAAAAGCAGCGCGGCCAGGTATAAGGGATGGCGGACGAACCGGAAGACGCCGCCTGTCATCAGGCGCGGCCCGCCGGCGGGAATATGCAAGACGACGTGCCCCTTTTGGGCGAGGGTGAGGGCGACGGCGGCCACAACAGCGGCCAGCGCCAGACGGACAAGAAGCGGCACGGACCCGGCCGGCGCCGTCGAAAACCTGAATACGAATGAGTCCAGGGTCCAGAGGGCCAGGAATAAGACGAGGAGCACAAG